>NZ_JBIAHA010000004.1:0-342977 GCF_042870175.1 Streptomyces sp. NPDC006643 | reverse complement strand
GCGAGATTGCGCCGGTAGAACGCGTTGGACTCCTCGGCGGTCGAGAAGCCCGCGTACTGACGGATCGTCCACGGCTGATTGACGTACATCGTCGGGTAAGGGCCGCGGAGATAGGGGGCGATTCCGGGGTACGTCCCGAGGAAGTCGACGCCCGCGAGATCCTGCGGCGTGTACAGCGGTTTGACGTCGATGCCCTCGGGAGTGTTCCAGACGAGGTCGGCGTCACTCCTGCCGGTGCCCTCCTTGACGGCGTGGGACCAGTCGTCGAGGCTTGCGCCGGTCTCGCTCTTGCCCAGTGGGATCTCCGAGAAGTCCGGGACGGTCATCGCTCCACTCCCATCCGATCGAGTGTGGCGCGGAGCACCGCGACGGCGTCACAGCCTGCGAAGACATACGAGTCGATGCCGACGTGTCGTGCCGGACGGCCCGCGAGGAACACGTGTTGTGCGCCGGCGGCACGCAACTGCCCGGCGACGGCCTCGGCCTGGTCCTCGTACAGCGCGTCACTGGAGCACAGGCACGCCTCACGTGCTCCGCTGTCTTCGAAGGTGCCGGTGGTGACGGGCTCGATGCCGCCGGACTGGAAGAAGTTGGACGCGAAGGTCACCCGCGCCGTGTGCGCCGCGCCTGTCCCGACGGCGGCCAGGAACACGCGGGGGCGGGCGCCGGTCGTGGCCAGATGGGTGTCGGAGCGGGACCGCAGCGCCTCGAACGCCTCGTCCCGCCGGACCCGGGGGAGGCCGCCGGTGTGCGCGGTAGGGGCGGGTGTTCGTACGAGCGGCTTCTCCGCCAGGTCGGGGAACTCGCTGACCCCGGTGATCGGTTCGCGGCCCTTCGCGAGCTGTTCGCCGCGCGTGGACCAGGTCTCGGCCAGTCGTTGCGGGAGCATGCCGGACCGCAGGGCCGCCGTCTGACCGCCCACGCGCTCGATCTCCTGGAAGAACCGCCAGCCCTGCTGGGCGAGTTCCTCCGTCAGCCGTTCCACATACCAGGAGCCGCCCGCAGGATCGATCACTCGGGCCAGATGTGACTCCTCGGCCAGGATGGCGGAGGTGTTGCGGGCGATCCGGCGGGAGAACGCGTCGGGCTGTCCGAGCGCGTCGTCGAAGGGCAGCACGGTCACGGAGCCGGCACCGCCCAGCCCGGCGGCGAGGGTGGCGATGGTGGTGCGCAGCATGTTCACCCACGGGTCGCGGCGCGTCATCATCACCGGCGAGGTCACCGCGTGCTGGAGCTGCGCGCCGGCTTCCGGTGCCCCGCACAGCTCGGCGACCCGCGCCCACAGCCGGCGCGCGGCACGGAGTTTGGCGATGGTGAGGAACTGGTCGGCGGTCGCCGCGTATCTGAACTCCAGCTGGCCACAAGCCTGTTGGACGCTCAGACCGGCTCGGGTGAGGTCCCGTAGATAGCTGACACCGGTCGCCAGGGCGCAGCCCAGCTCTTGCGCGGCCGAGCCGCCGGCCTCGTGATAGGCCATCGCGTCGACGGTCAGCGCCCGAAGCACCGGGTAGTGCTCGGCGCACCGGACGGCGAGGCCCACCGCCGGCGCGAGGTCCGATGCGCGTCCCGTCCGGGCCTCCAGCCCGAGCGGATCGGCGCCCAGGTTCCCGCGCGCCGCCGTCCGGGCGACGCCGCGCTCCTCGTACAGACACAGCAGCGCCTCGGCGGCCACCTCGGTGTCGTCGCCGGCGTCGAGGACGACGGGCGCCAGGTCGAGGTGGACACCTTCCAGGACCTGGTCGAGACAGGAGACGGGGATACCGCCGTCGCCGATGACCAGCCACAAGGAGGTGACACCGTTCTCCAGGTCCGTCAGGACGCTCCCCTGGTCGGCGGCAGCGTGCCGCTGGCGCAGGTCCCACCCGGCGGCGGTATTCCCCTCCGGCCGGGCCCCGCGCACGAAAGGCGGGAAACCGGGCGGGCCGGTATCGGCCGCCGCTTCGCGTGCCGTGTACAGGGGTCTCGCGTACAGCCCGTCCTCCAGCGGGGTGGACAGGGCCGCCTCCGCGTCGTCGGCCGAGATCTCGCGGCCCGACCTGCGCAGGGCGCCCGCGGCCAGGTGCTGCCACTGCTCCCGGGTCGCGTGGGGGAATTCGTCGGCGAGCGAGAGCCCGTCGTCATGCGGGACTGTCATGGAGGTCCTCACGCGGTGCGCTGGACGTGGTGGTGGCAAGGCCGCCGGCCCCGGCGGCTGCTGAGGGGTGCTCACGACGCCGCGATGGCCTTCAGGAACGCGATCCGCCCCTCCTCGGCGTGCTCGTGCAGCACGTTGAGGTTCATGTCCGGGTTGTGCTCGCGATGCTGCTCAGGCACCGACGGGTTGCCCGACCAGGACATCAGCCGGCAGACCCGCCGCTTGATACGCCAGCCGCTGTCGCCGCGCACCAGCTCGTCGTCGTACCAGCCCGTTCCCAGCCAGGTCGGCCCGCCCTCGGCGGCTGCGCGGATCAGCAGCCAGTTGCCGTAGCTGAAGGCATTCGCCGTGTCGCCGTTCACGTGCACCAACTGACCCATCATCGTGTGCTGATGGCCGTCGAGGCGGTCGTGAAATTCGGCGAAGGAGCTTTTGAAGGTGTCGAGCCCCTTCCATGCCGCCCCGGCAGGACCGAACTCCGCGATCACGTCCTGCGCGAAAACGCGGTCGAACAGGTCCCACTGGCGCGCGTCGAGCGCGAGACCGTAGAGATTGAGGATCTCAAGGATCTCCGCCTTGTCATGTTCGACTGCCATGCCTGTGCTCCTCGTCCAAGGAATAGGGATGAAGTGACGCACGCGGCGCCTTGGCCCACGGCTGCGCTCTCGGTCCCCCGGGCGACTCGGCCGGTGACCTCGCGGGCGATGTTGCGAGCGTGTTGCCTCACCCTACGAAGCGCATCAAATATGTCAACACTTTTGCGGTGGTGGTGCAGAGCCTGGATGTCTTTCGGGGTGGTTCGCCCTGTATTCACGGTCCATCGCCAGGGAATAGGTGCAGCATCCACAAGAGATGCCGATCAAAATGTTGACATCTTCAGCGAGGCTCGTATCGTGAGGTTCGCGGCCTCCCACAGCCGGTAGGGCCAGGGACGGCTCATCGACGGCAGGCGGGGCCGAGCCGTGTCAGCGGCCGTACCAGAAGCCGCTGCGCTCCGGCCGTCCTCGTCATCATCCCGTCGCGAGGTCCTGTGCCGGACTTCACCGGTACCGCGGGCCCCGTCCTTCGGCCTTCGTCCGTTGTCCACCGCTGCCGTCCGCCAGTCCGGGCGTACGCCCTGCCGCCCAGCCAGAATCGAGTACCACGACCGTGTCGATAGAAGTCAGCAAGCTCTCGCAGGCCCAGCCATTTCACCCCGTGGACCACCACGGGGTCGGGCCTCTCCATCTCTTCGGTGGCGGGCACTACGGCGGTGCCGTCACGGTAGCCCTGTCGCACTATCTGCCCGGTGGGGGCGCGGACCTGACGCCCGTACCGGCGGAGACGGTCTACGTCGTGCTCAACGGCACCCTCACCCTGCTCGACGCCGACGGCACTTCTCACGACCTGGGCGCCCTCGACTCGGCGCGGATCACGGCCGGGACACCGCGTGCCGTTGAGAACCGCACGAATCTGCCTGCGGCCATGCTGGTGATCCGGCCCAACCCGGCCGCCGTGCCGCCGGCCCCGGTGGAGGGGCGGTCATGACCGGGGCGCTCCACGGCCTGCTCGTGATCGACCTCACCCGCGCTCTCGCGGGACCACAGGCGGGGATGATGCTCGGTGACCTCGGGGCCCGAGTCATCAAAGTCGAGAGCCCGGCCGGGGACGACACCCGGTCCTGGGGGCCGCCGTTCGTCCGGGGCGCCGACGGCACGACGGCGTCGACGTACTTCCTGTCCTGCAACCGGAACAAGGAGTCGATCACCCTCGACCTGAAGCGTGCCGACGACGCGCAGGTGCTGGCGGGACTCGTCCGGCGGGCCGACGTTCTGATGGAGAACTACAAGCCCGGCTCACTGCGCAGGCTCGGTTTCGGCACCGAAGAGCTGATGCGCCTCAACCCGCGTCTGGTGATCCTGTCGATCAGCGGATTCGGCCACGACGGACCTGAGGCCCACCGCCCGGGGTACGACCAGATCGCACAGGGGGAGGCGGGACTGATGTCCCTGACCGGGCCGGACCCCGACCATCCGCAGCGCGTCGGTGTGCCCATCGCCGACCTGCTGGCCGGCATGAACGGCGCCTTCGGCATCCTCGCCGCGTTGCGCGAACGTGACCGTACCGGTCAGGGGCAGATCGTGCGCACATCGCTGCTCGCCTCGGTTGTAGCGGCCCACGCCTTCCAGGGGACACGCTGGACCGTCGCCGGAGAAGTCGGTTCCGCACAGGGCAACCAGCATCCGACCATCGCCCCTTACGGACTGTTCCGCTGCTCGGGCGGAAGCGTGCAGATCGCCTGCGGAAACGACGCCATGTGGCACCGGCTGTGCGCCGAGTTCGGGCTCGCGGCCGACGATCCGCGCTACGCGACGAACGCCGACCGACTGGCTCACCAGGACACTCTCACCAAGCTGCTCGAAGACGTCTTCGCCCAGCACGGGCCGGACGAACTGCTGCGACGGCTCGCCGGGGCCCACATTCCCGCCGGCCGGGTCCGGGGCCTGGATGAGGTCTACACCTGGGAGCAGACCCGATCGCAGCGCCTCCTGGTCGATGTCGAGCACCAGGGACTGGGGACGATCACACTGCCGGGGTCGGCTCTGCGGACCTTCTCCGTCGACCCCGCGGGGGCCGAGACGGAGACGACCCGTGTCGATCACCGCGCGCCCCCAGGGCTCGGCGCCGACGGCGAGGCGGTGCGGGACTGGCTGCGGGCCGGCCCGGTGGAGGTGCCGTCCTGACCATTCGCAGACCGAGATCGAACAACGTCACGCGCACGACGTCCGGGACTGGCCGGGCGCATTCGTCCACGCCGGCCGGACATGCCGGGCGGGGACCGACAGGGAGGTTGCGTTGAGAGGTATCGAGCCGGTGACGGCCGCGGATCAGCTGCGACGGGCCTTCGGATGCTTTCCATCCGGAGTCACCGCGGTGTGTGCGGCCGGCGACGAAGAGCCCACGGGACTGGCCGCCAGCTCCTTCACGTCCGTGTCGATGGAGCCGCCCCTGGTGTCGGTGTGCATCCAACACACCTCCCGGACCTGGCCGAAACTGCGGGAAATGCCTCGACTTGGACTGAGCGTCCTTGCCGAGGAGCAGGGAGAGGTCTGCGCACGGCTGGCGAGCAAGGAGGGGGACAGGTTCGCCGGAGTGGACTGGTTCGCCTCCGACGACGGTGCGGTCTTCGTCCACAACGCCACGCTGTGGCTGGACTGCACGATCCGCGAGGAAGTCACCTGCGGGGACCACGACATCGTGCTGCTGCACGTGCACGGTCTCAGTGCCGCTCCGGACGCCTCACCGCTCGTCTTCCACGCCAGCCGCTTCCGGCGCCTCGCCGGCGTCTGACCGCCCGCGCGCCGCACGCCACCAGTCTCGGTGTGCCCGTTGGCGCACCAGGAAACGGCCGGACCGGTCGGCCGAGTCACCACCCAGATCCTGACGACGACGTACGGGAGTGAGATTCGATGAGTATCCCCGAGACGGACCTGCCGACGGGCGCCGCCGCCACCGGTGTCTTCGCCGGCCCGGTCGCGGGCCTCGTGTACCGGACACCCACGACGTCCGGCGTCACCAACGGGCGCGGCGAGTTCCGGTACAGGCCAGGTGAGGCGGTCACCTTCCGGGTGGGGGGGCTGGTTCTCGGAGCGGTCCCCGGCGCGCCACGCGTCAATCTGGCACAGCTCGTTCCCCGTGTGGACGGGAAGATCGAGCGGCTGCACGACCCGATCGTCACCAACCTCGCCCGCCTGGTGCAGTCGCTGGACCGGGAAGGCGACGTCGGGACGGGCATCACGATCGCCCCCGTCGTGCACGACGTCATCGAACCGATGGTCCTCTCCTTCGACCAGCCCGCGGGCGGCCCCTCGGCCATCGACCGCTTCGCCGAGGACCCGCAGGTCACCGCCCTCCTGGCGAAACTCGACGTGACACCGGGCGCGTTCACGGCGAACCGTCCCCGCACGTTGCGCGGCGCCGCAGCCGCCCGCAACACCTTGCGGCGGGACATCCGCGGAATCATCAAGGAGACGGACGTCAGGATCCCGCTGCGCGACGGGTCCTATGTCAACGCCGACGTTTTCCGCCCGGCCGACGACGGCCGGCATCCGGTCGTCATGAACAAGGGGTTCTACGGCAAGGCGTTCCACCACGAGTGCATCTGCGACGAGCAGGACGCACGGGAGAAGGAAGAACTGGAGGACCGGTTCTTCTCCGGCAACCCGGACGGCCTTCAGTACGAGAACCACGAGAGCGTGGACTCGGCGGTCTGGGTTCCCCACGGCTATGTGTGCGTCCGGGTCGACGGCCGTGGTGTCGGAAGCAGTCCGGGCGTGCAGGCGCCCCTGAGCACTCAGGAGGCGTACGACTACCACGACGCGATCGAGTGGGCCGGAACCCAGCCCTGGTCCAACGGCAACGTCGGCCTGTGGGGCATGTCCTACCTGGCCATGACGCAGCACAACGTCGCGAGTCTGCGACCGCCCCATCTCAAGGCGATGATCGCCCTCGGCACGGACTCCGACATCTACAACGAGGCCCTGTACGGCGGCGGCCTCTTCGGAGCGGGTTTCTGGAACTGGTGGTGGAAGAGCTGGTCCGGCAACAACTTCTGCGGTGACGTGCGCCCGGAAACCGACTGGATGGCCCGCGTGCTGGCCACGCCATTCAACGACCCGGCGGCCTACGGCCCGCAGGGATCGATCTTCATGGTCCCCGAGATCGAGAAGGCGACGGCACCGGTGTGGATCGTCGGCCCACAGACCGGCGCCACCATCCACCAGCTCGGCAGCAGCGAGACATATCTCCGCTCGACCGGCGCGAAGGGGAAACGCTTCGATTTCGTCGACGCGTGGTTCCCGCACTGCTACAAGGAATCCACGATCGCGGAGCACGTGCGCTTCTTCGACCACTGGCTCAAGGGCGCCGACAACGGGGTCATGGACGAGGCGCCGGTCCGCATCCAGGTCAGGACCGGCGACGGTGCCCACTATCTCCTGGAGGATCACCAGTGGCCGCCCGCGCGGACCGAGTACCGGCGCTGGTACCTGGACGCCCGCCCCTCCGACTGGGCCGGAGACGGACGGCGTGAGGACTTTCTGCGTATCAGCGAGGACGCCCCGTCCGTGGAGAGCGACGCTCATTACAGCGCCCATCTCGACCTGGGGCGTGACACCGGCTCGCCGGCCGGGCCGGTCGGCGGCACACCGCGCTGGTCGACCGGTGTCTCGTTCGTCAGCGACCCGCTGACCGAAGACCTGGTGCTCGTCGGCTACATGAAGGTCGGCCTGTGGGTGTCGTCGACGAGCAGCGACATGGATCTGTTCGTGTCCTTGCGAGTACTGGACGAGCAGGACCGGGAGATCCGCTACGAGTCCCTGGTCCACCCGATCGACCCGCACCACATCCATCCGGTGGGGCACGGCTGGCTGAAGGTGTCGCACCGCGCCCTCGACGCATCGAGGTCGACGGAGTACTGGCCCGTCCACACGCACGCCGAGACGGACCATCAGCCGCTGGTGAGCGGCGCGGTGGTCCCGATCGAGGTCGGCCTCAACCCCAGCAGCGCGCTGATCCGCGCGGGCTGCCGTCTGCGGATCGACGCGCAGCCCTACGCCCCCGACGGCCTGCCCGTCCGCGCCTACGACGAGACCTACCACGCCGGTGCGACGAACGGGATCCACACCGGCCCCGCACACCCGAGTTACATCCAACTGCCGATCGTGCCTCGGCCATGACCGCCGACCGTGCCACGGCAGCTGCGGATCCACCTGCACGACACCAGGAGATGACCAGAATGGCTGCGACCCAGGACACGTCGGCGATCTTGACGACGATTCTTCACAAGGTCCGGGAACTCGGACCCACCTTGCGCGAGCGCGCGCTGGAGGCGGAACGCGCGGGCCGCCACTCGGACGAAACCATTGCCGACCTGGACGCCACCGGCGCCTTCGCCATCGGCAGCCCCGCCGAATTCGGCGGTCACGAACTGAGCGTGCGTCAGCAGCTGGACGTGGTCTCCGAGGTCTCGAAGTGGGACGGCTCAAGCGGCTGGACCGTGTGGGTCGGCGCCTCGACGAACTGGATCCCGGCTGGTTCGGGCCCCCGCGTCGTCGAAGAGGTTTACGGCCGTCCGTGGGTCGGGCCGCGGGTGGCCGGTTCGAGCCACTTCCCGGCCTCACGGGGGCGGGCCAGGCGGTGCGAGGGAGGCTGGATCATCTCCGGCGGGCCCTGGACCTTCGGCAGCGACGCGCTCTGGGCCCCGTACACCAACCTCGGCTGCATCGCCGACGACGGCGACGGGACGTATCTCGTGGGCGTCCAGGTGCCGCGCGAGCAGCTGCGGTTCCTCGACGACTGGAAGGTCGCCGGGATGCGCGCCACCGGCAGTGTCTCCCTGCGGCTCGTGGAGGACGAACTCTTCGTGCCGGACCACCGCGGTGTCGACTTCCGCCGCATCGTCGGCGCGGAGATCGACAACGGGCTCAACGGCTCGCTGTGGAAGGCGCCGTCGCTCGGCTGGGCGTTCAGCCTGATGGCCGGGATGTCGATCGGTATCGCCGAGGGCGCGCTGGAGCGTTTTCTCCAGCGCTCCGCCGGCCGCCCCATCCGCGGCACCACGTACAAGGATCAGTTGGACGCGCCCCTGACCCACCTGATGCTCGCCGAGGTCCACTCCAAGATCCGGTCGGCGAAGCTGATGACGCGGGCCAACGCCGAGGAGACCGACCGGCTTGGCGTGCTCGCCGCCGTCGGCACGCCGGCAGAGCCGGACTGCATGCAGCTGTTCAGCGCCCGGGTCCTGGTCGAAACAGCCTATGCCGCCAAATGGTGCGCAGAGGCGATCGAGTTGCTCCAGCGGAACTCCGGCTCGACCGCGATCATGGATAGCGAGCCCATTCAGCGGGCCTGGCGCGACGCGCGCGTCATCACCCTGCACGGCGCGCTCAACCTCGAAGCCCTCTCCGAGAACTACGGGCGGCTGATGGCCGGAAGCGAACCGCACAAGTTCGACGGCATCACCACCTTGGACCGCTTCGCGCCCTCCGCCCCGCGGAAGAGCGGTTGAACCTCGCGAGATTCCGACCGTGAAAGAAGAGCGCGAGCACGAGGAGAGAGCCATGAGGAGCACGGCGATGGGCACCACAGCGGCGTCGGCGCCCGAGGAGATGGTCATCCGTCTGGAGAAGCTGCGTCCCTGGCTGCGCGAGCACCAGGCCGAGGCGGAACGGCAGCGCCGCATCCCCCAGGAGACCATCGAACGCCTGGACGAGGCCGGTGTCTTCAGCCTGACCACGCCGAAGAGGTTCGGCGGCGCGGACTTCACCACGCGGGAGCTGCATGACATCTACCGCGCGCTCGGAGCGGGCTGCGGGGCGAGCGGCTGGATGGTGTGGGCTGCCGCGGGCGGCAACCTGTGGGGTGCCGCCTTCGCCGACGACGTGGTCCGTCCGGTGTACGAGCCCGTACGGGCCGGCAACCGCACCTTCGCCGTCGGCGGCACCAGCCGCCGTATGACCGGAACCGCACGCCGCGCCGACGGCGGCTGGCTGGTCAAGGGCGCGTGGCCGTTCGCCACCGGCAGCATCCACGCTTCCCACGGGTTCCTCGCCGTCTTCTACGACGAGACCGACGACGCGAAGGTCGGCATGGTCCTGGTGCCCAAGGACCAGCTCGTCGAGCGGGACGACTGGGACGCGATGGGTCTGGCCGCCACCGGCAGCCAGACCGTCGCGACGGACGGCGAACTCTTCGTCCCCGACGAGCGCTTCAGCACGCCCCAGCGGCTGGCCGCGCGGGTCGCCGAGCTGACCGAGCAGGGCACCGGACCGCGACGCGGCGGCCTGCCCCGCTCCCTGGTGACGGGCACCGGGGTCGCCCTCGGGATGGCCGATCACGCCATGGAGGTGTTCCTCGGCGGCCTCGGGAAGCGCAGCATCCCCTACTCGCCGTACACGAACCAGCTCGACGCCCCGATCACGCACCTCACCGTCGGACGCGTCCACAGCCGGATCCGGGCGGCCGGCCGAGTGGCCGACGCCGCCGTAGCAGAGCTGGACCGGTACGACAGGCAGGGCGTGGACCTGTCCGAGGACCAGACCGTTCAGATGCACACCGATGTCGCATACGTGTGGGACGCGTGCGCCTCGGCGATCGAGACGCTCTTTCGCGCGTGCGGTGCCTCGGCGATGGCCAAGCGGCAGCCGCTCCAGCTGATCGCCCGCAACTGCCGCGCCGGCAGCCTGCACGCCGCCCACAACGTCGACACCTGGATGGAGAACCTCGGCCGGTCGCTGTGCGGCGTGGACCTCGGACCGGCGTCGACCAGCGTCCTCGAACGACGCTCGTAGCGGAACCAACGTGAAGGAGGTGACCATGCACGCCCAGGACGACGTTCCCCAGCACCACCCGACCCGGCCCGGCCCCGAGCTCCACCGGCCGTCCGATGCGACCCACGAGGTCCTGGCCGCGATCGTCGACGCCCCCGGCGCCGAACCGCGGCTGGGCCCGCTCGCACTGCCGCCGCGCACACCCGGGAACACTCTCTTGGCCGTGGTCGCGGCGCCGCTCAACCCCCTCGACCTCGTCATTGCGTCGGGGACGTTTCACTCGGCCCGTCATGAGGCCCCGTACGTCCCTGGCAGCGAGTGTGTGGGAGTGGTGCTCGACTCCGACCACCACGCGACCGGCTCCTTGGTCTACGCCCAGTGTCACGCCTCGCCGGCCGCCCCCGGCAGCTTCGCCGCCCAGGTCCTCGTCGCCGACCAGGATCTGCTGCCGCTGCCCGAGGGCGTCGATCCGGTGTCGGCGGCCGCCGTCGGCAATTCCGGCACGGCGGCGTTCATGCCGCTGGTCGAGGACGCCGCCCTGCGCCCCGGGCAGACCGTCCTGGTGCTGGGGGCGACGGGTGCGGTCGGTCAGCTCGCCGTGCAGGTGGCGCACCGCTGGGGAGCGGGCCGGGTGGTCGGCGTCGCACGCGAACGCCAGGCGCTTCGGCGCCTGCTCGGCCTCGGCGCGGACGCCGTCGTAGACCTGCGCGCCGACGAGGACACCGAAGAGCTGGCGGCGCGGCTGCTGGCCGCCGCGGGCCCGGTGGACGTCGTCCTCGACGCTGTGTACGGGGCGCCGCTGGAAGCGGCCCTGCGGGTGTGCGCACCCCGCGCACGGGTCGTCAACGTGGGGAACCCGGCCGGAGCGACCGCGCGGATACCGGCCGGACTGCTGCGCGGCAAGCAACTCACGCTGTCCGGGTTCGCCGGCCTGCACACTCCGCTGCACGCCAAGCGGGAGGCTCTTGCCTGGTTGTGGGCCGCCCTGTCCCGCGACGAACTGAGGGTGGACGTGCGGACTTTCCCCCTTGAGGACCTTCCGTCGGCCTGGCGCACGCAGGCGACCTCGCCGCACGTCAAGTGCGTGATCCTGCCCGCCGACACCGGTCGCCCCCGGCCCTCCGCCGGCCCGGCGGCGGTCACGGACCACGTAGGAACCCAGGAGCCGGAAGCATGAGCACCCCAGCACCGCCCGCGTCCGTCGATGCCCCCCGGTCCGCGGTCGACTGCACTGTCGTCGGCGGCGGACCCGTCGGCCTGCTCACCGCCGTCTTCCTCGGCCGCTCCGGCCTACGGGTGGCCGTCGTGGAGCGCCGGCCCCGGCCCTATCCGCTGCCGAGGGCCTGCACGATCGACCACGAGGCCCTGCGTATCCTCCAGGCCGCCGGGCTCATGGACGACCACGCCGACCTGTTCGAGCCCTCCCGGGGCGAACGCGGCGGGTATGAGTTCCGCAACGGCGAAGGCGAACTTCTACAGGCCATCGACTGGAACCGGATCGCCGAGTCGGGGTGGGCCAATACCAACGGCTTCTACCAGCCCGACCTGGAGGCCGTCCTGGAGCGGCTGGCCGCCGCCACCCCCGGGGTGAGCGTGCACCGCGGGTGGACCTTCCACTCCCTGGACCAGGACGACGGGGGAGTCACCGCGTACCTGGCCCCCACCGAACGGCCGTCCGAGGCCGTCGAGGTCCGTTCGCGGTGGCTGATCGGCGCGGACGGCGCCCGCAGCGCCGTGCGCGCGCACCTCGCCATCGATGTCGGCGACTCCGGATTCGAGGCCGACTGGCTGGTGGTCGACTACCAGCCTCTGGTCGAGGAGAAGTGGAGCGCCTTCGTCACCCAGTACTGCGATCCGCGGCAGCCCGCCACCGCCGTCAACAGCGGCCCCGGACGACGCCGGTTCGAGTTCATGCGCCGCGAAGACATCACCGCCGAGGAGCTGGGCCGGGAGAGCACGGCGTGGCGGCTCATGGCCCCCTGGGGTGTGACACCGCGGACCGCCCGGCTGGAGAGGCACGCCGTCTACACCTTCCGGGGCCGGTGGGCGCGGAGTTGGCGCGAGGGCAACGTCTTCCTCGCCGGCGACGCGGCCCACCTCATGCCGCCCTTCCTCGGGCAAGGGCTCTGCGCGGGGCTGCGTGACGCTCGGGCGCTCAGCTGGCGCCTCGGCATGGTGCACCGGGCACTGGCCGCGCCGGCCTTGCTCGACACCTACGGTCCCGAACGCGCCGGACACGTCCGGGAGATCATCGACGAGGCCGTGGCTGCCGGCCGTGTCATCTGCGAACTCGACACGGACAAGGCGGCTGCCCGCGACGCCGAGATGCGCAGGCGGGCCGGCGATCCCGAGGCCGCCACCCGCACGCCTCCCCACCCCCGGCTGGGCGCGCCGTCGCTGACGGCCTTCCGCCAGGACGCCGACGGACGGCTTGCCCCGCAGGGGCGGGTACGAACAGCCGGTCAGGAGGGCCTGTTCGACGACATCGTCGGCGGCGGGTGGCAGCTGATCAGCCGACGCGGAGACCCTACCGACGCGCTGAGCGAGCCGGAGAGGTCCTGGTTCCGGCGGATCGGCGGCGTGGCCGCCGACGTGTCCGGCCGGGGCGCCGTCAAGGACCTCGACGGCGTCTACGAGCGCTGGTTCAGCGAGTACGACTGTGAGGCGTTTCTCGCCCGGCCGGACTTCTACGTCTTCACGGCCGGTCGGCACACCGACATTCCCCGCTTCGTCTCCCGCCTGCACCAGGCGCTGCGGCCGGGCCCCGACAACCGGTGACAGGCCCGCCGGCCGAAGCGCGGCACCGCCCATATCCCCATCCGACCTTCCGAAGAGGAGAGCCCGCGTGACCACGGACAGGTTTGACCTGCTCCCCGACACGGTCGAGGACGCCCCCGCCCCAGCGGCGGCGGGCTGGCGTACGGCGGTGGCGTCCGCGCTGGGGCTCACCGTCGGCCCCAGCGTGCTCACGGTCATGGCGTTCGGGGCGTTCATCACACCTCTGGACCGGGAGTTCGGCTGGGGAGTCCCCGCCATCGGCATGGCGGCCTCCCTCCTGAGCATCACCATCGTGATCATCTCGCCCGTGCAGGGGTACCTGGTCGACCGGTACGGTGGCCGCCGCCTGATCCTGTGCAGTTCCCCCGTCTTCGGACTCTCGTTGATGGCGATGTACTTCCTGCCCGACAGACTGTCGGTGTTCTATCTGGCCTGGGCGCTCGTCCCGCTGTGCGGCCTCGGTCTGTGGCCGGTGTCGTACCTCCGGCTCACGGCGGGCTGGTTCGAGCACCGGCTCGGATTCGCACTGGGGGTCGCCAACTCCGGCATCGGTGTCGGCACGGTCGTCGTCCCCGTCCTCACCGCCGGTCTGATCGGGGCGTTCGGCTGGCGGGTGGCGTTCGTCGGGCTGGGGGCGATCGCGCTCATCGCTTTCCCGGTCGCCTACTTCCTCCTCGCCGAGCCGACCCCGCGCAAGACGGGTGTCACGACCGACGGCGACTTGCTGACCGTCGCGGCGGCCAGACGGCCGTTCTGGCTGATCCTGGCCGCGTTCCTGCTGCTCGGGATGGTCGGTTCCTCGGTGACGGTCTACCAGATCCCGCTGTTGCTCGACGCCGGCGTTCCGGAGAACGTCGCCAATCTGGTGCCTGTCGCCCTGGGAGTGGCGCTCATCGTGGCCAGGATCGCCACCGGCTGGCTGCTCGACCATTTCGCGGCATCCCTGGTCATGGGCGTCAACCTGGCCGGTGGCATCGTCGCCCTCCTGCTGTTCGCGGCGGGACCGAGTGTGCTGACCGGCATCCTCGCTGCAGCGCTGGCCGGGATGCTGATCGGCGCCGAATTCGATGTCCTCAGCTACCTCGTCCCGCGGCACTTCGGACGGCTGTCCTACGGCAAGGTCTACGGCATCACGTTCTCCGTGTTCCAGATCGGCGGGGCAATCGCCGCATCCGCGGTGGGCGTCGTCCGCGACACCTACGGCTCCTACACCCCGGCGATGCTCACCTTGGCCGTCCTGTGCCTGGTCTGCGCCACTCTGTTCCTGTCCCTCGGTCCGTACCGCTACGAGACGGCCCACCGCTGAACCACGGCGCCGGGGGTGGGCCGGCGCCCACGGCCAGGGCCTCGGCCGACATCCCGGGGCCGACGAACACAGAAAGGCAGGGAAGACCATGACGGCGACACCGCATCCGCATCCCGGCGGTGAACTCCCGCACGAGCACCGCGCGCTGCCGGGCGGCTCCTTCGACGCGACGGCGGTCACTTTCGCGGCGATGGGGCTGTTCGACGCGCTGAGCGCGGGTCAGCGTGAGCGAGTCCTGCTGCCCCACACGGATCCCGGCCGGACCCACTGGAACTTCCTTCCCGAGTCCGGCAGGCACGGCCTGCCGCTCGGCGAACTCGAACGCCATCAAGAGGTGTTGGCGCACCGGCTGATCGCCGAGTCGATGTCGATCCCGGCCTATGCCCGCGTGGTCCAGGTCATGGCCAACGAGCATGTGCTCCGCGAGCTGAATCTGCCCGTGTTCGGCCATGTGGCGGCCTCCCTGCGCGATGCCCGGGGCTACTTCCTCTCCTTCTTCGGACAGCCGCAGCCGGACGCCACCTGGGGCTGGCGGCTGATCGGTCACCATCTGTCTCTCAACATCACCGTTGTCGAGGGCGACCTGGTCAGCGCCACACCGTTTCTGCTCGGCGCAGAGCCCGCCCGCTTCGGGCCCTTCCGGATCCTTGGTGAGGAGGAGGACACCGCCTTCGCCCTGCTGGACAGCCTCACCGCCGCCCAGCGGAGAGTGGCGGTCATCCACACCAGGCCACCGGCGGACTTTGTCACGCGCACGGTCGCGACCGTCGGTGATGTCGAGTATCCCGCCTACCACGGAGTCGGTCGCCGCGACGCGATGATCACCGACGAGGACCGCAGGGCCCTGGCCTACTTCCGTGCTCACCCGCGCGGCATCCGCGCCGACGACCTCTCCGAGGCACAACGCCGCCACTTCGACGACCTGCTCGCCCGGTTCGTGGAGCGGGCGAGGCCGGGTCTGGTCGGCTACGAGATGGACCGCATCGAGGCCGCCGGCGGCGTGAAGGACCTGCACTTCGCCTGGGCGGGCGGCACGAGCATCGACCAGCCGCACTACTTCCGTATCCAGGGCCCGGCCACCCTCGTCGAGTTCGACAACGCGGAGGACGACGCCAACCACGTGCACAGCGTGTGGCGCGACCCGTCCAACGACTTCGCCTCGGACCTGCTGATGCAACACCACCTCACGCACAGCCACACTCCGCCCGGTGCGGACAACACCGGCTGAAAACAAGGCCGTTGTGGGCGGATCCCCGCAGTTCGGTGATCAGGACACGCTTCGGGGCCCGGGCCCCGAAACCCAGGAAGGGAAAAGCAAGTGAGAATAGTGGGCATCAGGCGACCGGACGCCGGTTCTGACGTGGAGGTCGCCGTCCTGGCCGAACAGGGTGACCACGTCACCGTCATCGAGTCGCTCGCCACCTTCTGGGCCGACCCGACAGGCTGGCTTTCCCGACCCCCGTGCGGACCGACGCTCGCCGTCGCCGCGGTCGAGCAGGTCCCCCCGGTTCTCCCCGACGCGCGCGTGCTGTGCATCGGGCTCAACTACCAGCAGCACGTGGCCGAGGGCAGTTACCGTGACCAAGAACTGCCGGCCCACCCCACGCTGTTCGCGCGGTGGCCGCGGTCACTGACCGTGGACGGGGCGGAGGTCCCCGTCCCTTCCAACGAGGAGGGACTGGACTGGGAGGGCGAGGTTGTCGCCTGGGTGGGCTCCCAGCTCGTCGACGCTTCCCCGGAGGAGGCCCTGGCCGCTGTGATCGGCTACTCCGCCTTCAACGACCTGACCTCGCGCAGGGCGCAGAAGCTCACCTCCCAGTGGACCCTTGGCAAGAACGGGGACCGCTCAGGCCCTCTGGGCCCCCTGGTGCCGGCCGCGGAGGTCGGCGACCTGAGCCGGGGCCTACGGCTGCGCACCCGCGTCAACGGCGAGACCGTCCAGGACGCACGCACCGACCAGATGATCTACTCGGTAGGCCAGACGCTGTCCCTGATCTCCCACACCATGACCCTGCGCCCCGGCGACCTCCTCGCGACCGGCACTCCGGCCGGCGTCGGCTACGGCAGAAAACCTCCGCGGCTGCTCCAGCCGGGAGACACCGTCGAGGTCGAGGTGGAAAGGCTGGGCGCCGTCCGCAACTCCGTTGTGAGTAACGACCAGCGATTCGCCGGCATGGCGGCCACGTACCAGGAGCGGGTGTAACGGCGGAGGATCGAGCGGTCGCCCTTGCCGAGAACCAGGTGTTCAACGCTGCGGGCGACCGATCGGCGGCACGACGGCGGGGAAACCGGGTACGTGGCTTCCCCGTCGTCGTGCCGCGTCGTGACCGGCATGCCACCAGGACCGCGGAGCTGCGGAGGAGGAGCCCTCCCACCGCCTCAAGCGGGCCGGAAGATCTGCCGCGGCCCATGATCGAGTCCATCCGACCCCGCAGAGTGTCAACATTTCATGTCGGCTCCTGCTGCGCACGGCTGCTGAGCGCAGGTGGTGGCGGGCTTCGGGCCGGGAGTGCTGCCCGTGCAGAGTTCGACCGCCCCGCAAAGTGTCGGCAGACTGGCCAGAGGTGTCGGCTACGGTGTTACGTGCAGCTCGTCCGGGCTGTGCGTACGGAGGCACCGCCAGGATGCTGGTGGGGAAACGCGCGGAAGGCCGGTGTGCGACGACAGTGGAGTCAGCCGAGGTGGTGGAGAAAGTCGCCCATCCCGATGAAATGAGCAGGGCTCATCACGCCTTGCGAGGCGCGATCATGCGAGGGGAACTGCGCGCCGGCGACGTGCTCTCGCAGGTTGAGCTGGCGCGGCAGCTCGGGGTGAGCCGCGGCCCGCTGCGCGAAGCGCTCCGCATTCTCCAGCGTGAGGGCTTCATCCGGCAGGAGTCCCAGCACCGGGCACGGGTGGCTGAATTCAGCGACGAGGATCTCGACGAGCTGTACGCCATGCGCATCAGCCTGGAAGCGCTGGCGATCGAGATTGCCGTACCGCGAATGACCGAGGACCACCTGCTCCGCATCGGCCGGCTGCTCAAGGAGATGGACGACACGGCACGTACGGGGGACTTCGAGAAGTGGCGGTGCCCGCACGAGCAGTTTCACCGTGCTCTGGTCCACCCCTCCGGTCCGCGGATGGAACGGGAGATGGCCCTGCTGTCGGACCACGCCACGCGTTACCGCCTCGCCTTCGTCTCGTGGAAGCCGCTGGAGTGGCAGGCGGACACGAGCGAGCAGCACCACACGATTGCCGAGGCCGTGCAGGCGGGTGACGCGGGCGGCGCGGCCAAACTGCTGGCGGCCCACCTCGGCCGTACAGCCCTCGTGGTGCTCTCGATGTCCTCACCCACCTACGAACCCGTCCGCGTCCGCAGAGCACTGGCATCGGCGGCCGTCCGATAGGGCATACGGTCTGCCGTCATTCATCAGGGGTGAGCCCCTTCCGCCGGCCGGGCCGGTAGTCGCCGGGTGCGGACGGCGCGCCCTACGCCGGCTTGACGGGAAGCTGCAGGTACGAGGCGTGCTCGCCGCCGGTGTGGATGATGTGCCGTCCGCGGTTGGCGGGGGTGTACTCCCGGATTCCGGGCATCATCGTGCCCAGGAGAGACCGGCCACTGATGACGAGGCGGAGCTGTTCGCCCTGGTGGAAGGCGAGCCCGACCGGGAGCAGGTCGATCTCGACGTCGACGACCTCGCCGGGGGAGAGCTTCTCGGCCCGGTCGAAGCTGTGAGCGGGGACATCCTGGGTCGACAGCTCCTCGTCCAGGTGGCGCATCGAGACGCGCAGCCGTCCGTCCGTGCCTTTGTAGCGCAGGATCGAGGCGCCGCGTTCGGTGACGTCGTGAACCAGGGCGCCCTGGTTGGGCACGGTGAACTGCTGGAGAGGCGTGCCGTGGGCGTCGAGTTTCTGCACCAGCAGGAAGAGGTCCATGTCGTCCGCACCGTCGGCCTCCACCCACAGATGTGCCTTCGGATATCCGACCAGCACGGTCTCCTGGTCGAAGCGTGTCACGAACGACACCGTGTCGGGATTGGACCTCACGACGTAGCCGGCCGTCGCCTCGACGGGTGGCACTGCCGTGGTCAGGGTCCGCGAACGGCCGTCGAGGTAGTACTTCGTCGAGGTGACCTCCGCCGGCGGGAACCGGTCGGCGGGGATGTCCACCTGATCGCCGCCTTGAAGGTCGAGAAGGGAGTAGCGCACCCGTGGGGTCCGCTCCCATCCGTTGTCCTCCTCCTTGAGGAAGCGGTCGAAGAACCGGCGCAGGTCCTCCCGGTTCGTCTCGTCGTAGTAGTCGGGCCACTCCTGGCTGTTGTGGATGCGCAGCCACTTCTGCTCGGAGGCCATCCGTCGCCAGGCGCGGAAGGTGCCCGCGGTGTGCAGTGTGTTGGAGTAGCTGGCCACGACGTAGGCAGGCACGGTGATCTTGTCGAACTGCGGGATCTTGTTCTCCCACAGGTCGTTCACCAGCGGGTACCGCTCGGCCTCGGTAAGGATGTCCTCCTTCTGGCCATTGCCCCAGTAGGAGTTGTCCTGGAGCTGCCGGGCGAAGCCGGTGTCAGGCATGCCGCCGCGCAGCACCAGGTCACGGTAGACGTCGCTCACGCCTTCCCACGGGTTGATCGCCGCCAGGTGGGGAGGCTGCTCGGCCGCGGTGAACCACTGAGCGACCGCGAGATAGGACGTCCCGCTCATCGCGACCTTGCCCGTGCACCAGTTCTGGACACCCAGCCACTCGACGAGGTCGTAGCAGTCGCGTCCCTCCTGCCGGTCCCACAGGACGCTGTCGCCCTCGGAGTGGCCCACGCCCCGGATGTCCGGATTGCAGATGGCGTAGCCGTGTGCGCACCAGTACGCGGGGTCGGGCCCCTCGAACTTCTCGAGCCCGGACACGATCCCGTTGTCCAGCCCGACCATGCCGAAGATGCCGATCACGCTGGCGGAGGTTCCCTGGCCCTTGCCGTACGGGCTCCAGGCCACGATGACGGGAACCGTCGTCGCGTCCGCGGGGCGGAAGATGTCCACGTGGATCGTGGTCCCGTCGCGCAGAGTGACCGGAACGTCCTTGTCGAGCACGATGTCGACCGGCAGCGGCTTGAACGGCGCGGCGATCCGGGAGCCCGCCTTCAGCGTTCGTGTACCCGGCTCGAAGGTGCTCAGGATGCCGTATCTGTCGCCCGGCTCCAGAGGGTGAGAGGGCATGAACACTTTCTGGTCGTCACTCATGGTGAGCTCCTCACATCTCGCCGTCCACCGGACGGTCTCGGCGGACAACGCGAGCGTACGTCTGAGATCGCCAGAAATCAACAGGCGTTGAGATCGTTGGGAGGGGGTAACTTCGGAGCATGACCGCGCACAAGAATCCCGCCGTCCCCGCGCGCCGCGGACGTCGGCCAGGGACCAACACGACCCGGCAGGCGATACTCACCGCGGCACGCGCCCGGTTCGCAGCCGACGGCTTCACCGCGACGACGATTCGAAGGGTCGCGGCCGACGCCGGCGTCGACGCGTCGCTGGTGATGCAGTTCTTCCGGTCGAAGGAAGAGCTGTTCGCCGCCGTCATGTCCGTTCCTGCGGATGCCCTGGAGCGATTCAGCGCGGCATTCGCGGGGGCGGACCACGGGCTCGGTGAACGTGTCGTCCGAGCCTTCCTCGATGTGTGGGAAGAGGACGCGCGAAGCTCCGAGCCGCTCATGGCGATGCTCCGGGGCGCCATCACCAACGATCGGGCGAACGAGCAACTGCGCGAGTTTCTCCAGCAACGGCTGCTTGCCGACGCTGTCACCTCGCGAGCCGTCGACAACGCGCCGCTCCGGGCGGGCATCGTGTCCTCGATGCTCGTCGGGCTGGTCGTGGGACGCGGCGTCGTCGGTGTCCCGACGCTCACCGAGGCGGAACGCGAGACCTTGATCGCCCTTGTCGGGCCCGCCGTGCAGAGCGTGCTGGCCCCGCCGTCACCAGCCACTGACGACGAGAGGGCCGGCTGAGCGCCGATCGGCGGTCGCGTCTGTGTGAAAGAGGCCGCCGCGTCTGCGTGAAGGGGGTGCCGTACCGCGTGTCCGCCTGATCTGCTGAAGGCCCGCCGCGCGATCGAAACCGCGCCGGCGTCCCTCGGCACAGGACCGGAGGCATGGCGGATACGGTCAGCCCACGGGTATCCCGGCCCTCAGTGCGAGCAGCGGTTGTCCGTCACCCGTGGCGTCATGGAGCGGCACGGTCTGGACGTCCTGCTGGTCACCGCGCCGGAGGACATCCACTACTTGTGCGGTCTGGATCACCAGGGCCACTTCGCCGTGACCGGACTGGTGGTGCCGCTGGGCGGCGAGCCCGTTCTGGTCGAACGGGCGATGGAGGCGGCCGACGCCTCCCGTACGGCGATGAGCGTCCTGCGTACGGCGCTGCGGCCCGGCAGCACCGCCGAACAGGTCTTCGGCGCCTGGCACTCCGCGATCGAGTCGGCCCTGGGCGGACCGTACGAGCGACACCACTGCGGTTATCTCGTCGGGATCCGCTTCCCGCCCGGCTGGATGGGCGGCAGCCGCGCCATCACGCTTCTCCGGCCGACCTCAGGACTGAGCGAGGAACACACACGCGCCCTGTGCCGGGATCTTGAACGGCTCTCAAGATCGCGGGCAATCCGCACTTTCGCAGCAGCTTGGGGGCGCTGCCGGTGTTCATCGACCAAGACGATCCCTGCGCCGCCCCTTCGACTGGACGGCACCGACAAGCGTCCCGACTTGATAGTTAGAAATCTATATGTTTGACTTCTAACTATTGGGGATCGGGGATTCTCCACCGAGCCCGGCGGATCGCAGGAAAGGAGGCATCGTGAGTCAGTGGCAGACAGGCTGGATGCAAGCGGTCGCGGACTTTCGCGACCTCGGCAGGGCCGGCACGGATGAGACGCTGCGCGTGCGTGTGGTGTCGGCGGTCGCCGGTGGACGCGCACGGGTGAAACTGAGCAATCGCTTCGGTGATGGGCCCCTGTGCGTGGGAACGCTTTCCGTCTCGGTAGGAGGCCAGGTGGTATCCGCCCGGTTCGCGGGGCGGACAGATGTCACGGTGTCGGCTGGGCAGGAGCGCTGGACCGACCCGCTCGAGGTGACGGTCGAGCGAGGCGGCGAGGTGACGGTTGATCTGTACCTCCCGACACCGACGGTGCACGCGACGGGCAACTACTCGCGGATGCCCGTGGAGGTCTCGGAGCCGGGCGACCACGCCGGCTCGCCCGACTTCCCTGTGGTCGAGGTTCCCACCGTAGGGGCCCCTGACGGCAGCCGTCTTCCCCTGCCGGTGCCCTTTGTCTGCGGCTTGGAGGTGTTCGGGCCCGAGGTCGCGGTGACGGCCGTGTGCCTGGGTGACTCGATCACCGCCGGCGGATGGCCCGAGGGCGCCCAGGAGTTGCTCGTGCCGCGGCTCGATGTGGTCATGCTGAACGCGGGCATCGCCGGGAATCGGCTGCGGGCCGATCCGGGCTCGCCCATCGCCTCGTTCGGCCTGTCCGGGGTGTCGCGCTTCGAGCACGATGTCCTCGCCGTCACAGGGGTGAGCGACGTCGTCATCGCGCTGGGGACCAACGACCTGGGGCTTCCCGGCGCCGACGCGCCCCTCGCGGACCTACCCTCGGCTCGGCAGCTGATCGACGCGTACCAGGGTCTGTCCGACCGGGCCGCGGAGGCGGGACTCGGCGTGGCGATCGCGACGATCACACCGTTCGTCGGGGCGGAAGGCTACGACGACAGCCGGGAGGGGACCCGGCGTGTCGTGAACGACTGGATCCGTGCGGCGGCGCCACATCGCGTCGACTTCGACGCGGCACTCCGGGACGCGCAAAACCCCCAGCGGCTCGATGAGGCGTACGACTCGGGTGACCATCTGCACCCCAACGGCGCCGGTACCGATCGCCTGGCGCACACCATGGCGGCACATCTGGCTCGCCGTCACGGCTTGGCCGTCGGCTGAGCCACGGGCAGTTGCCCGAACCATCCGAAACACCAGAGATCAGGAGATCGACATGCACGCGAAGCAGCCGGGATTGGTCATGCGCCTCAAGGCCCGGCCTGGAAAGCGGGACGAACTGTTCACGCTGTGCCACGAGATGCACTTCAACGGCGACCCGGACGGTCCCGTCGACTGGGCGCTCAGCCGCTCGGACGAAGACCCGGACATCATGTGGGCCTTCGAGTTCTACCGGGACGACGAGTCGATGAACCGCCATTACACCAACCCCGAACTGGACGCGGGGCACCAGCGGGTCATGGACCTTCTCGCCGAGGGCGTCGAGGAGTGGGGCGTGCGGGTGCCCGTCCACATCGTCACCTCCAGCTGAGGGCGCCGGCGTTGACTGCGGTGACCGAAGGTGCGTCACCTCGCCGGTGGCCAGGGTCGAGGGCCCGGACCACCGGCGGGCCCGGCGTCGCCCACGACAGGGTCACCGAGATCCACGGATCGGGAACGTAACGAGAAAGGCCATCAGGGCATGCAGCAGGAAAACCCCACTCTGACCATGATCCGCGAGTTCGTAGCACTCGGCCGAGCGGAATTCGGCCGCCCGCGCTCGCCGTCGGGCGACGACCACGGCCAGCGGAAGTTGACAGAAGGCATGACGGCAGCAGGCCCGGACGGCGAACCCGTCAAGATGAGCGAGCCGCTGCTTCAGCTCCTGGCGCCCCGCGCGCCCTACTTCGACCAACTCGTCGAGGGCGCCCTGGAATCCGGTGTCAGGCAGATCGTCAACGTCGGCGCCGGCTACGACGACCGGGCGCTGCGCTTCCGCTCGCCCGACGTGCACTTCTACGAGATCGATCTTCCTCACGTCATCGCCGACAAGAAGCGCCGGCTGGACGCATGCGGCCTCGACACCCGCAGGATCACGCTCATCGAAGCCGATCTGGCGACAGACGATGCGGCTGACCTGCTGGTCGCGGCCGGGCATGACCGCCGCGAGCGCTCCCTGTTCCTGCTGGAGCACATCGTGCTGTTCCTGGAGAACAGTGCCGTCGACCGTCTTGCCGAGTCACTGGCCCGCCGAGCGGCCCCCGGCAGCACGCTGGCCCTGACCGCCGAAGCCCATCCGCAGGGCCTCGACTCGGCGCAGGTGCTCGCGACAACGGATCAGGTCATGTTCGGCGGGACCAGCCCCCTGCGCACCATCCTGAGCCGCGACGCCTGGCTCGCCCTGCTGAGGAACGCCGGCTGGACCGTTCTTGACCCCGGCCACGTCACCGCCGTCGACCACTTCCAGGTCCCCCTGGACGGCAGCACGGCGCAGATCCAGACCCAGTTCCTCACCGCTACGGCATAAAGACGGCCCGAGAAGCGGTACCCACCGGAGGGCAACCGGTGGGTACCGCTGAGCGCGCTTGACCAGCCCCCGGTCACCACGCGCCCAGGTTACCGATTTTGACTGTTAGGTGCCTAACTGTTAGGATGGGTACTATGGATGAAGCGCAGGGTGTATCGAACCGCGCGTTGCACAGCACCTTCGAGATGATGCGCTGGATCGTGTGGGTGCAGCGCAAGGGGGGTGAGGAATGGTTCCGGGAGCGCGACCTCAGTTCCGAGCAAGCCTTCGTACTCGGCTACCTGATCCAGAACCCCGGCTCGATCCAGCGTGACGTCGCACGAGTGAGCCGCACGAGCGCCGCCAGTGTCTCGTCCCTGTTGAAGGGCATGGAAAGACGCGGCCTGATCGAACGTCGCATGGAAGAGGGTGACGACCGCAGCAAGCGAGTCTTCGTGACGTCGCACGCCAGAGATCTCATCGACGGCCTCGAACCGGTCATGACCGAGGTGGAGCAAGGCATTCTCGCGCCACTGGACGATGCTGAGCGCGCGTCTTTGCACACGCTGCTCACCAAGGTCACCGCGGAACTCGGTGAACCCACGCTCCCGTGACCTGCGCCCGCTCTCGTTGACCGCCGCACATTCCGCCGGCTTCCAGCCGCACGAGCCGGCCTTGACTCGCACCCGGAGACGTCAGGACCTCGTGATGAACGAGCAGCGCAAACTCGACAACAAGGTCACAGTCATCACCATCGGCAGCAGCGGCATCGGACTCGCCGCGGCCCGCCTCTTTCACCAGCACGGTGCCCAACTGGTCCTGGCAGCGCAGGACGAGGCCACGCTCGACGCCGCAGCCGAGCTGCTCGGCGGCCCTGTGCATCTGGTGGCCTGCGACCTGTCCACGTCCACCGGCGTCGATCGCTTGATCGACGCGGTGGAGGACCGCTTCGGGTTCATCGATGTCCTGCTGGTCGATGCGGGAACCGCCCGCGCGCCCGATCCGTACGATGTGGACGACGCCGCCTTCGACCAGTACATCAACGGGCACCTCAGAAGCGCCTTCTTCACCGTGACCATGTCCAGGGACATGCTCAACGACAACGCATCCGTCATCCTGACCGCAGCCGCCCACCGGCACGGTGGCCACGGAGCCCCGCTGCACGTGCTGACCAGAGCGGCGCTGACAGGTCTCGCCCGCAGCCTCGCCGCCGACACTCAGCTGCTGGCCCGCGGCATCCGTGTGAACTCACTCAGCCCCGGCTCTCTGCGCACCCCATCGAACATGTACGACGATCCCGCGGCCCGGCAAGCCATGGATGCCCACATCACCGCCACCGTGCCCATGCGCCGCCTGGGCACGACCGAAGAAGCCGCTCGCGCCGCCCTGTATCTCGCCGGCCCCGATTCGGCCTACACCACCGGCTCCGACCTTCCCGTCGATGGCGGCCTTGCCCGGCTCTGAGGCACAGTGTTCCGCCCCGTGCACCCGACGGGTGCACGCCGCACGACCGGACGAACCGGCCTCCTCTCGCCACATGCTTCCTCCAGCACGCGCGGAACAGACGTTCACAATGCCCCCATGCGCAACACTGCGCGCGGGGCCGGGAGACTGTCATGGAATTGACCCTGATCGCCATCGTCGGCGTGGTCGGCATGGTGGCGGTTGCCGCGTTCTCGCAGCGCCTGGGACTCGCCGCCCCGCTGAGCCTGGTCGTGATGGGTATCGCCCTGAGTTTCGTGCCGGGCGTGCCGGCTGTGGAGATCGATCCGGAGTGGGTGCTGGCCGGGGTCCTGCCCCCGCTGCTGTACTCCTCGGCGGTCAACATGCCGGCCCAGGATTTCCGGCGCGACATCAAGGCCATCACCGGGCTCGCGGTGCTGCTCGTCGTGGTATCCACGCTGGGAGCGGGCTGGCTCGTCCACCTGCTGTTGCCGGACATCGGCTGGCCGACCGCGTTCGCGCTGGGCGCGATCGTCAGCCCCACGGACGCGGTGGCCGCCACATCGGTGGGCCGCAAGCTCGGCCTGCCCAGGCGCCTGCTGACGTTGCTGGAGGGCGAGGGCCTCGTCAACGACGCATCCGCGCTCGTCCTGCTGCGCTCGGCCGTTGCCGCGACGGCCGGGGCCGTGTCGCTGTGGGGTGTGGCCGGAAAGTTCGCCTTCTCGGTGCTGGTCGCGGTCGTGGTCGGTGTCGTCGTCGGCTTGGTGAACGTGCGGGTGCGGGCGCTGCTCGACGACACTGTGCTGAACACGGCGATCTCCTTCGTGGTGCCGTTCGTCGCGTACGTGCCGGCCGAGGAACTCGGCGCGTCGGGCGTGCTGGCGGTCGTCGTAACCGGAGTGGTGACCGGGCATCTGAGCCCGAAGCTGTTGAAGGCCCGGGACCGGATCGGCGAGGCCATGAACTGGCGCACCCTCGCCTTCCTGCTGGAGAGTGCGATCTTCCTTCTGATGGGGCTGGGCGTGAAGACGCTGGTCGACGAGGTGCACGGGCACGAGGACGGGCTCGGCGCGGGGCGAGTCCTCCTCTACGGCCTCGCGCTGAGCGGACTGGTCATTGTCGCCCGCATGGTCTTCGTGGCACCCCTGGTGGCGATGCTGCGCCGGGACGAGCGCCGGGCAGCCGCGGCCAAGCCTCTGCTGGAGCGCATGCAGGAACGACTGGCCCTGTTCGATCTCGGCGACCGCTTCACTCCGAGCAGGAAGGCTCGGATCGAGCGGCGGGTCTCCCGCACGAGCGCCGACATCGAATTCCGGCTCAACGAGACGCTCGGCTGGCAGGGCGGGGTAGTGCTGGCCTGGTCGGGCATGCGCGGCGCGATCACCGTGGCCGCGGCCCAGACACTGCCCGACGACACCCCGCACCGGCCGCAGTTGATCCTGATCGCGTTCGTCGTGGCCGTGACGACGCTGCTTCTGCAGGGCCTCTCGCTGCCTGCCGTGATACGCACCGTACGCATTCCCGGCGACGACCCGAAGAGGCTGCGTACGGAGTACGGGCAGCTGATCACCGAGATGTCGCAGGCGGCGACACTGTCCTTGGACGACATGGCCAACACCGGAACGGCTGCGCCCGAAGTCATCGACCAGGTACGCGCGGACAGTCTTATCCGGCCGCGGAAGCGCCCTCGTCCTCAGGAAACCGAGCCGGACCACGCCACTCTGGTGGCGGCCCGCACCGACTACCTCCGACTGCGCCTTGCGGTCATCGCCGCAGAACGCGACGCCTTGCTCGCCGCCCGCACCCGGGGGACGTACAGTTCGCGCACACTCACAGACGCCCAGGACGCTCTCGACCTCGAAGAAGCACGCCTGGAGCAGTTGAGCGACCGGTTCGCCGACGCGCAACAACGAGATGCGTGATCGCTGCGTCATGACCGTGCGAACCGCCGCTGCCGCTGTGGCATGCGGCCCGTGGGCGGTACGTCGCCCCGCGGCGGAGGCCGTGACGACCGGGCTATGTCTCGGCCGACGGCGTGGGTACTTTTCGGCTCTTGATGCGGCTTAGGTGTGTTGGTCACGATCGTTGTTGACACGAGCACGCGAGATGTTGGCGAAGAGGGGGTCCTGCGCTCCGTTGTTCGTTCTGGTGGGCCTCTCAGCTGGGACGGGTTTCGTCGGGGCGGTAGCTGGCTTTGATGTGGACGCGTTCGCCTTGTGGACCGAGGATGCTGAGGAACTCCACGGGATGTTCGTCGGCGTTGCCGAACCAGTGCGGGAGGTGGGTGTCGAATTCGGCGACCTCCCCGTCGGTGAGGATGAAGTCCTTGTCGCCGAGGACGACGCGTAGATGTCCGCGTAGGACGTAGAGCCAGTGGTAGCCCTCGTGGGAGCGGGGGTCGGGTTCGCGGCCGTCGGTCAGGCCGGCGGGGAGGATGTGTTTGTACGCCTGCAGCCCGCCGGGAGTGCGCGAGAGCGGGACGACGGTCATGCCGTTGCGGGTGAAGGGCTGGGGGTAGACCCGGGGGTCCAGGTCGGTGGGGGCGCCGATCAGTTCCTCGACCGGCATCCGGTAGGCGCGGGCGAGCGGCAGCAGGAGTTCCAGGCCGGGTTTGCGCTGCCCGGATTCGAGCCGGGACAGGATGCTGATGGGGATGCCGGTGGTCTCCGACAGGGCAGTCAGGGTGGCGCCGCGGCGGCGGCGCAGCTCGCGCAGCCGGGGGCCGACGGCGGCCAGTACCGCCTCGAAGTCGTCGTTCACGTCTCTCACCCTGCACGTGGTTTTCACTTTCCGCAAAGAGCTTTGCCCGATTGGTGAGGCGGGTGCACCGTGACGGTCGGAGGTGGTCGCGATGACCCCAAACACGCAGCTCAACGGCAGCATCCGGTACGACGGCGTGGTGGTCGGCGCAGGCCCGGCCGGGCTGAGCGCGGCGCTCATGCTCGGGCGGGCCCGAAGGTCGGTCCTGGTGATCGACGAGGGCCGTCCCCGCAACGCGCCCGCCCAGCACGTGTACGGCTTCCTGTCCCGCGACGGCATGGCCCCCGGTGACCTGCTGCAGGCGGGGCGGCGCGAGGTGGAGAGCTACGGCAACACCGTGCGGACGGGCCGGGTGACGAGCGTGCGGCGCGAGGGCGCCGAGTTCTCGGTCGACATCGACATCGACGGCGGCCTTGCGGTGCGGGCACGCAGGGTGCTGGCCACGGCGGGCGTCGTGGACGGGCTGCCCGACGTGCCGGGACTGGCCTCGCGGTGGGGGCGCGATGTGGTGCACTGCCCGTACTGCCACGGCTGGGAGATCCGCGACCAGCCGATCGGGGTCCTGGCGACCAGCCCGCTGGGGGTGCGGCAGGCGCTGCTGTTCAGGCAGTGGACCGACCGGCTGACCCTGCTGCTGCACACCGCGCCCCGCCCCGATGCGCAGGAGGCGGAGCAGCTGGCCGCGCGCGGCATCACCGTGATCGAGGGCGAGGTGGCCGGCCTTGAGGCCGTCGACGACCAGCTGAGCGGGGTCCGTCTGCACTCGGGCGAGCTGGTGCCGTTGCGGGCGGTGGCCGTCGCTCCGCAGCCGGCGCCGCGCGCTGACTACCTGGCCGGGCTCGAACTGGAGCCCGTGGCGCACCCGAGCGGGCTCGGCGCGCACATCGCCGCCGATGCCACTGGGCGAACTGCGGTGTCCGGCGTATGGGTCGCGGGCAATCTCGCCGACCCGCACGCCAACGTCCTGGGTTCGGCGGCCTCCGGCTCCCTGGCCGCCGGAGCCATCAACGCCGACCTCATCGCCGAGGACACCCGCCGTGCCGTCCAGGCCCATCGCGACCCCTTCTCGCCCGCCTCCGAGGCTCGCGTCTGCGAACAGGTCCTGGGCGACCGGCGCCACGGCCTGTGATCCGCGAGCCATCCCCGTACAACAGCCAACTTCCCGGGTAGGACTGACATGAGCGACCCTTCCGTCTCCGCCGACCCCGCGCCCCGGACCCGCCCAGCGCTTTCAGGCCCGTCGAGACCCTGGTGGATCCTCACCGTGCTGAGCCTGACTCAGCTGCTCCTGGTGCTCGACTCCACCGTCATGAACGTCGCCCTGCCCACCGTCCAGGCCGACCTGGGCTTCAGCAGCACAGACCGGCAATGGGTGGTCACCGCCTACGCCCTCGTCTTCGGCGGCACCCTGCTGGCCGGAGGCCGACTGAGCGACATGCTCGGCCGCAAGCGCACGCTCCTGCTCGCCACGGCCGGCTTCACCCTCGCCTCCGTCCTGGGCGGCCTCGCGGACGGCTTCGGTACGCTCGTGGTCGCACGCGCCCTTCAGGGACTCTTCGGCGCCCTACTGGCCCCGGCGACGCTCTCGTTGATGGCCACTACATTCACCGAAGCGAAGGTGCGCGGCAAGGCGTTCGGAGTCTTCGGCGCCGTCTCCAGCAGCGGCAGCGCCATCGGACTGCTGCTCGGCGGAGCTCTCACCGAATACCTCAACTGGCGCTGGTGCCTGCTGGTCAACGTAGCCGTCGGCCTCGTGGTGCTCGCGACCGCCGTCGCCGTGGTGCCCGCCCAGGAGGCGGTCTCGCCTCGCCCCCGCATGGACCTGCCCGGCATGATCACATCGCTGCTCGGCGTCCTGGCCCTGGTCTACGGCTGCTCGGCGGCCGAACGCGACGGATGGACCAGCGCGGTGACCCTGGGCAGCCTCGGCACCGGTGTCCTGCTGCTGGGCCTGTTCGTGGTCATCCAGACCCGCGTCTCCCAACCCCTGCTGCCGATGCGAGTCGTCCGCGACCGTAACCGCGCCGGCGCTTACCTGATGGTCGCAATCGCCGGCGTCGGCATGTTCGGTGCCTTCCTCTTCCTCGCCTACCACCTGCAGCAGGTCCTCGGGTTCACCGCGATGATGACCGGGGCGGCGTTCCTGCCCATGGTCATCGCCATGGTGGTGATGGCCATCGCGACCGGCGCCGTCCTGCTGCCCCGCACCGGCCCGCGCCCGCTGGTCGTCGGCGGCTTCCTGCTCACCGCCGCGGGTACCGCCCTGTTCACGCTGCTGGACGTGCACAGCACCTACGCCGCGGGCATCCTTCCCGGCCTGCTCATCACCGGTGCCGGCTTCGGCCTGATCTTCGGGCCGGCCATGAATCTCGCCACCGACCGAGTCGACCCCGCCGACGCCGGAGCCGCCTCCGCCCTGGTCAACGCCGGACAGCAGATCGGAGCCGCCATCGGCACCGCCCTCCTCAACACCATCGCCGTCAGCGCCACCACCCGCTACCTCGCCACCCATCCCCATATCTCCGACGCCGCCACGCACGCCACCGTGCACGGCAACACCGTCGCCTTCTGGGCGACCGTGGCCGTCCTGATCCTGGGCGCACTCACCTGCGGCCTGCTCATCCGGCCCGGACGACACACCGAAACGCCGGGCGCCGAGACCACCGGCACGCCAGTGGTGTGAAGCACCCGACCGTCGACCACGACCCCGCACGGACAGGAACCCACGCCATGGACGCCCAGCACTGGGACGACATGTACCGCAGCAGCGACCAGGTCTCCAGCGGCAACCCCAACCCCGTACTCGTCTCCGAAGTAGCCGAACTGCCCCCGGGACGCGCCCTCGACGTCGGATGCGGTGAAGGCGCCGACGCACTCTGGCTCGCCCGCCGCGGCTGGCAGGTCACCGCGATCGACATCTCCGCCACCGCCCTACAACGCGCCGCCGGCTCAGCCGCCGACGCCCAGGAACGCATCACCTGGACACAGGCAGACCTGAACACGACTCCGCCGCCGGCAGGCGCCTTCGACCTGGTGTCCCTTCAGTACTTCCCGCTGCGCCACCGGGCCGGCCACACAACGCTCCACCACCTGCTCGACGCAGTCGCCCCGGGCGGCACCCTGCTCTTCACCACCCACGACCGCGCCGACCTCACCCCGACCGAAGACTTCGACCCCGACGACTACTACCAGCCCGACGACATCACCCCACTGCTCAGCCCCACCTGGAGCGTGCTGGTCGACGAAACCCGCCCGCGCACCAACCCGGCCCCGGCCGGCACCCGCCACACCCACGACAGCATCCTGCGAGCGCTGCGCCTGCCGTGACCCGGCCACGTTCCGCGCACGCGGCCGCAAGCCGCACCGCGCACCGGGCGCACAACGACTTGGCCTCGACGATGGCGCAGACGTCACGCGGGAGCGGGAAGAACAACTCGTCCGCCTCCTCCGGGTCCATGACGTGGCACGCGCCGCGCAGATGCCAGCTGGTGTCGGCGACCCAGCGCAGGCCGGTGGCCGGCAGGGGGTGGGTGGTGAGGTGGCGCAAGGCGGTCTCCGGTTCACGGCTCACTGCCGGCAAGCGGGTGCGGAGGCCGCAGTGACCAAGGCGGCGGCACCGATCGGCGCGCGAGCGGAGCCCGCCCTGAGCGGAGAAGAGCCTCGCGTCGTGGGGCGGCGGTCAACGCGTCCGTCCCCGGGGCCGGTTCAGTTCGGGGGCAGGCTGTTCAGCCGCTCCAGCTTCTTCTGAATGGCGTCCAGGGCGGCGCGTTGACGTCCGGGAACCCGGCGGCGCTGGGCGACGAGCTGCGGGGCCAGGCGGCGGGCGTGGGCGGCGTCGCGGATCCTGTCCCACTGGTGGTGGGCCCGGTCGACGGCGGTCTCGACATCGTGGGTGTCGGGCGCCTGGTGCAGCGTGTCGAGGCGGATCTGGGCCGTATGGAGCCACAACGCACAGGACTGGTCAGGGTCGTTGGCGACCGAGGCGAGGTGGGCGCGGACCTCGACCCAGTGGACGGCGGCGAACGTGTCGGCGCCGAAGCTCTGCACGGCGCGCTGTTCGGCCGCGAGCGCCAGCGCGACGGCCTCCCGGTGGCGGCCGGCCTGGGACAGCGCGGCGATCCGCTCGTGCGGGTCGTCCTCGACCGGCAGCGCGGCGACGTCGGGCACATGGACCGGTGGGATGTCGCGCTGTGCCCGCCGCTGCGGTGGAGGGGGCTGTACGGGCGCGGCCGGAGCGGCGGGTGGCTGACCCTGGGGATCCTGGGGCGAGGAAGGCGCCGGGTCCTGCGGCGCCGGGTGGGGCGCCTGGGCGGGGGGCGTCGGACGCGTGGCCGGGAGCTGCGTGCTCACGGCGGCCGGGGGCAGCTCGGGGCCGAGGATCAGCGCGTCCCCGACGGTGCCCGCGCGTTGGAGCGCCTCGTGGTGCAGGTGATCAGGTGCGGAGCGCCGGCCGGTGCGCAGGATCTGGGCCAGGGCGTGGGTGTACGCGGGGTGGGTGGTCCGCCGCCGGCCGGGCGGCGGGCCGATGACGCCGTACGTACGCGCGCCGTTGGGAAGTTCGAGCGGTTCCCTGCCGAGCAGCTGCCAGACCTCGGCGTCGGCGACCAGGTCCACGTAGAGGGTGGTGGCGTCCGGCCGGCGCTGCTGGAGTTCGTTGACGAGCCAGGCCCACGGGAGAGCGGTGTACCGGAGGGTCGAGGGCGTGGTGCGGGCGAGCGCCAGGTGCACGGCGTGCTGTCGGCGGTCGAGCTGAAGCTGGCCGACGAGCACCACGGTGAGCGGGCCGTCGGCGGCGGCGGCGCCCCGGATCCGGGTGAGGACGGCCTGCGGGTCGAGAGGATCGGCCAGTTCGATGAGCGTGGCGGTCGCGGTGCCCGCGAGCGCGGTCGGCGGCACGGCGGCGAGCACGGGTAACACGCTGCCCGCGTCGATGAGTCTGCCCTTGCCCGCGGGGGCGGCCACCAGTAGCAGCGCGGTCCCCGGCTCGTCCTGCGCCTCCCCGTTGATCTGCACCTATGCACCGTATCCGCTGGCCCGCGGCCGGTCTGCCAACTTCGGCCCGGAAGCGGTCGAAGCCCGGCGCCGCGCGGCGCGATGGCGACGGTGGTGGGGGAGGGCGACAGCTGCGGTCAGCGGTCCCCGGAGGACCAGCGGCTGATACGTCCACCACCGGGGGACGTCGGCCCGGATCAGCGTCAGAGCCGTCGAGCCGATGGCAGTGGGGACGACGGCGACCATGGGCGAACCGCACGGTCGTCGATCAGCGGTATCCAGCGCGGTACAGGACGACCAGCGCGGTCAGGTGCGCGGTCCGGAGCGCCCAACGGGGTCAAAAGCGGTCGCCCTGCCTTGATCGTCCTGATACGACATGGGGATGGCTCCCGAAGGACTGGCTCCCCAAGAACTGGACCCCGCAGACCGGCTGTTCGCCGAGCGGGCGTGCGAACGTCTCATCGTCGAGTTCGTGCACAAGCTCGACCTCGGCGACCCGGGCGATGTGGCCGAGCTGTTCACCGACACCGGGTTCTGGGAGTGGGCGGAAGGCGACCGGCGGGTGCAGGGCCGTGACGCGCTTCGGTCGTATTTCGCCGGTCGGCCGGCCGACCGGCTCTCCCGCCGGATATGCGCGAACATCCTGGTCACCGTCACATCCGGGACAACGGCCACCGCGACGAGTTACTTCACGACGTACCGCGTCGACGGACATACCGGTGGCTTCGTGCCTCCGCGGGCGCCTACGCAGGTCGGCCACTACGAGGACACGTTCCTGAAGGTCGAGGGCCGTTGGCTTCTCGGTTCTCGTTCGCTGTATCTGGCCTTCGCCGGACCGACCGAGCGGCTTGAGGCCGCCGCAGCCGAGGAGTGACCGCGTCGGTGCGACCCGCAGGGAAAACGCGTTGCCCGGCCGAGTCGCCAAGGCCGATGATCGTCGGATGGTCCCCACGCTCGCGACCCCCTCCGACGGCACTCCTCCCGACGGCACTCCTCCCGACGGCCGCGCCGGTATCGACGCCGCGTTGGTGAAGCGGTTGATCGCCGCGCAGTTCCCCCGGTGGAGCGGGCTGTCCGTCACGCCCGTGGAGGTCGACGGATGGGACAACAGGACCTACCGGCTCGGCGACAGCATGACGGTCCGGCTGCCCACCGCCGCCGGCTATGTGCCCGCCGTCGCCAAGGAGAACCGGTGGCTGCCCCGGCTGGCGCCCGCGCTGCCCGTCGCCGTACCGGCCGTCCTCGGTGAGGGGGTCCCCGGGGAGGGATACGCCTTTCCGTGGTCGGTGCGAGGCTGGCTGCACGGCGGGACGGCGCGGCCCGAACGCATCGGGGACATGACCCAATTCGCCGTCGACGTGGCCGAGTTCCTGCTGGCCCTCCAGCGCTGCGACCCCACCGACGGGCCGGCCGCGGGCGAGCACAGCTTCTACCGTGGGGCGCCGCCCGCTCATTACGACGAGGAGACGCGCCGCTGTCTGGCCGCCCTGAAGGGCCGGGTGGACACCGACCGGGCCGCCGACGTGTGGGAAGCCGCGCTCGCCGCCGAGTGGCGAGGGGAGCCGGTGTGGTTCCACGGCGACATCGCCTCCGGCAATCTGCTGGTCGCGGACGGGAAGCTCAGCGCCGTCATCGACTTCGGGACGTCGGGGGTCGGCGACCCCGCCTGTGATCTGGTGATCGCGTGGGGGATGTTCGCGGGCGACAGCCGGGCGGCGTTCCGGCGGGCCGTCGGTCAGGACGACGGCGCCTGGGCGCGCGCCCGCGGCTGGGCGCTGTGGAAGTCGCTGCTGGTCCTGTCCGAGAACATCGACAGGGACGAGGAGCTGGCAGCCGTCAACCGGCGGGTGGTCGCCGAAGTCCTCGCGGATCACGACCGGTTCGGCTGAGACCCGTACGCGCGGCGACGACGTCCGCGACCCACCCGCACGCGCGGCGACGGCCGCGACCCACCCGAGGGCCGCGGCCGTCTGTCACTCGTCACGCGATCGTCGGCTCAGGCCGCGCAGTACTGCGACTCCTTGCCGATGGACCGGTACATGCAGTCGGCGTTCTCCAGCAGTTGGAGGACCGCGTCGCGGTTGCGGTTCGTCTCGCGCTCGATGACCTCGTCGGGCGGGTAGAAGCCCCCGCCGCCGGCGCTGCCGGGGTACATCTCGAAGGTGTACGCGAAGACCTTCTGGTTGCCCCACAGCCAGTCGTCGATCGAACCGTCCGTGATGTAGAGGTCGCTCGCCTGCTCCGCGGTGTAGCCGTTGCTCGCGGCCATCTTCCCGCCGACGGCGGCGAAGGCGTTCCGGTCGTCCAGCGTCATGCCGGGAGCGGTGTCGGCGTTCGTGTAGCCGTACGGCCACAGCACCAGCTCGCTGTACGTGTGGAAGTCGATGGCCGCCTTGAGCTGCTGCTTGCCGCCGACGACCCGGCTGCGCGCGAAGTCCGCGACCACCTTGACCTCGGGCGCGGACTCGGCGCGCGGGCCGCGGTACGTCTCCGAGCCGGGGGTGGTGGAGGAGCCGCCGCAGCAGCCCCACTGGAAGGCCCAGTTGCGGTTGAGGTCCGTACCGACCCTCGAAGAGCCGGAGTTGGGCTGCCGGTTCAGCCGCCAGCTGCGGTAGGAGCCGGTGGCGATGTCGTACTCGCCGCCGTCCGGGTTGACGTCGGGGACGATCCAGATCTCGCGGCTGTTCACGGCGTTGGTGACCCGTGAGTCGGTGCCGTAGTCGTCACCCAGTTCACGGATCAGATACAGCGCCATCTCGACGGTCAGGTGCTCCCGGGCGTGCTGGTGGTGCGTGAAAAGCACTTCGGGTTCGGCCTCGTCCGTCGCCACGTTGTCGCTGATCTTGACCGCGATGATGTCCCGGCCCTCGTAGCTCTTGCCGATGACACGCTTGCTGATCAGGTTCGGGTGGGCGGCGATCCGCTGGTTGATCTCGGCGTTCATCTCGGCGTAGTTGTGATAGCGCGAGTCGGCCGAGGGGAAGTCGAACGGTTCGACGGCCTTGCCGTTCGTCCTCGCCGGTGGGCCGGGCAGCACGTCGAGCTGATGGCCGAGCGCGCGCAGCCGCTTCGCCTGGGAGTCGGTGGCGCTGACGACGGTCGAGCCCGCGTCCGCCTCGTCCACCGAAACCCCGGTGGCGGCGAGGGCGGTACGGGCACCGGCGTCGGTCGCGCCGGGGATCTCGTACTGCCGGATCCGCTCCTCGGCGGTGCCGGGCGCGGGCGCGGCCTTCGAGGTGGGTGGCGGGGACGGGGGCGCGGCCTCCGCCGTGAACGGGACGGCCACGGCGAGCGCCAGCATGACTGCGAGGGCGGCTGCCTTCGATCTGTTCTCGCGTATGCGAAGTCGCATGTTGTCTCCTGGATGGGGAGCGGTGTGGGGGGTTCAGCCGCGCCAGGGTGAGTGGGCGGCCAGATCCTGTTCACCGGACAGGACCTGGTTGTTCGCGCACATCGTGGCGGCGTGGCATGGCCCGGTCAAGTGACCAACTTCGGCCATCCGCACCACGGTCGGGGCCCTGGGGCGTGTCCGCAAAGTCGCGTCTGGCCCGCGACGCCTGGCACGGCACCTCCCCCCCGTGGGCCCCAGGGGGCCACGGGAGGTGCCCCCGGTGTCGGAGTCGGCCGAGTACGCCCGGTACGAGGCCGATCCTCCGCCTTGCGACGCACCGCACCAGCCGCCGCGGGCCCCGCCCCGCGGGCGGACGACGCTACTTCCCGGACCCGCCCTGGGGGGTGTCTTGTCGATCTTTCCGGGCTCGCGGTCCCTGGCACGCGCACTCTCCCCCGTAGCCCGAGGGGGGCACGGGAGGTGCCCCCCTCCGTTGTCGTCGGTCGCCAACGCTTCGCGTTGTCTCCCTCCTCCGCCTTGCGATCGCACGCACCAACGTGACATCAGCCGCTGCGCGGCGCGCGCTCACGATCCGGCCTGATCGACAAGACACCCCTCGCCCCGGCATCGGCATACCGGCTCCCGACAGCTCAGCCGTTCAGCAGCGTGGCCGTCCGCGCCAGCAGCTCATGGCCCGTACGCCAGTCCGCCGCCGAACCGCCGCTCAGCACGATCCGGTCGACGCCGGCCTCGACGTACGCGGCCAGCCGCTCCGCGGCCTCCTCGGGCGTGCCCACGATCCCGACATCCGCGGCGTGGGCCGGATCGACCTCGTAGCCCTCGACGACCATCCGGACCAGGGCTTCCCGGGCGGCGGCCACCTTCGCGGCGGGGACGTCGAGTTGGATCGGTACGGCCACGGTGACAGGCGGGACCGGACGGCCCGCCTCGTCGGCGTACCGCCGCAACCGCTGTACCCCGTCGGCGATCTGGGCCGGTGAGACGACCGCGGGGAACCATCCCGCGCCGAACGCGACCGCCCGTCGCAGCACCGCTTCGTCCGAACCACCGGCGACCAGCAGCGGCGGCGGGGACGTGGCGGGTGCGAGCGTGATCCCGGCACCCTCGGGGGTGACCCGGGTCGGCTCACCCCCGACCAGCCGCGGCAGCAGCCGCAGCGCCTCCTCCGTACGGGCCTCGGCGTCCTCGCGCCGTACGCCCAGCGCGTCCCACGCGGGCGCGTCACGCAGCCCGCCGTGCCAGCGCTCCCACGAGCCCCGGCCGTCCCCGACACCCACCAGCAGCCGCCCCCGCGACACGTACTGGAGCGAGGCCAGCTCCTTCGCGAGCAGCGGGAGCGGGCGTACGGCGGCGAGCAGTACGCCGTACCCGACGCGCACCCGCTCCGTGACGGCAGCCGCCGTCGCCAGCACCACCTCCGGGGCGAGTGTCGCGTACCGCCCCGCGAGATGGTCCCAGAACCAGACCGATTCGAAGCCCAGGCGCTCGGCGTCGCGCGAGCTCTCCGTGATCTCGTCGGTCCCGAGATAGATGCCGATGTCAGTCATGTCCGCCGTCCTTGGTCCGTGGCCGCTGTCGCGTCGACCACGAGCCAACAACGTCAACTTCGCTTGAGGTCAACGTCCGCCGGAGGCAAGCATCCGCCGGGGGACACAGCCGCGAGGACCGGGCGGGGGCTCCCTCAGCGGGTGAGGGCGAGGACCGGGCGCAGCCCCGCCGGGCGTTCCTCCACCGGCAGATGGTCCACGAAGTGGACGGCGCAGCCCAGTTCGGCCGCGCCGCCGTCCGCCGTCCGGTCGTCGCCGACCATCAGCACATCGAGCGGATCCTGTCCGACGGCCTCGCAGGCCGCGCGGAAGAGCCGTGGATCCGGTTTCTGGATGCCGTGCTCGTACGACAGCACATAGGCGTCCACGAAGTCGTCCAGGCCGTGCGCGCGGAAGACCGGACGCAGATCCCAGCCGATGTTGCTGATCACTCCGACACCGATGCCCTCGCGCTTCAGAGTGCCGAGCACCTCGGCCGTGTCGGCGTACGGCCGCCAGGCGTCCGGCGTGCGATGACGTTCGTAGAGCGCGTCGTACAGCCGGGGATCGGGGAGCGCGACCTGCCGGGCGAGGCCGGTGTACGCGGCCCTGTGCCGCTCCGCGCTCTCGTCCCGCGTGGCCCACAGCCCGGCCAGGTCCGGCGGGAGCTGCTGCGGCGTCGGGCCGCCGGGCAGGGCGCCCGCGACGGCCAATTGGACCGCGTACCGCCGGACCTCCTCGGGCGGCACCGGCACACTCAACTCGTCGAGGACGGCCCGGAGCCAGGAACCGGCCGATTCGATACGGAACAGAGTCCCTGAGAAGTCGAAAAGCACACCCTTGATCTTCATGGCCCCGATCCTTGCCGGGTCACCGCCACCGGGACAAGGCCCGTCCTTCGTACGTGGCGATCGACAGGGCCACAAGACACGTTCCGAACAGCCAGCCGGCCAGCACGTCCGAACTCCAGTGCACCCCCAGCCAGAGGCGGGTGAACCCGACGCCGATCACCGAGACGATCCCCACCACCAGCAGGACCCGCCACAGCACACCGCTCACCCCGTACCGTCGCAGCACCCACAGGAGCATGCCGATGGTGACGGTCGCGGTCATCGCGTGGCCCGAGGGGAAGGCCGCGTAGTGCGCCGAGTCGACCGGGTCCGGCCAGCTGGGGCGCTGGCGCCCGACGGCGGACTTCACACCCTGCGAGATCAGGGCGCCCACCAGGCTCGTCAGGGCGACCCAGCAGGCGAGGAGGCGTGAGCGGCGGAACCAGAGGACGAAGAAGGCGACCGCCGTCAGCAGACGCATCGTCCAGGGATCCCACACCCAGTCGGTGAGAATCCGGTTCGCGTGGGTGAGACCCGTGTCGGCGACCGCCTGCCGGTGCAGATCGACGGCGATGCTCCGGTCCAAGGAGAGCAGCGGACCCCACTTGGCGGCGACGAGCGCCAGCAGCACCAGGGAGGCCACACCCAGCGCGACACCGACGCGGGCCGGTGTCACGGCTCCCGGTGGCGTCGACGGCGACGGTGTGGCCGGCGGTGACGGCGGGGGGACCGCGGGGGATTGCATGCGCTGATCCTTAACGTCGAAGGGCCCACAACTGTCGAAGAGCCCCGCAAAGTTAACCCAGCGTACGTAGCGCCGGGATGAAGGCCACCACCAGCGGCACGGCAGGCACCAGCGCCGCCGCGGCCGTCAGCCGCAGCCGGCGGCCGGCCGTGAGCCGGGGGAGCGGCGTCAGCAGCCGGTCGACCCGGCGCGGCAGCTCTCCGTCGGGGGTCGGGCAGGGCCCGAACACCCCCCGGTCCTCGTTCAGTTCGACCAGGGCGAGCGCGATCGTCAGCCGGCCGAAGCGGCGCGAGGCGACATCGTCGGCGGCCAGCTCGACCAGGCGGTGCATCTCGCCCTGGAACGCGGCGAAGACCGGCACCTGCGGGAAACCGTTGGCCAGCGCCGACGAGCAGTGCAGCAGCCAGTCGTGCCGTGCGCGGGCGTGGCCCTGCTCATGGGCCAGTACGGCATCGAGCTGGCGGCCCTTGAGCCGCCGCAGGGCGGCCGTGGTGATGACGAGTTGCGGTGCGGCCCCCGGCAGCCACCAGGCGCCCGGACGCTCGCCCTCCAGGACGACCAGCGGGCCGCCGCCGGACTCCTCGCCGGGCAACAGCGGGGAACGGACGAGCAGTTCACGGCGGCGCTGCTTGCGGCGGGTGTGCGCCCGATGGATCTCACGGGTGAGCATCGCGCCCGTCCACACACCGCCGGCCGCCAGGATCACGGCCAGCACCGCCGACCACGGGCGGTGCGCGCCGAGCGCGTACGCCTCGACGACCCCGCTCGGTGCGGGGGCGAAGACATGTCCTCGGACGGCCACCCAGGCCGCCGCCGCGCTGAACGTCATGGCGAGGGCGAAGCACAGCAGTACGGCGGCCACCACGCACTGCCACACCCAGAGCGCCACCACGGGCTCGCGCTCGGGCCATTCGGCGCGGGCCAGCAGCCGCGGGGCGGCCACGGCGGCCAGCGCGGCGAGCGTCAGCAGCACGAGGGAGACCATCATGGTCGTCAGTTTATGAGGGCCGGGCCGTGCGGAGGGTGGGCCGCGGGCGCCAAGTGACGCAGGACACGGTCGTCGGACGTGCCGGATGTTTCCGGTAGGTCGGGATATGTCCCTATATGCGGTGCGTCAGAGCGTGAGCAGCATCGCCAGCATCGCGATGCCCATCGAAAGCCGGCAGGCCAGGGCCATCTCGGGCCGGGGCTCCCCGGCGTCGACGTCCGGCGCCACCACCGGCGCCACCTCCGTCACCGTCCCCGCCGCACCCGCTGCCCCCGCGGCGGGGATGCCCGTGCCCACGATCGCCGTGCCCGTGAGTCCTGGGCCCCCTTCGTCCTCCGGCGCCGTCACGGTCTGCAACGGGAGCAGCCGCGCGCCCGTCCAGAGCACGAACCCCGCGTAGTAGATCAGCAGCACACCCGTGGCCAGCGGTGTCCCGCCCGCGTCCCCCGTGCCGTGTGCGCCGTGCGCGGCGCCCGGGAGCAGGGCCATCGCCACCGACATGTAGACCATGGCGAGCATGCCCACGAGATGGTGCAGATGGTGCGACGACCTGCGGGCCGGGCCCAGGGTGCGCAGCGCCGCGACCCCGAACACCGCCGCGTACAACAGCCAGACCCAGCGCGGCGGTGTGACCACCGCGGCGGGCACGGCCATCGCCGCCATCCCGAATCCCATCAGGGCCTCGCCGCCGGCCGTGCCGCGTCCCGTGCCCGGGGCGCCGCGCAGCCGCAGCAGACAGTAGGTCCCGGCCGCCGCGCAGAGCGCCACGACCAGCCAGCCGGCAGTCGCCGGTCCGTGCACCGCACACCTCCGCCTCGCCATGCTCCAACGATGTCCACACAAACGGTGTCAACGGTGAAATGCCCCTGCCGTTCGAGGCGCATACGAGCGCAGGGAGACACGGGGGGAGCACACCGGGGGGACGCGGCCCCCGATCACGGGGTGTGGAAACCGCGTGCTTTTCGCATTCCGCTGGAAACGGAAAACGTAAAGAAAATAGGCTGACACATTCTCCGGATTGGTCTGGACAAAGCTGCTGCGCGGGCCTTGTGGTGCCCGTCCGGAGGCGGTTACTTTTCGATGGTGCGCCACGGAGGCGGGCGGGCTGCCGCCGCCTGAAATTCCCCCCACCCCCGTGGATCCGCGTATTTCAGGCAGATTTCTAGTGGGAGGAAATACTCCGTGAGTATTTCAAGACGTGCCGTGATCGCGTCGGCGCTGGCCGGCACAGCAGCCGCCGGTGGTGTCCTCGGCAGCCAGCAGGCGGGCGCCGCCCCCGCCCCGCGAGCGAGGGCTGGGGTGGCACCGGCCGCGAGTCCCCCCGGCGATGTGGTCGGCAAGATCAGCGTCGGGTATCAGGGCTGGTTCGCCGCCAAGGGCGACGGCTCCCCGATCGACCGGTGGTGGCACTGGAGCCAGGACTCCGGCCAGCCGCCGTCACTCACCAATAACACCATCAAGTCGTGGCCGGATATGCGCGAGTACACGCGTTCATTCCCCACCGCGTATCCGAATCTGAACAATGGCCAGCCGGCCTCGCTGTTCTCCTCGCACGACCAGCAGACCGTCGACACCCACTTCCGGTGGATGCGCGAGAACAACTGCGACACCGCCGCGCTCCAGCGCTTCAACCCCGTGGGCGGCGAGGGCCCGATGCGGGACGCGATGGCGGTCAAGGTGCGCCGGTCGGCCGAGGCCAACGGCCGGAAGTTCTACATCATGTACGACGTCACCGACTGGCGCGCCATGCAGTCCGAGATCAAGGCGGACTGGACGAACAAGATGAAGGCGTACACGTCTTCGAGCATGTACGCCAGGCAGAACGGCAAGCCGGTCGTCTGCATCTGGGGCTTCGGCTTCGCCGACGACAAGCGCCCGTTCGCGCCCCCGGAGTGCCTGGACGTCATCAACTGGTTCAAGGGCCAGGGCTGTTACGTCATCGGCGGGGTGCCCACCCACTGGCGCAACGGCAACAGCGACTCCAGGCCCGGCTTCTCCGGCGTCTACCACGCGTTCAACATGATCTCGCCGTGGATGGTCGGGCGGATGGGCAACGTCGCCCAGGCCGACCAGTTCTACCGGGACGTCAACACCCCCGACAAGGCGGACTGTGACGCCAGCGGGATCGACTACCAGCCCTGTGTGATGCCGGGAGACCTCCAGTCCAGGCATCGCGCGCACGGCGACTTCATGTGGCGGCAGTTCTACAACATGTGCCGGCTCAACGTCGCGGGGATCTACATCTCCATGTTCGACGAGTACAACGAGGGCAACCAGATCGCCAAGACCGCGGAGAACGGCTCCCAGGTGCCGTCCGGCTCCGGCATCTGGGCGCTCGACGAGGACGGCACGGCCTGCTCGTCGGACTACTACCTGCGGCTCACCGGTGACGGTGGGCGGATGCTGAAGAAGCAGATCGGGCTGACCGCGACGCGGCCGACGCCGCCGAGGTGACTCGTTCCGCCATGAAGGACGCGCGGGCCGTACGGGATCTCCCGGCGGCCCGCGCGTTCGTCGGCCCGGGTTCCGCACGGCGGGCCGGGGGCGGATCAGCCGGTGGGCAGATGCCGCGCCCGTGTCTCCCGGCCCCGCAGCCTCGGCGTGAACGTCGCGTGGAAGATCGTGGAAGCGGCCCCGACGGCGGCGGCCCCCGCGCTCAGCACGGACGGCTCCACCTCGACCCGGCGCAGCCGCCGGGCGGTCGGGAACTCGTTGACCGTACGGGCGATCTCGGCCAGATAGAAGTCCGCGACGTCGTCCGTGAAGAACGGCCCGCCGAGGACGATCAGATCGATGTCCAGCAGATCGATCAGCCCCAGCGCGCCCCGCCCGACCGCCTGGGCCACCTCGCGTACGGCCGCTGCCGCCGCCCGGTCGCCCGCTGCCGCAGCCCGGCCCACCGCCAGATACGCGGCGGTGCTCCCGCTCGTCGTGGCCGCCGGGCGCAGACCGCCGCGCGCGGCAAGGTCGGGTACCGACACCGGCGGATTGCACTCGGGCAGGATCTCGGGCCGGCCGTCCTTGTCGACCCGCCCCAGCGCGATGGCGCAGAGCTGCCCGAACTCGCCCGCGTTCGCGCTGACGCCCCGGTAGATGTCGCCGTTCAGATAGAGGCCGGTGCCCACGCCCGTACCGAGATAGAGATACGCGAAGTCCCTGGCCCGCCGGTCACGGCCGATCCAGCGCTCGCCGGCCGCCGCGGCGGTGGAGTCCTTCTCCATGATGACCGGGCACGGGAAGTGGTCCTTGAGGAGATACAGCAGCGGAAGGTCGCCCCAGGCCGACATCAGGGGCGGTCCCAGCACGGTCCCGGACGCGATGTCCACCGGCCCCGGCACCGCGACGCCAATGCCGAGGAACCCCTCGGGCCGTACGGCTCCGCCCGCCTCGGCCAGCGTCTCGCGCCCCAGCGCGGCCACCCGCTCCACGAACTCCGCCGGGTCGGTGTCCGCGCTGACGGACCGCGTACGGGTGCAGACGATCGCGCCGTCGAGATCGATCACGACGGCCGTGAGCAGTTCGGGATCGATATGGATCCCCAGCGCGTGCGCGGCGGCGCCGCGCAGTCGTACCGGCGTACGCGGCTTGCCCGAGGTGGCGCGCAGCTGCGCGTCCTCGATCAGGATGCCCCGGTCGAGCAGCGACCGGGCGATGCGGGACACCGACTGCTGGGTGAGCCCGGTGCGATGGGCGATCTCGCCGCGTGTGATGGTGCCGGAGAGCCGGACGGTCTCGATGACGACGCACTCGTTGAACGACCCCAGGTCGATCTGGTTGACGCCGCTCCAGGAGTGCCCGCGCCCGGAACTGTCCTTCGCGCTCTCGCCCCCGAGATGGCCCGCGACGTTCTCCCGCAGCCAGCGCACGGTGTGCTGCGGGTCGTCGGGGCGCCCCGCCGCGTACCGCTCCAACTCGGCGGCCAAATCGAGATAGACGCGCCGTGACGACTCCGGATGGCTGGTGCTGTCGAGGGCGATCATGGCCCGGAGGAAGGTGCGCCAGGTGGAGCGCGCGGGGATGTGATGGCACGTCACCGTGCCGATGGAGCTGGGTGGTTGGGGGCTCTCGGCGGCCGGTGCAGGGGCGCTGCCGGGCGCGTCGTCCCACAACGTGACGGCGTGCAGGGCGAGATCGGGATGCCGCCGGCTGGCCTGCGCGAGATACCCGGCCAACGCCCGGTCGGACGCGACGACATCCGCGCGGCGGGGGGAGCCCGGGTCGGCGGCCGGGTTCCTTGCGGCGGCGGCGCCGCCCACCGGACCGGGGCGGCCGGCGGCTGCCGGGCCCTGCGCGAGGCCGGCGCCGGAGGCGGCCGGGCGGGGTCCGCCGGGCGCGGCTCCCGCCGGGTCGGCGGTCGAGTCAGCGCCGGTGCCGGTGCGTGCTTGTGCGTCGGGGATGGCGGTGGTGCTTATGCCCGCTCCGTGGGCCGGGTTGTCGTGTGGGCCGAGTGGTACGGCGCCAACGCCGGAGCCTGCCGTCGGCCTCTGCTCGGGGTCGGCGTCGATGGCGCTGTTCGTGCCGGTCCGGTGCGCCGGGTTGTCGTGTGGGCCGAGGGATACGGCTCCGACGCCCGGATCCGCCGCCGACTCCTGCCCGGGGGCGGCGTCGAAGGTGCCGTTCGTGCCGGTCCGGTGCGCCGGGTTGCGGTGTGGGCCGACGGGCCCGGCCGCGTCGTCCGCGTCGTCCGCCCCGCCGTGCTCGGTGCCCGCGTCGGGCCGGGGGCCCGACTCAGGAGGGCGGCCCGTGCCCGCGCCCGGCCCGGGGGACCGGGCCTCGGTCGGGTCCGGGGCTCGGCGGCGGGTCGATGACAGGGCCGCGTCCAGGGAGCGGTCGAGGCCCGCCAGGACGTCCGCGCCTATCACCGTGCCGGACGTCGCCGGGGGGCTCGGGACCAGGCGGGTGCCGGCCAGGAGGACGCCGCGCAGGCCGTCCACGTACAGGCCCATCACCCACACATCGGCCCCCGGCAGCGGCGGGCGGGTCGGGACCGACGGGGACACCGGCTCGTCGGGGACCAGCCGCCAGCGGCGGCGGATACCGGCGACCGTGGCGTGCGAGAGGCCCAACTCCCTTGCCACCGCCCGCGACGCGCCGCTGCCGCCGGGGGCGAGCAGCGTGCGCGTGACGACCTCGGCCTCGTCGACCGTCGCCGGTCTGCCGGTGCGCGGCCGGTGTTCGAGCCCGCCGATGCCCGCGCTCGTCCAGCGCTGCCGCCAACTGCCCACGGTCTGCCGCGACACCCCGAGCCGGCGCGAGATCTCCGCGTCCCGCAGCCCGTCGGCCGCCAGCAGCACGACACCCGCGCGGGTGGCCAGCGCGCCGCCCTCGTCGACCCAGCGGCGCAGCACGGCGCGGAGTTCGGGGGAGAGCGATCCGTCGCCCGGCCGGGTGTCAGACACCCGGGACCCCTTTCGCGCCTGAACCACGGACCAGCCGCAGCGTCAGGATCTGGAAGGGCCGCAGCGTCAGCGCGACCGACCGGCCGGTGTGCGCGTGGACGGCGAGCGTGTCCTCCAGAAGGTCCGTCTCGCGCACGGCGGTGACGGGAAAGCCGGCGGTCAGTGTCGTACGGGCCCGGCCGCCCCGCGACTCGTACAGCCGTACCACCACATCGCCCGACCGGTCGTCGGCGAGCTTCACCGCCTCGACGACCACGTCCGGACCGTCCACGCCCACCAGCGGCTCCACCGGCCCGGCCGCCGGCCCCGCGCGCAGCGGCAGGTTCAGGGCGTACCCCTCCGAGATCGCGTCGGCGACATCGGCGCCGGGGCGCAGCGTGTGCCGGAAGTGCTGGGGCCCGCGGTCGGCGTGCGGATCCGGGCTGTGCGCGGCACGGAGCAGTGAGAGACGTACGAGCGTGGTGGTTCCGGAGTCCGCGCGGGTGTGGCGCGAGACGTCGTAGCCGTACGTCGCGTCCGAGGCGAGCGCCACGCCCCAGCCGTGCTCGCCGACGTGGATCCAGCGGTGTGCCCACTGCTCGTAACGGGCCGCGTCCCAGCTGGTGTTCTCGTGCGTGGGGCGCTCGGCGTGGCCGTACTGGATCTCGCCGCGGCTGTTCTCGGCGTGTACGTCGAGCGGCCAGGCCGACTTGAGGAACGTGTCCTGCTCGCGCCAGTCGACGTCGGTGTCGATGCCCAGCGCGCGGCTGCCCGCCGTCAGTGTCAGCCGCTGCGTGATGGTGGATCTGCCGGTGCCGCGCTCCACCCGTATCCGCGCCAACAGCGGCCCGTTGTCGGTGACTTCGACCGACGACGCGACGTCGAGATCGCGATGCGTGGCACGGTGGGCGTCGTGGTGGGTGTCGCGGCGCGGCGCGTCGAGGCCCGTCGCGCTCCACAACGCCGGGTCGTCCCGGTGCAGTTGGAGCAGATTGCCCGCCCCGCCGGGGGCGATGGCCTCTCGGTCCGCCGTCAGGTCGAGCGCGGAGCGCACGAGCCCCGCCGAGTCGACGTGGATCCGCAGCAGCCCGTTGTCCAGCAGATATCCGCCGCCGCGTGCGGGATCGGCGGCGGCGACCGTCACCGGCGCCGTGCCGTCGAGCGGCAGTCCGGCCGTGCCCCGGCCGAGCGCGGGAGCCTCGGCCAGGACGGCGAGCCGTCCGCCGGACAGCGGCTGGCCCGCGTCCACCGCGTCGGCTCCGGTCAGCCGGTCCTGGTCGAGGACGACCACTTCGCGGCGGGCGCGCGGCCCGGCGTTGAGGACCGTCGCCCCGTCCGGTCCGCCCGCGGCCCGCCGGATCAGGCTCTCCAGCCTGCGGTGGATCGCGCGGTACGTCTGCTCGGCCTCCTCGTGCACCCAGGCGATGGCGCCGCCCGCCAGGATGTCCCGGCTCTGGTGCAGCAGGACGCGCTTCCACAGGGCGTCCAGTTCCTCGTACGGGTAGGGCACCCCGTCCCGTACGGCCGCCGTCGCCGACCACAACTCGGCCTCCCGCAGCAGGGATTCACTCCGCCGGTTGCCGCGCTTCGTACGGGCCTGGCTGGTGTACGAGCCGTGGTGCGTCTGCGCGTACAGCTCACCGCGCCATACCGGGGCGTGCGGGTACTCGTCGAGCGCGTCCCGGAAGAAGTGCGCGGGGTGCTGGATCTCGACCCGGGGCGAACCCTCCAGGTCGGCCAGCCTGCGGGCGCGTTCCAGCGTCTCGCGGGTTGGTCCCGCGCCGTCCTGGTCCGCGCCGTCCTCGTTCTCGCCGCCGTGATCCGCGCCGTACCGGTCCGGACCGGCGGCGTCCGGCGGCTCATGGCCGAACGGCGTCAGCGAGCGGCTGCCGCCGCCCTTGTCCGCGTACGCCGCGACCGTGTCCGCCAACTCGGGCCCCGTGAGCGCCGCTTGGCGCGGACCGGCGGGCGGGCAGTGCGTGAAGATCCGGCTGCCGTCGGGGCCCTCCCACCAGAACGTGTGGTGCGGAGAGGAGTTGGCGTCGTCGGCGGTGGGCGTATGGCCGAGGAGCCAGCGCGCTCCGGCCAGCACGGCGAGTTGGGGCAGGGCGGCGCTCATACCGCCGGGGCCGGGCAGCCAGACGCCGTCGGAGTCCACGCCCAGCTCTTCCCGGTAGAAACGCCGTCCGAGCGTGAACTGCCGTGCCAGCGACTCCCCGCCGGGCAGCCGCGCGTCGGGCTCCACCCACATGCCGCCCACCGGCACCCAGTTGCCCCGCGCGACCGCCTTGCGTATTCGCTCGAAGACATGCGGGTGCTGGTCCTTCATCCAGGCGTGCCGCTGCGCCTCGGGCGCGGCGAACACCAGCTCCGGATACTCCTCGGTGAGCGCGGCCATGCTGCTGAACGCGCGGGCACTCGCGCGGACGCTCTCGCGCATCGGCCGCAGCCGGGCGGATCCGGAGCGCGCGTGCCCGACGGCGGCGACGGTGTGCGCGGACTCATACGCCCGGCGGGCCAGCACCGGCGCGAGAACGCCCCGCGCGCCGGCGGCCGTCCCCGGGATGTCACGGGGGTCGACGGCGTCGACGGCCCGGTCCAGCGCCCGCAGGATCTCGTGGCGGCGCGGCAGTTCGAGGGGCAGCGCGCGCATCAAGCTGTACAGGACATCGATGTCATGGATGAGCTGCCAGATGTTCTCGTCGCGTACGGCGAGATCCGCGCGGAGCAGCTGGTGAAGGGGTTCGTCGCCGGCCGTGACCGGGTCGCCGAAGTGGGCCCCGGCGCCGGTGGCCGCGTCGATCGCCGGATTGGCCGCGGCCTCGACGAGCAGCCGTACGGGCTCACCGCCCCGCGCGTGCGGCGCGACGGGCACGGCCTTGTCGTGCGGGAGCAGACCCTGGAGCGGGGTGCCGTGTTCGTCGTGGACCAGCCCCTCGGCCCGGCCGCCGCCGAGATCGACGACCGCCTCAACCCGGCGGCCGGCCCAGCGCTCGGGCACATCGGCCGTGAGGCGGAACCAGCTCGTCGACCAGGGGCCGCCACCCCATGTCTCGCCGACGACGAACGGTGTGTACCCGGCACGCAGCGCCACGTCGACGGGCACCGGCTCGCCCGGAATGTGCCAGGCTCCGACCTCCATCGGGAGCCGCGCGGTGTACAGCGCGGGGCGCAGCCGATGATCGAGGAAATGGGCTATTCGCGCCTCTCCGGACTTCCTTCGGTCATGCATGGGCGGCCCTTCCTGTCCTGCCGGTAACCGCCATGTAAAACCAAGAGTGTTATCAAGTCAACGCCTGTCCCGATTACTTCTGAGTTCCTGGTGGTAGGGGCTCTGCGATTGAATTGTCAGTCGAATTCCCGCCCGGAAAGTTCTCCTCCTGGACATTAATTGCCCTGACGAATCGGTGAGTGAAGAACGGCAGGAAGGCCGCCGCCTTCCTGCCGTTCGCATGGGGGGTGGGGGCGGTCGTGGCCCCGCGCCGTGGTTACGTGCGTACGGCCTCCGGCCTCGCGCGATCGCCGCGCACCGGCAGCCAGACACCGTCGCGCGCCGCGTCGAACAGCGTCAGCATGACGTCCAGCGCATGGCGGGCGAGCTCGTCCGGCGCCCGATGCGGCTGGTCCGCCCGATGCGGCCGGTCCACCAGGTCCTCAGCGAGCGCGGTTTCCGGAAGCGGCTCCCACTCGCCGTCCGCCCGGTGCAGTGCCACCGGCCCGTCGCCGCCGTCAAGGCCGGGCAGGGAGAGCGAGCCCTCGGTGCCGTGGACCTCGATGCGCGGCAGCCCCGCCGTGCGGCTGCCGGAGCGGATGACGAGCGTGGTCAGCGGGCCGTCGGTGTGTTCCAGAACTCCGGTGACCTGGGTGTCCGGCTCGGTCTCGAAACCCTCCTCGGCCCCCGGCGCGCCGTCGGCGGTCCGCTCGGCGCGCGGCCCGGAGGTGGCTCCGGTGACCCGGCTGACCGGTCCGAGCAGATGGACGAGCGCGCGGAGGCAGACAGGGCCTAGGTCGAGCAGTGACCCGGCGCCGGGCCGGTGATTCAACTCGGAGGCGGGATAGGGGTGTTCGAGCCCGGAGGCCGTGATGAACGCGGCGGCGGCGACCGGGGCGCCGATGAGCCCGTCGTCCACCGCCCCGCGCGCGCTCCGCACGCCCGCGCCCAGTGACGTGGGTGGTGTCATGGCCGCTGCACGCTCCCGTCCGTGTTGCGCAGCAGGGCCCAGCGGTCGTGTTCCAGCGGCTCCGGCACCGGATGTCTGCGCGCCGCGGCCTCGTCGAAGTCGACACCGTGGCCGGGGGTCTCGTGCGGGGACAGCGCGCCGTCGTGCGCGACGACCGTACCGGGGAAGACGTCGAGCACGGCGGGCTTGAAGACGGCGGCCTCCTGCACACCGAAGGCGTGGCTGCTGATGTTCATGGCGAGCGTGGCGGCCTGGGCGACGGGGCTGACGTCGGCGGGACCGTGCGGCGCGAGCCGTACGCCGCGCAACTCGCAGTAGGCGGCGAGTTTGCGGGCCGGCGTGAGACCGCCGAGGGTCGGGACCCGGATCCGGGCGAAGTCGATGGCGGGGCCGTCGAGCAGCGGCAGGAACTGGCCGACGTCGTGGAAGAGTTCACCGACGGCGAGCGGTACGGGGGAGGAGGCACGCAGCGCCGCGAAGTGGCGCGCGTCCTCCGGGGCGAGCAGATCCTCCACGAAGTACAGTCCGGCGTCCTCGACCCGGCGCAGGAAGTCCCGCGCCTGCCGGGGGTCGAGCCGCTCGTGCGCGTCGTGCAGCAACTCGACCTCGTCGCCCACCCGGTCGCGTACGGCCGTCAGGACGCGCGGCACGGTGCGTACGTACGCGGCGGAGTCCCACGGCACCGAGCGGGTGCGCAGCGCGTGGGCGTCGGTCGCGGACGTGGCCGCGGTGCCGTAGGTGTCGGAGCCCGGCACGGACGCCTGGACACGGACATGGCGGTAGCCGCGCTCGCGCGCCGCCACGACCTTGTCGCTGATCTCGTCGGCGTCGGCGCCGCTGACATGGGTGTACGCCTCGGCGTGGGTACGGACCCGGCCGCCGAACAGCGAGTAGAGCGGTGCGCCGAGGCGCTTGGCCTTGAGGTCCCACAGGGCGACGTCGATCCCGCCGAGCGCGTTGCCGGTGACCGAACCGCCCCGCCAGTAGGCGCTGTTGAGCAGCAGCCGGTGGATGTCGTCGATGTCGTCGGGGTCGCGTCCGACGAGCATCGGGGCGAGATAGTCGTCCAGCACGGACCGTACGGCGAGGGTGCGCTGCGGGTCGCTGGCGCAGCCGAGGCCGTAGAGCCCCGGTTCGTTGGTCTCGACGCGGACCACGAGATGGGGGCAGCCGTGCGGGGCGGTGAGGAAGGTGGAGACGGCCGTGATGCGGATCTTCGCACCGCGTTCCTCGACCCACGGAGCGGGGGCGAGGATGTCGGAGCGGGCATCAGGCTGAGCCATTCGAACTCCAGCGTACAGATAGCAGGATGATGTACTGCTATCCGAACGTAGAGAGAGCGCTCTTAATTTGTCAATGACTCTACCAAATATGGGTCGAACAGTCCTCAGTGCTGACCGAGCCGTTTGAGGAGGGTTCCCAGCGCGTGCGCGGCCTCCGTGACGGCTCCGGCGATCTCCCGCACCCGGGCGTCGTCCATCCGGCTCTTGGGGGCCGAACAGCTGATGGCGTCGCCGCCGCCGTGCCCGGTGCCGAGCGCCACGGCCACGCACCGGATGTCCACGGAGTTCTCGCCGTCGTCCATCGCCCAGCCCTGGAGCCGGGCCTCGGCGAGCTGGCGGATCAGCTCGTCGGGGTCGGTCACGGTGTCCGGGGTGAGCCGGGCCAGCGGCCAGTCCAGCCGGCGCTGCACCTCCGCCGCGTCGTACTGCGACAGCATCGCCTTGCCGAGGGCCGTCGCGTGCGCCGGCAGCCGGCGGCCCACCGCCGAGTACATCCGAAGCGCGTGCCGTGACTCGCGTTTGGCCAGGTAGACGACGTCCGTCCCGTCCAGCCTGCCCAGGTGCACCGACTCGCCCGTCTCCTCGGCGAGCGCGTCCAGGACCGGTCCGGCGAGGCTCGCGACGTCGTCGCCCTCCAGATAGGCCGTACCGGTCAGCAGCGCCTTGAGTCCGAGGCTGTAGCGGGTGCCCGAGGCGTCCAGATCGACCCAGCGCCGCGCCTCCATCGTCCGCAGGATCGCGTGCAGGCTGCTTTTCGGCACCGCCATCGCGGTCGCCATCTCGGCGAGCGACAGCCGGGCGCCCTCGGTGCCGAGCAGTTCGAGCACCTCCAGCACCCGCGCCGCCGACTTGACCTCCTCGGGCTTACGCCCTCGCGCTGCCGCTGCCACCGATTCCACGGAACCTCCGCTCCCAGCACCGGCGCCCCTCGGCGAACCGGTCAGCACGATTCTCGACGTGCGTCTTGACGCTATATCACCGCAACCATAAGTTCAGTCACTCCAACGCCATTCGGTTATCTGAACGGTTGAATCCTAGGTAGGGGCCATGCGCATACCATTCGCGCGGAATGTCCGGCTCGTGGCTCTGGCCGCGACCACCGCGCTCACACTGACCACCCTCTCCGCCTGCGGCGGATCGTCCGACTCCGGCAGCGACTCCGACTCGCTGGAGATGTGGACGTTCAAGCAGTCCCATGTCGGCGCCCTGCGCGCGGCGGCGAAGGAGTTCAAGGCGGAGACCGGCATCACGGTCACGATCGAGGCGTACACGCCCGACGACGCCTACACCACCAAGGTGCAGAGCTCGGCCAAGACCGGCAATCTGCCCGACGTCCTCGAAGTGCACTCCGACGGCGAGGACTTCGTCCTCGGCGCGGCCGGAGTCACCGCCGACCTCCAGGACCAGATCCCGGAGTCCTGGAGCGGGCGCTTCCAGGAGGCGATCAAGGGCTCGGGCACCGTCACCCCGCAGAAGTTCAAGGAATCGCAGGCCAAGGACTCCACCTTCAAGGGTGTCGAGCAGGGCCAGCGCTTCAGCGTGCCCCTGAGCGCCGGCACCTTCGGCATCGTCTACGCCAACAAGCAGAAGCTGGCCGACGCCGGAATCACCAAGGCCCCCGCCACCTGGGAGGAGTTCCTGGCCGCGCTCGAGGCCACCCACCACAAGGACCCGAAGACCGGCGGCGTCAGCCTCGGCCTCAAGGTCAAGTCGACCGGACTCACCTGGGTCCTCCAGCCCCTGGCCTACGCGCAGTTGGGCAAGGAGGCGTACAGCGACCTGTGGGGCAAGGACAAGGCGAGCGACTTCAGCTCGGCCAACGGCACCAAGGTCCTTTCGATGTACGACGAGATCACCCCGTACTGGATGCCGGGCAGCCAGACCCTCACCATCGACGAGGCCGACCAGGCGTTCGCCCAGGGCAAGTCGGCCTTCGCCGTCGGCGGCACCTTCACCCTCGCCTTCCTCCAGCAGAACGGCATGAAGGCCGACGACGTCCTCGCCTTCGGGATGCCCGCGCCCAAGGACGGTGCCATCCCCGACCGCGCGCTCGGCCCGATCGCGCTGACCGGTCTGAGCCTCACGGCGACCAGCGAGCAGCCCGAGAACGCCAAGAAGTGGATGGAGTTCCTCTCCGGCACCGACGTCGCGGCCAACTTCGCCAAGGAGTCCGCCGACCTGCCTGCCACCGAGCTGGGCGCCGACTCCGCCAAGGTCCTCGGCCCCGCCCTCACCTCGATGATGGAGAGCTTCCAGGGCGCGCCCGAGACCACGTACGACCCGAGCCTCAACGACTTCCGCCCGCCGGGCTACGACCAGGACCGGGCCGGCGAGGTCCTCGCCGATCTCACCCCGCTGGGGAAGGACAGCCCGACCGGGACCGGCGACAAGCTCAGCAAGCTCAACAGCAACTACTGGGCGACGCAGTGACCACAGCACCTCGAACCACCGCACAGGGGGCGGCCGGGGGTGACGGCGCGAGCCGTACGCCCCCGGCCGGGGGAAGCGCCGCCAAGTCCGCCCGCGCGTCGGGCGGGCGGCCACCGCGCCGCGGGATCGGGACCGAGGCCGTCTCCGGCTATCTCTTCGTGGCTCCCGCCGTGGTCCTGTTCGCCGTCATGGGGCTGTACACCGTCGGGTACGGCTTCCTGCTGAGCTTCGCGTCCTGGAACGGCTTCATGCCGCACTGGACCTGGGTCGGCCTGGACAACTACGCCGATCTGCTCTGGCGCAGCCCCATCTACGCGCCCCGGGTGCGCAGCGCGGGACTGAACACGCTCTGGGTCATGATCTCCGTACCGCTGCTGACGGTCCTGGTGTCGTTTCCCCTGGCCATCCTGCTGAACCAGGCCCGCCGGATGCAGTCCGTCCTCCGGTCGGTCTTCTTCCTGCCGTACGTGACCAGCGGTATCGCCGTCTTCTTCGCCTGGCAGTACATCCTCCAGCCGGACGGCGCCATCAACCTCCTGCTCGAACAGCTCGGGCTCGGCTCGCTCCAGCAGCCGCAGGGCTGGCTCGGCAACCCCGACACCGCCCTGCCCACCATGATCGTGGTGACCGTGTGGGGCCATGTCCCGGTGGCGATGCTGCTCTATCTGACGGGTCTTCAGACCATCGACCGCAGCCTGCTGGAGGCCGCCGAACTCGACGGCGCCGGCTGGTGGCGCACCAACCTGTCCGTCGTCTGGCCGCTGCTGCGCCCGATCACGGCGATCGTCGTCCTGCTCAACCTGCGGGACTCGCTCCAGGGCTTCCAGACCTTCCTGGTGATGACGAACGGCGGCCCCGGCGACCACACCAACGTGCTCGGCCTGGAGGCGTACAGCCTCGCCTTCCTCAAACAGCTGCGGCCCACCCTCGGCCTCGCGAGCGCGCTCGGCTGGCTGCTGTTCGCCGCCGCCCTGGTACTGGCCCTGATCAATCTGCGAGCGCTGCGGAGCAAGACATGACGTCGATCCCCCTGGCCGACCCGGCCGACCCGGCCGCCGCGCGCGCCCGCGCGGCCGAAGGCCCGTACCGAACCGGCAAGGCACGCGGCACGGGCGGCCGGCCCGGCGAGAGCGGCGCGGCCCGCACCCGCCGGATCCTCGCCCGTACCGTCGTCGGTCTGCTGCTCGCCGGATACGCACTCATCAGCGTCTATCCGTTCCTCTGGATGATCTCCGCCGCGTTCAAGGACCAACTGGAGGTGGTCAGCGGCGGTCATCTGATCCCGAAGAACCCCACCTTCGACACCCTGATCGACACCTGGAACAAGCTCCACTTCTTCGACTTCTTCCTCAACAGCCTTCTGGTGACGCTCTACACGGTGGTCCTCACACTGGTGATCTACGCGGCGGCCGGCTACGCCTTCGCAGTCCTGCGCTTCCCCGGACGCACCTTCCTGTCGCGGCTGTTCGTCGCACTGCTCTTCGTGCCCGGTGTGACGGTGATGCTGCCGATCGTGCTGCTGGAGAACGAGATGGGCATCCTCGGCACGCACTGGGGACTGGTGCTGCCGTTCGTCAACGGCGGTGCCCCGCTGTCGATCCTGCTCATGACCGGCGCGTTCGGCGCGATCCCGGCCGAACTGCGTGACTCCGCACGGGTCGACGGCGCGGGCGAGTTCCGGATCTTCCTCAACATCTATCTGCCACTGGCCCAACCCGCCCTGATCACGGTCGCGTTGCTCACCGCGATCCCGACCTGGAACGAGTATCTGCTCACCCGTGTCTCACTCAACGACCAGTCGACCTTCACCCTCCCGCTCGGCCTCCAGACCCTCGCGGCCGAGAACGTCCCGCACTACAACAATCTGATGGCCGGAGCCCTCATCGTGGTCATCCCCGTCGTGCTGCTCTTCGTCTGTCTCCAGCGCTACTTCGTCAACGGCCTGGTCGGGGCGGTGAAGGGCTGATGCGCGTCCTGGTCACCGGAGCCGCCGGACACATCGGCGGCCATGTCATCGAGGATCTGCTGGCCCACGGCCACCGGATCGTCGCCACCGACCTGGTCCCCGTCGAGGACCCGCGGCTGGACCGCGTCCACACCGGCGATCTGACCGATCCCGCACTGGTGCGGGACGCCATGGCGGGCGCGGAGGCCGTCGTGCATCTGGGCGCCATCCCGCACCCCAACTCCGACGACGACAGCGCCCTGTTCGCCACCAACTGCCTGACCGCGCACCGGGTCCTGGACGAGGCGGGCCGTACCGGCGTACGCCGGGTCGTCGCCGCCTCCAGCCTGGCGGCCGTGGGACTGGCCTGGTCGCCGAAGCCGCAGTCCCCGCGCTACGTACCGCTGGACGAGGAACATCCCACCCTCGTCCAGGATCCGTACGGCCTCTCCAAGGTCGTGCTGGAGGAGACGGCCCGCGCGACACACCGGCGGTACGGCACCGACATCGTCTGCATGCGGTTCCCGTTCACCGGCACCGGTGAGCGGCTGGCGGCGCAACTGGCCGCCGTACGCGACGATCCGGGCGGCCACCGGATGGACCTGTGGGGGTGGCTCGACACGAGGGACGCCGCCAGGGCCGTCCGGTACGCGCTCCTCGCCGAACTGACGGGCTGTCACATTCTCAACGTGACGGCGGACGACACGTCGTCGCCCGTGCCGACGGCCCAACTGCTCGAAGAACACCACCCGGGCGTGCCGTACTTCGCCGAACTGACCGGCCACGCCTCGCTGTTCGACACCTCGGCCTGCGCGCGGCTGCTGGGCTTCGCCCCGAAGCACAGCGGGAGCGCGCTCGGCACCCGGGCCGCCTCGGACACCGGGGGTGCGGACGGACCGGGGGGATGACGTGTGGCGCGGTCCCGGGCGGGGGCCGCGCGGGGCCCGGCTCCGCCCACCCCGCCGGACCGCGCCCCCGGGAAATGGGGTTAGGCTCGGGCGCGCCGCCCGCCCGCAGCGGAGAAAACGGAGAACGCGCACCATGGACACCACCCCGCGCCCGGCTCCCGGTCAGCTCACCTACCGGGACGCCACCGCAGACGACGTCAAGCAGCTCGTCGCGCTCATAGAGTCCGCCTACCGGGGCGAGAGCGCCCGCGCGTCGTGGACCTCCGAGGCCGATCTGCTGGAGGGACAGCGCACCGACGAGCGGGGCGTGCTCGATGTGATCGAGGCCGACGGCAGCCGGCTCCTGATGGTCGAGACGGACGGCGTGCTGGTCGCCTGCTGCCAGCTGGAGCACCGCGGTCCCGCCGCGTACTTCGGCATGTTCGCCGTCGACCCCGAGGCGCAGGGCGGCGGCCTCGGCAAGCGCGTCATCGCGGAGGCGGAGCGCCTCGCCCGCGCGGACTGGGGTGTCGGCGAGATGCACATGACCGTGATCGTCCAGCGTGCGGACCTGATCGCCTGGTACGAGCGCCGTGGCTACCGCCGTACGGGAAAGCTGACGCCCTTCCCGTACGGCGACGAGCGCTTCGGCATTCCACAGCGCGACGACCTGGCGTTCGAGCTGCTGGTCAAGCCGCTCGGCTAGGGCGGCCTCTCACCGGCACCGGCACCGGCACCGGCCCCGGATCAGTCCGGATCGGTGCGGGGACGGGGACCGGTCCGTTGACCGAGCCGGCTCAGGCGATGAAACGGCCGGTACGGCGGATCTCCGGGAAGTCGGTGGTCGCGCCCTCCAGGCCGAGAGCCCGGACCAGCCGCAACTGGTCCGGGGTGTTCACCACCCACCCGATGACCCCGAGCCCCGCCGCGTGCGCGCGCTCGACGACCTCCAGCGTGAGCCGCCGGATGTTCAGCGCGAGCGAGTCGGCGCCGACCGCGACCGCCCGGTCCACGATGTCGCCGCCCCAGCGGCTGGCGATCAGCACCGTCCGTACGCCGGGTACCAGTGCGGAGATCTCCGCGACCGCCTCGTCGTGGAACGAGGACACCTCCACCCGTCCCACCAGCTTCCGCCGGTGCATGACCTCGGCCAGCGCGCGCGCCGCCGCCACATCCTTGATCTCCGCCTGGAGCGGTGCGCCGACCGCGTCCAGGACCTCCTCGAAGACCGGCACCCGCTCGCCCTGCCCCGCGTCGAGCTCCCGCAGCTCGGCCAAGGTCCGGTCGGCGATGGGGCCCGTCCCGTCCGTCGTACGGTCCAGCTCGGCGTCGTGCATGACGACGAGGGCGCCGTCCTTGCTCAGATGAAGGTCGAGCTCGATGGCGTCCATACCGGCCCGCTCGGCGTGCAGGAAGGAGCGCAGGGTGTTCTCGGGTTCGACACCCATCACTCCACGATGACCGATGGTGAGGAAAGTCAAGGCTGACTCGCTTCCGTCGTCGGCGGCTCCCGCGCGGCGCTGGTGCCCCACGCGGCACGGCGGCAGCCTAACGGCCACCACCCGGGTCTGGACCCGTGTCGTACGCGTACAGGCCGGGGCCTGTCGTCCATGACGTGTACGGCAGGAAAAACGCCCGTAAACCCAAAGCGAGGCAGGATAATTTGTCTTGGTCACCCTTGTACGGGAGAATCGAAGACCGATACGGTGCTTTGACGCCTGCTTCTCCCGTGGAGGACGTGACATGACGGAAATTCTTGTGCAGGACCGACCCGGAGAGCGTGTGGCCGACGACCGGAGGGTGGTCGAACACCCCGCGTGGACCGAGCTCAAGAACGCCGTCGAGGAGATCCGTCCCTGGCAGTCCAAGGACGGCTCCATAGATTTCGACGCCGACGGCGCGCCCGTGCGTGCCTCGGCCGAGGTCACGCTGGACCGGGTGATCGCCGCCGTCGAGCAGCTGACCCCCCTGCTGCCGCACGACGCCGCCTACCACGCGGCGCTCGTCGCCGACCTCCGCAAGTGGGCCGACGGCGCCTTCGGCGTGCCCGACTTCCTGGACTCGCTGCTGGCGTTCCAGCCCGCCGCCGACCGCCAAGACCGGCTCCAGCATCTGGTCGTCTTCCCCATGTACACGCAGAACGGCAACCCGGACCGCAACCTCGAAGCGGTCGTCCTGCGCATGGTCTGGCCCGAATGGCTCGCCGAGCTGGAGCGCACCCGCTACGACAACCCCCTCTTCTGCGGCATCACCTTCGAGGACTTCACCTCCGGCTACGACACCAACTCCGCGGTCCTCTTCCCCGAGACGATCGCCGTACGGCAGGCCCCCGAGCGCTTCAGCTGGGGCGGTATCTTCTGCGACCGCGAGGCCGCCCGTTTCCGCCGGGTCACCGAGGCCGCCGTCGACATCCTCGGCGTCGAACTCCCCGACGACATCCGCGAGATGGTCGGCGACCAGGACCGCTGCCAGCAGGCCTTCGTGCTCTGGGACATGATCCACGACCGCACCCACAGCCATGGCGACCTGCCGTTCGACCCCTTCATGATCAAGCAGCGGCAGCCGTTCTGGATGTACGGCCTGGAGGAGCTGCGCTGCGACCTCACCGCCTTCCGGGAGGCCGTGCGGCTGGACGCCGACGGTGTCACGCAGGGCCGCGACGTCCAGTACGCGGTGCTCTTCGACCGGATGTTCCGCTTCCCCGTCACCGGCGCCCGTGAGCGCAACTACGACGGCCTCGGCGGCCAGCTGCTCTTCGCGTACCTCCACAAGCACGACGTGGTGCGCTGGACCGACAACACCCTGCGCATCGACTGGGACCGGGCCCCGCAGGTCACCCAGCAGCTGCTCGGCGAGATCGAGAGCCTCTACCGGGCCGGCATCGACCGCCCGAAACTGGTCCACTGGTTCGCCGCGTACGACTTCGTCTCCACCTATCTGGCCCCGCACCCGGGATCGCGCTGGGCCAAGGGCCCGGACGCCCTCGACCTGGATCTGCCCCCGCGCAAGCTGGTGGACGACGTGCTTCCGGACGAGTTTCCGCTCAGCATGTTCTACGAGGCCCTGGGCAAGAAGCTCAAGACCGTCATCGCGTCGACCCGGGGCATTCGGGCGACGAGCACCGAGCAGCGAGCCGCGTGAGCTCGTACGACAGCGCAGACACGGGGGACACCGGCATGACGGAGAAGACGACCATGAGCACAAGCACCGGAGCGGGCGGCGCACTGGACGGGGCCGTGGTCGCGGTCGCCGGAGCGGGCGGTCCCGCGGGGCGCGCCACCCTGCTGCGCCTCGCCTCGGCGGGTGCGACGGTCGTCGCCGCCGACGCGGACGCCGCGAGCCTGGACGAGGCCGTCGACGCCACACGCCACGCCCACCCGGGCGCCACCGTCACCGGTGACACCGTCGACCTCCTCGACCTCGCGGCCACCCGTGAGTGGGCGGCCAGGGCCGAGCAGGACGCGGGCCGGGTGGACGGCCTCGTCCACCTGGTGGGCGGCTGGCGTGGCGGTAAGACCTTCGCCGACACCGATCTCGCGGACTGGGAACTGCTGGAGAAGCTGCTGATCCGCACGGTCCAGAGCACCTCCCTCGCCTTCCACGAGGCGCTGCTGCGCGGCGACAAGGGCCGCTATGTGCTGGTCAGCGCCGCCGGCGCCACCAGGCCCACGGCAGGCAACGCCGCCTACGCCGCGGCCAAGGCGGCGGCCGAGGCCTGGACACTCGCCCTGGCCGACGACTTCCGCAAGGCCGGGGGCGACGAGGGACCGCGCGCGGCGGCTGCGATCCTGGTCATCAAGGCACTGGTGCACGACGCCATGCGCGCCGAGCGCCCGAATGCGAAGTTCGCGGGCTTCACGGACGCCGGAGAGCTGGCCGACGCCATCGCCGGGGTCTGGAACCGGCCCGCCGGTGAAGTGAACGGAAAGCGTCTGTGGCTGACCCCCGAGTCATGAGGTCCCGTACGACGGCCGCGCGTGCGCACCACGACCCCGCTACGCGTGGCTTCGCCAGCGACAACTACGCGGGAGCGCACCCCGAGGTGCTGGCCGCGCTCGCCGTCGCCAACGGCGGACACCAGGTCGCGTACGGCGAGGACGAGTACACCGACCATCTCCAGCGCGTCATGCACGGCCACTTCGGGCCCACCGCGAAGGCGTTCCCGGTCTTCAACGGCACCGGGGCGAACGTCGTCGCGCTCCAGGCGATGACCGACCGCTGGGGCGCCGTGATCTGCGCCGAGAGCGCGCACATCAACGTGGACGAGGGCGGGGCGCCGGAGCGGGTCGGCGGCCTCAAGCTGCTGAGCGTGCCGACCCCGGACGGCAAGCTCACCCCGGAGCTGGTCGACCGGCAGGCGTGGGGTTACGAGGACGAGCACCGCGCCATGCCGCAGGTCGTGTCGATCACTCAGAACACCGAACTGGGCACCGTCTACACCCCGGACGAGATCCGCGCGCTCTGCGAGCACGCCCACGAGCGGGGCATGAAGGTCCATCTCGACGGGGCCCGGATATCCAACGCCGCCGCCTCCCTCGACGTACCGATGCGGACCTTCACCAACACCGTGGGCGTGGACGTGCTGAGCTACGGCGGCACGAAGAACGGCGCGATCTTCGGCGAGGCCGTCGTCGTGATCGACCCGGACGCGGTGCGCGCGATGAAGCGGCTGCGGAAGCTGTCGATGCAGCTCAGCTCCAAGATGCGGTTCGTCTCCGTGCAGTTGGAGGCGCTGCTCGCCGGTGACCTGTGGCTGCGCAACGCCCGGCACAGCAACGCCATGGCGCAGCGGCTCGCCGACGGCGTACGCGCGGTCGACGGCGTTGAGATCCTGCACCCCGTCCAGGCCAACGCCGTCTTCGCGCGGCTGCCGCACGACGTGAGTGTGCGCCTCCAGAAGCGGTTCCGCTTCTACTTCTGGGACGAGGCGGCCGGCGATGTGCGCTGGATGTGCGCCTTCGACACCACCGAGGAAGACGTCGACGCGTTCGTCCAGGCGCTCAAGGAAGAAATGGCCCGATAACGCCCCGGTACCGGCGGTGCATTACCGTAGACCTCATGGTGTGCTGTGATGCACCGCTTCCGTATGTCCCGAGGCAAGGCAGACGATGACCCTGACGCTCACCGTGTCGGACGAGGTGCGCACCCTCGTCCCCGGTTTCACCCCGCTCGCCGTCGAGGCCCACGGGCTGGTGAACGGCCCCAGCGACGAGGCCGGTTCGGCGCTGCTCGACGACGCGGCCCGGCGGCTCGCCGCCCGTCTCGACGGGCGCGCCCCGCACGAGGACCCGCACATGGCCGCCTGGCGCGCGGCGTACACGGCCTTCGGCAGCAAGCCGTCCCGCACCCGCAACTCCGCCGAGGCGCTGGCCCGGCGCGCGCTCGCCGACGGCGGTCTGCCCCGGATCAATCTGCTGGTCGACCTCTACAACGCGATCAGCGTGGCGCATCTGATCCCCGTCGGCGGCGAGGACATCGACCGGATCACCGGCGCCATGCGGCTCGTACGGGCCACCGGCGACGAGCCGTTCCACACCGCCGCGGGCGGCGAGAGCGCCGTCGAGCACCCGGACGCGGGCGAGGTGGTGTGGCGCGACGACGAAGGCGTCACCTGCCGGCGCTGGAACTGGCGCCAGGGCGTGCGCACCCGGCTCACCGAGGAGTCGGTGAACGCCGTCTTCCTGCTGGAGGGCCTGGCGCCGATGACCCGCACGGAACTCGACGCCGCGGGCACCGAACTCGCCGAGCGGCTGGAGAAGTTGAGCCCCGGCGCACGCATCACCGTGCGCCCGGCGCTCTGACGGCGCGAACCAGCAGTGACGTTTCGGTACCGTCGTCCGTAGGGCCCGCGATTGTCAGCGGGCCTCGCGGACCTCGGCCGGCGTCGGAGCCGTACCGCCCAGATGCGCCGGTACCCACCAGGTGTCGTTCGCGTCCTTGGGCCGTACCGGATAGGCGCGCTGCGCGGCTTCGAGCAGTTCCTGCACCCGCTCGCGCAGCCGCCGGGTGATGGCACCCGCGTACTGGTCGGCGGGCGCCTCCAGCGGCTCCCCGACGCGCATCGTCACCGGGATGTGGCTGCGCCGGAAGTTGCGCGGGCGGCCCTTGGTCCACAGCCGCTGGGTGCCCCACAGCGCCATCGGGATCAGCGGCACGCCCGCCTCCTGCGCCAGGCGCGCGGCGCCCGACTTGAAGGACTTGAGCGTGAAGGACTGCGAGATGGTCGCCTCGGGGAACACCCCGATGATCTCGCCGGCACGCAGCGAGTCCAGCGCGTGCGAGTAGGCGGTCTCGCCCTGCTTGCGGTCCACCGGGATGTGCTTCATGCCGCGCATCAGCGGCCCCGAGACCTTGTGCCGGAAGACGGAGTCCTTCGCCATGAAGCGGACGAGGCGCTTCTGCGGGAGCGCGGTGAGACCGGTGAAGATGAAGTCCAGATAGCTGATGTGATTGCTGACGAGAACGGCGCCGCCGGTACGCGGGATGTTCTCGGAGCCCTGAGTCTCGATCTTGAGGTCCAGCGCCTTGAACATCGTGCGGGCGGCGCCGATGACCGGCCGGTAGACGAGCTCTGCCATCTGGAGGAGACCCTTCTGTTCCCGGGGAGGGTTCTCCCGACGGAAGTTACGCAGCCGTAGGTTTTCGGCATTGGGCAGATCGTGCCCCAAACGAGGCCTTGTGGCCAGTCCTGCCGACGGCGCGGAGCGAGATTCTCATCACGTCATTCCCGGGTGATCAGGGCGTTTGCCGCAGCTCAGCGCAGCGCGCCGGCCGTACGGCGCAGCAGCAGGTACATCTCGCAGCCCAGGCAGTAGCCGAATACGGCGTTGAGGAACGCGGCGGCCAGCGCGCACGCCGTCGCGGCGAGACCGAGCCACAGCGGCCCCCACAGAAGGCCGACCAGCCCGACCACCGCGAAGACCAGCCCGACCGCCTGCGCGAAACGCGGCGGCTGCGGTGACTCGAACTCCGTGGGCGGTCCGAGCCTCGGCCGTACGACGGCGCGGAACAGCCATCCGTACGGCGACCGCCCGACGCCGGCCAGCGCGCCCACCGCGAAGACGAGGGCCTGCCAGCCGAGAAGCGCGGCGCTGCCGGTGAGGAGGACCGCGGCCAGTACGACGGTGGTGACGGCGGCGCCGAAGCGTGGGCCTCTGACATCAATGTTCATCACGCCAGCATCGCCCAGGTCAGCCCGGTGGGGACGCCGGAATATTTTGCGGTCGTGTGAACGCTGCACGGGGGATGACGGCGACAGGACTCGTGGTGTGTGTGGCGGTGCTCGCGGCGGCGAGCCTCTTCGGCGTGCTCCACCGCCGTACGAACGGGAGGCTCAAGGTGCGCGCGCGAGACACCGAAAGACGACTCGGCGCGGCCGAGTTGGGCGCGGAACTGGGGGAGCGGGCGACGCTCGTCCAGTTCTCCAGCGCCTTCTGCCAGCCCTGCCGCGCCACCAGGCGCACGCTCGCCGAGGTGACCGGCATGGTCGACGGCGTGGTCCATGTGGAGATCGACGCCGAGGAGCGGCTGGAACTCGTGCGCGAGCTGGGCATCCTCAAGACGCCCACGGTGCTCGTCCTCGACGCGGCGGGCCGGATCGTCCGCAGGGCGGCGGGGGCGCCGCGCAAGGTCGATGTGATCGCCGCGCTGGGTGTGGCCGTCTCCGGTGCGACGCCCGGCAGTTGAGAGTGCGCGGCCGGGAGTTCCCGGCCGGCGGGCCGCCGGGGCGTTGGGAACGTCACAGTTCGCCGTGGTTGCCCGGTGGGCATGAGGTCTATGTACTGGCGAGTAATATTATGGTCGGTGCGCGGGTCGACCTGACCGGAAAACACCCCGTCAGGCGCCTATGCTGCGAGCGACAAGGCAGCCCAGAAATCACGATGCAGTAGGAGAGCCGGCGTGAGCTTGAGGATCGTTGTCTGTGTGAAGTACGTGCCCGACGCCTCGGGTGACCGGCATTTCGCCGATGACCTGACGCTGGACCGTGACGATGTGGACGGTCTGCTGTCGGAGCTGGACGAGTACGCGGTCGAGCAGGCGTTGCAGATCGCCGCGGACCACGACGGCGACGGTGACGCGGAGGTCACCGTGCTGACCGTCGGCCCCGAGGACGCGAAGGACGCGCTGCGCAAGGCGCTGTCGATGGGCGCGGACAAGGCGGTCCACGTCGAGGACGACGATCTGCACGGCACGGACGCGCTCGGCACCTCGCTGGTCCTGGCGAAGGCCGTCGAGAAGACCGGCTACGACCTGGTGATCTGCGGCATGGCCTCCACCGACGGCACGATGGGCGTCCTGCCCGCGATGCTCTCGGAGCGCCTGGGCGTGCCGCAGGTGACCCTGCTGTCCGAGGTGTCGGTCGAGGGCGGCACCGTCAAGGGCCGTCGCGACGGCGACGCGGCGACCGAGCAGCTCGAAGCCGCCCTGCCGGCGGTCGTGTCCGTGACGGACCAGTCGGGCGAGGCCCGCTACCCCTCGTTCAAGGGGATCATGGCGGCGAAGAAGAAGCCGGTGGAGTCCCTGGACCTGGGGGACCTGGACATCGAGGCCGGGGACGTCGGCCTCGAAGGCGCGTGGACGGCCGTCGAGTCGGCCACGGAGCGCCCGGCCCGTACGGCGGGCACGATCGTCAACGACGAGGGCAAGGGCGGCGACGAGCTGGCCGAGTACCTCGTGAGCCAGAAGTTCATCTGACGGGTGCGGCTCACGCCCCCGTAGCCGGTCCCGGTTCCTTCACGCACACGCTTTCGCAGGAGAACACATCCCATGGCTGAAGTCCTCGTCTATGTCGATCATGTGGACGGTGCCGTCCGCAAGCCCACCCTGGAGCTGCTGACGCTGGCCCGCCGCCTCGGCGACCCGGTCGCCGTCGCGCTCGGCGCGGGCGCCGCCGACACCGCCGCCGCGCTGGCCGAGCACGGCGCGGTGAAGGTGCTGACCGCCGACGCCCCCGAGTTCGCCGACTACCTCGTCGTCCCGAAGGTCGACGCACTCCAGGCCGCGTACGACGCCGTCTCGCCGGTCGCCGTACTGGTCCCGTCGTCCGCCGAGGGCAAGGAGATCGCCGCCCGCCTCGCGGTGCGCATCGGCTCGGGTCTGATCACCGACGCGATCGACCTGACGGCCGACGAGAAGGGCCCGGTGGCGACGCAGTCGGTGTTCGCCGCCGCGTACACCACCAACTCCCGTATCACCAAGGGCACTCCGGTCATCACCGTGAAGCCCAACTCGGCCCCCGTCGAGCCGGCCGCGGTCGCGGGCGCCGTCGAGGAGTTGGCCGTCACCTTCGGGTCGGCCGCCACCGGCACCAAGGTCGTCGCCCGCACTCCGCGCGAGTCGACCGGCCGTCCGGAGCTGACCGAGGCCGCGATCGTCGTCTCGGGCGGACGCGGCGTCAACGGCGCCGAGAACTTCGCGATCATCGAGGCGCTCGCCGACTCCCTCGGCGCGGCCGTGGGCGCCTCGCGCGCCGCCGTCGACGCCGGCTGGTACCCGCACTCCAACCAGGTCGGCCAGACCGGCAAGTCGGTCTCCCCGCAGCTGTACATCGCCTCCGGCATCTCCGGCGCGATCCAGCACCGCGCGGGCATGCAGACCTCGAAGACGATCGTCGCCGTCAACAAGGACGCCGAGGCGCCCATCTTCGACCTCGTGGACTACGGCGTCGTCGGCGACCTCTTCCAGGTCGTGCCCCAGCTCACCGAGGCCATCAAGGCACGCAAGGGCTGAGCTTCTCCCGCACGGTCCGCCGCGCTGCCGGCCGAGCCCCCGCCCCCTCGCAGGGGCGGGGGCTCAGTGCTGGGACCACGGGGCGGCGCGCCCGCCGGACGGGCCCCGCGACTCGCGCTCCAGCGCTGGTGCCGTCCGCGTCGATGGTTGCCGCCGGCCGGCCTCGGGGCGGGACGACGGCCGCGGCTGCCGCCGTCGTGGTTCCCGTGCGGTGGGAGTGGGACGGTCTTCGCGGTACTCGTCGCCGACGTGCCGCTGCCCGCGTGCGCGGAGGCGCCGGGGCGAGCCCGCCATGGCGGCCCGCTCGCTTCCCGGCGCGCCCCGGGCGACCATTGACGCAGCCTGGATCACGCGATTAACTTCACCATGCGGATGATGTATTCCATATAGCGGAAGATGGAGGCGCGGGAATGGGTCAGGGGCAGCAGGAGAAGGTGGCGACGAGCCTCGCGGACGCGGTCGGGAGGAGCATCAGCGACTCGCTCGCACCGATCGACGCGGAACTCGCCCGCCGGTACCCGGGAGACCCCGGCACCCGCCAGCCCGTCCACACCGTCTACGTCCCCGCCGACGCCTACGACGCGGGTACCGTCCGCTCCTGGGGCGACCAGGCGCTCGCCGCGCTCGACGAACACGCCCCCGACGCCGCCTCCTTGGGACGCGCCCTCGGCCTCTCCGACGCGCTGGCCGGCCCGGTGTACGAGCGGGTGCGGGCCAAGCTGGAGCGCGAGCCCGTCGAGGATCTGCGGATCGACTTCGAGGACGGCTACGGCGCGCACCCCGACGAGGAGGAGGACATCGCCGCCGCGCGGGCCGCGCGGCTGGTCCACGCGGCGTACGCCGACGGCACCGCCGCCCCGTACACGGGCATCCGGATGAAGTGCCTGGAGGCCCCCGTACGCGACCGGGCCATCCGCACCCTCGACATCTTCCTCAGCGGGCTCATGGAGGCGGGCGGCCTCCCCGACGGGCTCGTCCTCACCCTGCCGAAGGTCACCTATCCCGAACAGGTCACCGCCATGGTGCGGCTGGCCGAGGAGTTCGAGAAGGCGCGCGGCCTGGAGCACGGCCGGATCGGCTTCGAGATCCAGATCGAGACCAGCCAGTCCATCCTCGCCGCCGACGGCACCGCCACCGTGGCCCGGATGATCGGCGCCGCGGACGGCCGTGCCACCGGACTGCACTACGGCACCTTCGACTACAGCGCCTGCGTCGGCGTCAGCGCCGCCTACCAGTCCAGCGACCACCCGGCCGCCGACCACGCCAAGGCCGTCATGCAGGTCGCCGCCGCGGGTACCGGCGTACGTGTCTCGGACGGCTCGACCAATGTCCTGCCCGTCGGCCCCACCAGCCAGGTCCACGAGGCGTGGCGGCTGCACTACGGGCTCACCCGCCGCGCCCTGGCCCGCGCCTACTACCAGGGCTGGGACATGCACCCCGGCCATCTGCCCACGCGCTACGCGGCCGTCTACGCCTTCTACCGAGAGGGACTTGAGCCCGCCGCCGCGCGACTCGCCGCGTACGTGGCGAAGACCGGCGGCGACGTGATGGACGAGCCCGCCACCGCCAAGGCGCTCAGCGGCCATCTGCTGCGCGGGCTCGACTGCGGGGCGCTCGACGACGGCGAGGTCACCTCACTCACCGGTCTCACCCGCACCGACCTGGAGGGCTTCGCGGCCCCGCGCCGCGCGTCCCTCACGGTCTCGGCGCCGTAAAGACCGACGGGGGCGCCGACGCCGGGAGTTCGGGATCCGGCGGGAGCAAGGGCGACGGGGGCGGCGGCTCGACCGGCGGTGGAGGCGGCGGTACGGATCCGGCCGCCGCGCCCGTCTGCCACCCGATCGGCGGCGGCAAGTACGACTGCCAGGTCTGGCGCCAGGCCGACTCGTGCACCGCGGACGGCACCCAGGTCGGCGTGCTGAACGCGGGCACGAACTACTTCTACTGCCAGCGGGATCTCGGCCGCCGCGAGACGTCCGGCCGGTGGACCAATGTCCGGTGGGCCAAGACCGACGACGACAAGGGCAACACGAACGTCTTCGTCAGCGACGTCTACATCTCGGGCGGCGACAACGACCGGCCGCTGCCGGGCCTACCGGTCTGCTGACGGCGGCAGTTCGCCCGAGCCGCGCGCGATCAGCCTGGTGGGCAGCACGACCTGGCTGGGCGCGTCGGCCGCCCCGTCCAGCCGGCGGAACAGCCGCTCCGCCGCCGTACGCCCCAGGGTGGCGGCGTCCTGAGCGATGACCGTGACCCCGGGGTCCAGCAGGTCCGCCAGCTCGATGTCGTCGAAGCCGACGAGCGCGACGGGCCGCTCGTGGGCGGCCAGCGCCCGTACGACCGTGACGGTCACCCGGTTGTTGCCGGTGAGGATCGCCGTGACGGGCTCCGGGGCGCCGAGCATCGTGACCACCGCCTCGTGGACCCGCTCGGGCACCGTCGTGCCCAGCGATACCCACGAGTCCTCCACCGGCAGTCCGGCCTCGGCCATCGCGGCGCGATAGCCGCCGAGGCGCTCCACCGCCGTATGGATCCGGGGCTGGTCACCGATGAAGCCGATCCGCCGGTGGCCGTGCGCGACCAGATGGGCGGTGCCCGAGCGCGCGCCGCCGAAGCTGTCGGAGAGCACGGCGTCCGCGTCGATCTGCCCGGCGGGGCGGTCGACGAAGACCGTCGCGACTCCGGCCTTGATCTCCGGCTCCAGATAGCGGTGGTCGTGACCGGCGGGAATGATGATCAGGCCGTCCACCCGGCGCGCGCACAGGGCGAGCACCAGTTCCTGCTCGCGGTCCGGGTCCTCGGCGCTGGACCCGTTGATCAGCAGCGCGCCGTGGGCCCGCGCCACCTCTTCGATCGCGCGGTTCAGCGGGCCGTAGAAGGGGTCGGCGAGGTCTTCGAGCACCAGCCCGATGCTGGCGGTACGGCCCTTGCGCAGCACCCGCGCCGAGTCGTTGCGGCGGAAGCCCAGTGCGTCGATGGCCTCCTGCACGCGCCGCTCGGTGTCCGGTGTCACGCCCGGCTCCGCGTTGACCACGCGGGACACCGTCTTGAGCCCGACACCGGCACGGGCTGCCACGTCTTTCATGGTGGGCCGATTACCGTAGCGGGGCTCAGGGTGACGGGCGGTGTCGGCCACAGTGCGCTGTCCTGTCGTCGTTCGGGGGTCGTTCGGTTGTCAGATGAGGCTGTGGCGTTGAGCATAGGCCCTGGACAACGTTGTCAGGTGAATGGAGACTGTTCCACGAACCCGCAGGTCCCACGCGCGTCCACGCCACCCCCGCCCGCGGGGCCCTCTCGTCCACTGGAGATCCGACACTGATGCATACCGACCTCGTAGCCGCTCTCGACATCGGCGGCACCAAGATCGCCGGCGCGTTGGTGGACGGTGGCGGGAGGATACTCGTACGCGCCCGGCGGCCGACCCCGGCGACCGAGGACGGCGAGTCGGTGATGCGCGCGGTCACGGAGGTGTTCGACGAGATCGGCGCGTCGCCGCTGTGGGCGCGCACGACGGCCGTCGGTATCGGCAGCGCGGGTCCCGTGGACGCGGCGGCCGGCACCGTCAGCCCGGTGAACGTGCCCGGCTGGCGTGGATTCCCGCTGGTGGAGCGGGTCCGGCTGGCCACCGGCGGTCTGCCGGTGACACTCGTGGGCGACGGCGTGGCCATGACGGCGGCCGAACACTGGCAGGGCGCGGCCCGCGGCTACGACAACGCGCTGTGCATGGTGGTCTCCACCGGCGTCGGCGGCGGTCTGGTCCTCGGCGGCAAGCTCCACCCCGGCCCGTCGGGGAACGCCGGCCATATCGGCCACATCAGCGTGGATCTCGACGGCGACCTCTGCCCGTGCGGCGGACGCGGCTGCGTCGAGCGTATCGCCAGTGGCCCCAACATCGCGCGTCGCGCCCTGGAGGGCGGCTGGCGCCCCGGACCGGACGGTGACACCTCCGCCGCCGCCGTCGCCGCGGCGGCCCGCACCGGCGACGCGGTCGCCATCGCCTCGTTCGAGCGCGCCGCGCAGGCGCTGGCAGCGGGCATCGCCGCGACGGCCACGCTCGTGGAGATCGGGATCGCGGTCGTCGGCGGGGGAGTGGCGAACGCGGGTGACGTGCTCTTCCTGCCGCTGCGCCGCGCGCTGCGCGAGTACGCGACGCTGTCGTTCGTCCGGAACCTCACCGTGGCACCGGCGTTGACCGGGACCAACGCGGGACTGGTGGGCGCGGCGGCGGCTGCCACGCTGGGCCGTGAGCAGGCCGCCCCGGCGCACGACAACGCGGCGCTGACCGCTCCGACGAGCCTGTGAACGGGCGCCGCGAGCCGTAACACGCCTTGCCCGAAGGGGATATGACGAGTCGTCATATCCCCTTCGGGGCACCCGACTTCACCTGTGTGCCTTTGCGCGCGTTTGCGGTGGAGGCTGTTCGGCTCTGTTGGATGAGAGCCGGTAACGGTTGTTCGGTATCCCGTCAGAACCCTTGACGACTCCCTCTCAGGGGAGTGAGATCCAACCCTCGCGTTCGGTTGTGTTGGGTCGCACCCCTGAGGAGGGGGACATGTCTCAGTCTCCGTTCAACGGTTCGGTGGTACCGGCGAGCCTGTCCGGCCACCGGATCTCCCGGCGAAGTCTTCTGCGTGGTGCGGCGGCCGGGGCGGGTGCGATCGCACTGCCGTCGCTGCTCGCCGCGTGCGGCGGTGGCCCCGGCGGCGACGGAAAGACCGTCACCATGGGCTCGAACGCCTCGGACCCGGTCCCCAAGAAGGCGTTCGCCCAGGCGTTCGCGGCGTACGAGAAGCAGTCCAAGGACAAGCGGACCGTCGACGTCAACACGGTCGACCACAACAGCTTCCAGGAGAACATCAGCCGCTATCTCCAGAGCAAGCCGGACGACGTCTTCATGTGGTTCGCCGGCTTCCGGATGCAGTTCTTCGCCGAGAAGGGGCTGCTGCACGACATCAGCGACCTCTGGGGCGACTACACCGGCTTCTCCGCCGCGCTCAAGGCACAGTCCACCGGCTCCGACGGCAAGCAGTACCTCACGCCGTACTACTACTACCCGTGGGCGGTCTTCCACCGGAAGAGCGTCTTCGAGCAGTACGGCTACGAGGCCCCGCGCACCCTGGACGAGTATCTGGCGCTCGCCGCGCGGATGAAGAAGGACAAGCTGATTCCCATCGCTTTCGGCGACAAGGACGGCTGGCCCGCGATGGGCACCTTCGACTACATCAACATGCGCACCAACGGCTACGAGTTCCACAAGTCGCTGATGGCCGGCGAGGAAGCCTGGACCGACAAGCGCGTCAGAGACGTCTTCGACACCTGGCGCGCGATTCTCCCCTACTCCCAGCAGGGTGCCAACGGCCGTACCTGGCAGGAGGCCGCGTCCAGCCTCCAGAAGAAGCAGACGGGGATGGCCGTCTTCGGACTCCCGCACCCCGGCCAGCAGTTCGCCGAGGACGAGCAGGACGACATCGACTTCTTCGCCTTCCCGGAGATCAACCCGGAGCACGGCCAGGACGCGGTCGAGGCGCCCATCGACGGATTCCTGCTGGCGAAGAACTCCAAGAGCCTGAAGAACGACCGGACCATGGAGAGCGCGCGGGACCTGCTGTCCTGGCTGGCCACCGGCAAGGCCGAGGACGTCTATCTGGCGGGCGACCCCAACAACGTCGCGGTCAGCGAGGACGCCGACACCGCCGCGTACACGCCGCTCCAGAAGAAGGCGGTGGAGCTGATCGCGGGCTCAAAGCAGATATCGCAGTTCATGGACCGCGACACCCGGCCCGACTTCGCCTCCACGGTGATGATCCAGGCCATCCAGAGCTTCATCAACGAGCCGGACGACGTGGACGGGCTCGTCAACGGGATCGAGCGGCAGAAGAAGACCCTCTTCGCCTCCGACGCGGGCAGCTGATCCGTGGCGCTCCGGACGACGCGGCGCACGACGCGCCCCGCCGCGGGCCTCGCCGCGCGCGGGGCGGCGGGCGGCGCCGCGGAGCGCACCCGGCGGTGGGGCCCGCGCCGGTTCACCACCCGGGACCGCGCCGTCCTCGGTGTGCTGCTGGGCATCCCCCTGCTGCTCGATCTGATCATTGTGTGGGGTCCCACCGTCGCCTCGATCGTGCTGTCCTTCACGGACTGGGACGGCATCAGCGACATCGAGTGGGTGGGCACCGAGAATTACCGGAATCTGTTCACCAACTACCCGCAGTTCTGGCCCGCCGTCCGGCACAACCTGCTGTGGCTGGGCTTCCTCGGCCTGATCGCCACCCCGTTCGGGCTGCTGCTCGCCGTACTCATCGACCGGGGTGTGCGCTTCAGCCGCTTCTACCAGTCGACGATCTATCTGCCGGTCGTGCTCTCGCTCGCCGTCGTCGGCTTCATCGCCCAACTCGTCTTCTCCCGCGACCAGGGCGCGCTCAACGCGATCCTCGGCGACACCGAGAGTCCCACCGACTGGCTCGGTGATCCGGACCTCAACATCTGGATGGTCCTGCTGGCCGCCGCCTGGCGGCACACCGGCTATGTGATGATCCTCTATCTGGCGGGCCTCAAGGCCGTCGACGCCTCTCTCAAGGAGGCCGCGGCCATCGACGGGGCGAGCGAGACTCAGACATTCTTCCGCGTCGTCTTTCCCACCCTGCGGCCGGTGAACGTCCTCGTCGGCGTGATCACGGTCATCGAGGGCCTGCGCGCCTTCGACATCGTCTACGCCGTCAACAAGGGCAGAAACGGCCTCGAACTGCTCTCGGTGCTCGTCACCGACAACATCATCGGAGAGGCGAGCCGCATCGGCTTCGGATCGGCGATCGCCGTCGTCCTGCTCGTGGTCTCCATGGGCTTCGTCGTGACCTATCTGGTCCAGGAGATCCGAGGGGAGAAGAACCGATGAGCGGCCATGCCGACACCGCGCCCGCGCCCGGCCGCCGGCGCCGCGCCACCCGCGGCCGACTCGGCGTGCACGCCTTTCTGACGGCGGTCTCGCTCGCGTTCCTCGCGCCGCTGCTGCTGGCCGTGTACGCCTCCCTCAGGCCGTACGACGAGACGGCCGAGCGTGGCTACTTCTCGCTGCCCGACAGGCTCTCCTTCGACTACTACCGGCAGGCGTTCACCGATTCCGGGATGACGAAGTACTTCGTCAACACCCTGCTCATCGCCGTGCCCGGGGTGCTCCTCGCGCTCTTCCTCGCCTCGTTCGTCGCCTTCGCCGTGGCGCGGCTGAGGATGCGCGGATCGATCGTGCTGCTGATGCTGTTCACGGCGGGCAACCTGCTGCCGCAACAGGTCATCGTCACGCCCCTGTACGTGCTCTTCAACCGGATCCCACTGCCGTACTGGATGTCCGACTCGATGACGATGTACGACTCGTACTGGGCCGTCGTCGCCGTCCAGGTCGGCTTCCAGATTGGCTTCTGCGTCTTCGTCCTGGCCAACTTCATGCGCACGCTGCCGATCGAGATCCTGGAGGCGGCGATCGTCGACGGAGCGAGCGTCTGGGCGCAGTACTGGCGGATCACCCTGCCGCTGTGCCGGCCCGCCCTCGCGGCCCTCGGCACGCTCCAGTTCACCTGGATGTACAACGACTTCCTGTGGGCGCTGGTCTTCATCTCCGACGGCGACAAACTACCCGTGACCTCGGCACTCAACAACCTGCGCGGGCAGTTCTTCACGGACTACAACCTGCTGGCGGCGGGCTCGGTCATCGTGGCCCTGCCGACGATCGTCGTCTTCCTGCTGCTCCAGCGGCACTTCATCGCCGGCCTCACCCTCGGATCCAGCAAGGGCTGAGCGCCGGGCTTCGTCAGGAGGCGGGCTCTCTGGACTGCCGCGGCACCACCACCAGGAAGACGTCCGACTCCAGATCCATCACGACCTCGGCCGGCATGCCCTCGCGGCGCCGCGCCCGCGCGAACTCCTCGGCGCGCCAACTGCCGCGCGGGTCCCCGGCGGGGAATCTCTCCAGTACGTCGCGGTGCATCGCGTACCCCCTCGTCCTGTCCCGCTCCCGATATCCCGCTCCAACGACCCTGTGTCCGGATGTGTTACGGCTCCGGCCGAAAACGCTCGCCGGGACAGGGCTCGCCACCGCCTCCGTAAGAGGTGGCGAACAGGACACGGACCGGCAACAGCGGGGTGTCGACGGGGCAGCCGGAATCGGCCACGTGTTTCCACTGCCTGGTGTTGCGGGCAATCCACATGGGGCTACGGAAGAGGGGGAACCGTGATCGTCTGGCTCAACGGTGCGTTCGGGGCGGGCAAGACCAGTACGGCGCGCGAGCTGATCGACATGATCCCGAACAGCACCCTGTACGACCCCGGGCTGACCGGATCCGGGCTGCGGGAGCTGCTGCCGCAGAAGCGACTCGCCGAGGTGAGCGACTTTCAGGACCTGCCCATCTGGCGCCGGCTGGTCGTGGACACGGCCGCCGCGCTGCTCGCCGACGTGGGCGGCGTCCTCGTCGTCCCGATGACTCTGCTGCGGCAGGAGTACCGGGACGAGATCTTCGGCGGTCTGGCGGCCCGTCGCATTCCCGTCCGGCATGTGCTGCTGGCGCTGGATGAAACGATTTTGCGCGGGCGAATAGCCGGGCGCGCCGGTGCTGACCCGGGCGGCGACGACCCGGCCCGCGCCGAGCGCGCCAGACAGTGGGCCTACGAACACATCGAGCCCTACCGCAGCGCGCTCGGCTGGCTCACCTCCGACGCCCTGGTCGTCGAGGCCGGGGGGCTCACGCCGGCGCAGAGCGCGACGGTCGTCGCCGAGGCCGTGCACGCGGGCACGGCGGGGCTCTGCGAGATCGTGCAGACACCCGAGCCCACGGCGGAGACCGTCGCGGCGGGGGTGCTCCTCTTCGACGAGCGGGACCGGGTGCTGCTCGTCGATCCCACGTACAAGCCGGGCTGGGAATTCCCCGGCGGGGTCGTCGAGCGCGGCGAGGCCCCGGCCCGCGCCGGGATGCGCGAGGTCACCGAGGAGATCGGGATCGAACTCGGCCATGTGCCACGGCTGCTGGTGGTCGACTGGGAGCCGCCGATACCGCCGGGCTACGGCGGCCTGCGACTGCTCTTCGACGGTGGCCGGCTGCCGGTCCACGACGCCGAGCGACTGTTGCTGCCCGGCTCGGAGCTGCGCGGCTGGCGTTTCGTCACCGAGGACGAGGCGGCGTCGCTGCTGCCACCCGTCCGCTTCGAGCGGCTGTGCTGGGCGCTACGCGCCCGGGAGCGGCGGACCGTGCTCAATCTGGAGGCCGGTGTCCCGGTCGGCTGACACCCGCAGTACGGAGGCGGCGTCCGTCGTGGCGTCGGTGACCAGTGGATCGCCATGGCCGAAACAGACGGTCGACGGACCCAGCGCCGCCAGCCGGATCATGGACCGCTTGGCGCTCTCACGGTTGACGTTGAACACGCCGAGCGTCACCCGGCGTTCGGCGGCGGCCACGGCGTCACCCGTGAACAGCACACCGTGGTACGGCAGATGGACGGCGATGGAGCCGTACGTGTGCCCCGGCACGTGCACCACCCGGGCGCCGTCACCGAAGGGCAGCTCGTCGCCGTCCTCCAGTTCACGGTCCACCCGGGTGGGCGGCGCGGGCGGCACGGTCAGCCCGCGCTCGTACAGCGGGATCTCCCAGTCGAGCAGCAGCGGGTCCGGTACGGGCCACTCGCCGCGGATGATCGGTGCGTCGAGGCGGTGCGCCATCACCTCGGCCCCGTACCGCCCCGCCAGCTCCTGCGCCGCGCCCACATGGTCGCGGTGGCAGTGGGTGAGGACGATACGGCGCAGATTCCCGGGGGTGAGACCGAGATCGCGGATGGCGTACTCGATGTCCGGTCCCGCGTAGACATGACCCGAGTCGACGAGAGTCAGCTCGTTCTCGTCCTGCCACAAGTACGCCTGACCGATGGGGAAACGGAGCATATGCAGCCGTGGACTGATCGCAACGAGATCCATATGTCGAATGTATGCAGTGTGGAAGGGTCGTGCGCACCACTTCGCTGACGGCGATTTCCGCTGTCCGCAGAACGGCGGAGTGAACCTCCGGGCCCACTCCCACGTCCGGACCCGCGCCCGGCGGCGGGCGGGCGCGGGTGACGGGCCGTCAACCCTGCTTGGACCGGGCGTAGTTGACCAGGAAGTGCGCCTCGGCCACCGAGAGCCGCTCCAACTCCTCCGGTGAGACGCTCTCGTTGACCGCGTGAATCTGCGCCTCCGGCTCGCTCAGCCCGATCAGCAGGATCTCCGCCTCCGGGTACAGCGCGGCCAGCGTGTTGCAGAGCGGGATGGAGCCGCCCATCCCGGCGGTCTGCATCTCCTCGCCCGGGTAGGCGATCCGCATCGCCTCGGCCATCGAGGTGTACGCGGGGCTCGTGGTGTCCGCGCGGAACGGCTGGCCCTGCCCGACCTGTTCGACCGCGACCCGCGCGCCCCACGGGGTGTGCGCCTCGATGTGCGCGGTGAGGAGCTTCGTCGCCTCGACGGCGTCCTGGCCCGGCGGCACCCGCAGGCTGATCTGCGCACGGGCGCTCGCCTGGAGCGACGGGGTCGCGCCGACCACGGGCGGGCAGTCGATGCCGATGACGGTGACCGCGGGGCGGGCCCAGACCCGGTCGGCGACGGAGCCGCGGCCGATCAGCCCGACGCCGTCCAGCACCTTGGCGTCCTTACGGAAGTCGGCCTCGGGATAGGCGAGTCCGTCCCAGTCGGCGTCGGAGGCCAGGCCGTCCACCGTCGTCGAACCGTCCGGGGACCGCAGCGAGGCCAGCAGTTGGATGAGCGCGGCCAGGGCGTCCGGGGCCGCGCCGCCGAACTGCCCGGAGTGCAGATTGCCTTCGAGGGTGTCGACCTGGACACGCAGCATGGTCATGCCGCGCAGCGTCGCGGTGACCGTCGGCAGCCCCACCCGGAAGTTGCCCGTGTCACCGATGACGATCGTGTCGGCGGCCAGCAACTCCGGGTGCTCCTCCGCGTACCGCTCCAGACCGCCGGTGCCCTGCTCCTCGGAGCCCTCCACGATCACCTTGACGCCCACCGGCACGCCGCCCGCCGCCTTGAGGGCGCGCAGCGCGAGCAGATGCATCACGAAGCCGCCCTTGCAGTCGGCGGCGCCGCGTCCGTACCAGCGGCCGTCGCGCTCCGTCAGCTCGAACGGCGGTGTGGCCCAGGCGCTCTCGTCGAGCGGCGGCTGCACGTCGTAATGCGCGTACAGCAGCACCGTCGGGGCCCCTTCCGGGCCGGGCAGGAAGCCGTAGACGGACTGGGTGCCGTCCGGGGTGTCGAGGGCGGCGACATCCTGGAAGCCCTCGGCCCGCAGGGCGTCCGCCACCCATGCGGCGGCGGCCTCGCACTCGCCGCGCGGGAACTGCGCGGGATCCGCCACCGACCGGAAGGCCACCAGCTCCGCGAGCTCCACCCGGGCGCGGGGCATCAGCGAGGCGACGGTTTCTGCGATCGGACTGACGGACATGGGCACGCTCCTGGCGGGTGCGACGTTATGTGTTTGTGTGCGTGTCGAAGACTGGGCCGATCCTCCCACAGCGGACCCGGTCCCAACGCGCCGTAGGATGCCGTGCGAGAGCAAGGGCCACCGGTCGGATCAGGAGCAGAAGCACATCGTGAGCAGCGAGAACGCAGACGCCGGAAGTGAATCTGGAAGCGCGCCCGGGACGGGTCCCGAGTCCGTTCCCGAGACTGTTCCCGAGGCCGGTCCGGCGGGTGAGCAGGACCGGTCGGTGTGGGACGTCGTCGTGGTCGGCGCGGGCCCCGCGGGCGCGTCCGCGGCCTACGCGGCGGCGGTCGCGGGCCGCCGCGTGCTGCTGCTGGAGAAGGCCGAGCTGCCCCGCTACAAGACCTGCGGAGGGGGGATCATCGGCCCCTCGCGCGATTCGCTGCCCCCCGGCTTCGAACTGCCCCTGCGCGACCGGGTGCACGCGGTCACGTTCTCGCTGAACGGCCGGCTGTCGCGGACCCGACGCTCCCGCCGCATGCTCTTCGGGCTCATCAACAGGCCCGAGTTCGACGCGAGTCTGGTGGAGCACGCCCAGAAGGCGGGCGCCTCGCTGCGTACCGGCGCCTCGGTGTCCCGCGTCCAGCAGCACGGCCCCGCCGTGCCCGACCGCCGTACGGTCGCCGTGGTCCTCGCCGACGGCGAGACGATCCTGGCGCGGGCGGTCGTCGGCGCCGACGGAAGTGCCGGCCGGATAGGCGCTCATGTCGGCGTGAAGCTCGACCAGGTGGACCTCGGGCTGGAGCTGGAGATCCCGGTGCCCCCCACGGTCGCCGAAGACTGGGCGGGCCGGGTCCTCATCGACTGGGGCCCGCTGCCCGGGAGTTACGGCTGGGTGTTCCCCAAGGGCGACACGCTCACCGTCGGTGTCATCTCGGCGCGCGGGGACGGCGCCGCGACGAAGCGCTATCTGGAGGACTTCGTCGCCAAGCAGGGGCTGGCCGGATTCGAGCCCGCGATCTCCTCGGGCCATCTGACGCGCTGCCGCAGCGACGACTCGCCGCTCTCCCGCGGCCGGGTGCTGGTGTGCGGCGACGCGGCGGGCCTGCTGGAGCCATGGACCAGGGAAGGCATCTCCTTCGCACTGCGGTCGGGCCGGCTCGCGGGGGAGTGGGCGGTCCGGATCTCGGAGGCCCACGACGCGGTGGACGCCCGCCGTCAGGCGCTGAACTACGCCTTCGCGATCAAGGCGGGTCTCGGCGTGGAGATGAGCGTCGGCCGCCGGATGCTCTCCGTCTTCGAGCGCAGGCCGGGAATGCTGCACGCGGCGATCACCGGATTCCGGCCCGCGTGGAAGGCGTTCGCCGACATCACGCGCGGGGTGACGTCCCTGGGCGGCCTCGTACGGACCCATCCGCTGGCCCGCCGCGCGCTGGACGTGCTCGACCGGCAGAAGCCGGGCACGGCGCAGGGCGCCGCGAAGAGCGCCCGGGAGCAGGAACGGGAGTCGCGGGACGACGACGACAGGGACAAGGACCCGAAGGACGGCGCGGTCACCACGTAGTCCGGGCTGCCCGGACCCGGCGCCGGCCCTCCGGGCGGACCCCGGCTCCCTGGCCGCACTTCGACGGGGCGGCGGCCGGGGGCGCGGGCAGCCAGGCCCCTCGGGTCCGGGGGCCCGCTGCCTCGCTCTCGGGCCGACTCGGCGGGGCCGACGCGTTGTACGAGCAACCGGACCGCACTCGGCGTCGGCCGGTCGCCGGAGCGGTCGCCGTCATGTCGCCGCCGTCCGGGCCATCGACAGCGAGGCGAAGGATCGCCGTGCCGGACGACCCGGGCCGTACGCGGACGACCAGACGGGCGGTCGGGCGGGGGCGATCAGGCGGACGGCCGGCGACCGCGCACCCGCACGTGCCGGTGGCGGTGCCGTGGTCCGAGGGACCCGGCGCGTCCCGGTGGCCGGACGCGTGCGACACGCCCGAGCCGTGCGCAGGGGCGCCCGTCGTGCCGTTGCGGCGGCCCCACGCGAGGAAACACCTCGCGGGAGCGTCGACCGCACCGGATACGCCCCCGGCGAGGTCGACGAGCCGCTGCCGGCGGCCGATCCGTGAGCCGCCCACGTACTCCCCCGGGAGTACGCGCGGTCGCCACGCCCGGCGGACGCAGCGCACCCGTCCGCCCGTCTAGCGTGACGGGTATGGAACAGCGGATCAGGCGCCACGGGTTCGGGCCCCCCTGGCTCAGGGGTGGGCCCTGGGCGGGTGCCGGTGGGACCGGGGACGGCCCGGACGGGTACGGGAACGCGCGGCTGCCCTGGATCACCACCGTGGTGCTCGCCGTCTTCGTCATGGTCGGTACGGGCTTCGCCGCCGAGGCGCAGCCGGACCGGGAACCGCTCGACGCGTTCGCCCGCGTCCTGCTGCTCGCCGGGCCCGCGCTGCTCCTGCTGCGCCACCGGTATCCCGTCCTCTGCGTCTTCGGCGTCAGCCTGTCGGCGATGATCTACCTCGGCGCCGGCTACCCGTACGGCCCGATCTTCGTCACCGTCGCGGTCGCCTGCTTCGCCGCGATCGTCTCCGGACACCGCGGAGCGGCCTGGTGGGCGATCGGTCTGCTCTGGGCCAGCCATCTGCTCGTCGGCCATCTGCTCTACCGTTTCCTGCCGCCCGGCGGCGACTCCGCCGCGCCCTGGGGGCCCGAAGCGGGCGTCTCCGCCTGGGTGGCCGCCGTTCTCGTCGGCTCCGAACTGGTCAGGGTGCGCCGGGAGCAGTGGCTCCACGACCGGCGGGAGCGCGCCGCCGCCGAAGCGCGCCGCGCCGACGAGGAGCGGCTGCGCATCGCGCGCGAACTCCACGACGTGCTCGCCCACTCCATCTCCGTCATCAACGTCCAGGCGGGCGTGGGCCTCGCGCTCATCGACTCCGACCCGGAACAGGCCCGGACAGCCCTCACCACCATCAAGGCCGCGAGCAAGGAGGCGCTGGGCGAGGTACGCCAGGTCCTCGACACGCTCAGGACCTCCGGCGACGCCCCCCGCGCCCCCGCGCCGGGACTCGACCGGCTCCCCGAACTCGTCGAACAGGCGGCGGGCGCCGGTCTGACCGTCGAGCTGGCGAACGAGGGCGAGCCCGTCGCGCTGTCGCCCGGCGCCGATCTCGCCGCCTTCCGTATCGTCCAGGAGGCCCTCACCAATGTGGTACGGCACTCCGGTTCGCGTACGGCTCATGTCCAGGTCGGTTACGGGACGGGCCTGCTCACCCTCCGTATCGACGACGCGGGACCCGCCACCGGCGACGAGGCCGGCGGCAGCGGCAACGGACTGGCTGGGATGCGTGAACGCGCCGCCGCCCTCGGGGGCACCATCGAGGCGGGGCCACGCCCCGACGGTGGTTTCCGCGTACGGGCCGCCCTCCCCCTGAAGCCCAAGGAGACACCGTGATCCGTGTCCTGCTCGCCGACGACCAGTCACTGGTACGGGCGGGCTTCCGCGCCCTGCTCGACGCCCAGCCGGACATCGAGGTCGCGGGGGAGGCCGCAGACGGTGCGGACGCGCTGCGCAAGGTGCGCGAACTCGCCCCGGACGTCGTCCTGATGGACATCCGGATGCCGGTGATGGACGGGCTCGACGCCACCCGCAGGATCACCGAGGACGGCGGCCTCGACCAGGTGAAGGTGGTCATGCTCACCACCTTCGAGCTGGACGAGTACGTCTTCGAGGCGCTCCGTTCCGGCGCGTCCGGCTTTCTCGTCAAGGACACCGAGCCCGAGGAACTGCTGCGCGCCGTCCGGGCGGTGATGGACGGCGACGCGCTGCTGTCGCCCGGTGTGACGCGGCGGCTGATCGCGGAGTTCGCCTCGCGCTCCAAGGCGCCGTCGTCGTCCGACGGCCTCGGCGAACTCACCGAGCGGGAGCGGGAGGTGATGGCTCTCGTCGGGATCGGGCTCTCGAACGAGGAGATCGCCCGCAGGCTGGTCGTCAGCCCGCTCACCGCCAAGACGCATGTGAGCCGCACGATGGTGAAGCTCGGCGCCCGGGACCGGGCCCAACTGGTCGTCAGGGCCTACGAGTCGGGGCTGGTGCGACCGGGCTGGCTCGGCTGACGCACCGTCAGTTCCGGTGTCAGGCCCCGCGAGGAGCGTGCGCGTGGCCGGTACGGTCGCTGCTCAGCAGCCGGACGAACGCCCCGATGGCCGCCGCCTGGATGAGTACGGAGGCGATGAGCGTCACATAGCCGAACGTGGCCGACGAGGCGAACGACTCGCTGACCGACGTTCCCCCGGCGATGAAGAGGAAGACGGTGGGCGCGGCGAGGAAGAAGAGCCACAGCCCGGCGAACGACGCGTCGCCGTGCTGCGCGAACAGCGTGTCGACGGCCACGTAGACCGCCGTCGCGGCGACGACGGCGAGATAGATCTGGGAGGCCCGGTTTCCGTAGACGAGCCGGGCGGCGGGGCTCCGGGCGAGCCGGGACAGCGCCTTCAGGCGTACTGACTTCATGAGGTCTCTCTCCCGTGTCGGTTGGGTTCCTCCATCGTGGGACGGCCCGAACCGATGTGCCTGAGTACGGCTACTCATCCCTCCTGGCGCGCGGCGCGGGCCGCCGCCGGGGCCGCCGGGGGAAGCTCGGTCGGGGCTGCCGCGCGGGCCGCCGCCACCGGATCGGGCGCCGAGACATTGCGTGCCGAGTACGCGATGAGGGCCGCCGCGGCGGCCAGCAGGGCGACGGTCGTCAGCGCGACAGGCAGGGAGAACCAGTCGGCGAGGAAGCCGATCGCGGGCGGTCCCAGCAGCATGCCGCCGTACCCCAGCGTGGACGCGGCGGCGACCCCGCTCGGGCCCGCGAGCGCGCCCGCCCTGGCCACGGCCACCGGGAAGATGTTGGCGAGACCGAGCCCGGTGACGGCGAAGCCGGCCAGCGCGAGCCAGGTCGTCGGCGCGAGGGCGCCGAGGAGCATACCGAGCGCCGCGAGCCCACCGCCGGCGACCAAGGTGCGGGTCTGGCCGAGCCGTTCGAGCAGCGCCGTACCGGACAGGCGGCCCACCGTCATGGCGAGGGCGAAGAGCGAGTATCCGGCGGCGGCGAGCCCGGCACCGGCGTCCAGGTCCTGGGCGAGATGCAGGGCGCCCCAGTCGGCGAGGGCGCCTTCCCCGTACGCGGTGCACAGCGCGATCACGCCGAAGAGGATGACCAGCCGGCGCGTACGCCGGTCGGGCCGCCGGGAAGCCGTTTTCGCAGCGGCGGAGGCTGCGGAGGAGGAGGTGGACGAGGCGGCGGGAGCGGTGGCGCTGGGCAGCGTGAGGCGCAGCAGCGAGGGACCGGCCAGCACGGTGACGAGCACGCCGACGCCCGTGAGGGCGAGAAGGTGCGTGGACGCGGAGAGACTGCCCGCCACCAGACCGCCGAGCCCCGCGCCCGCCATGCCGCCCAGGCTGAACGCGGCGTGGAAGCTGGACATCACGGGACGGCGCAGCGCGGCGACGAAATCGACGGCCGCGCTGTTCATGGAGACGTTGAGCGAGCCGTACGCGGCGCCGAAGACGAGCAGGACGAGGCCCAGTGTCAGCGCCGAGTGCGTCTGCGCGGGCAGGGCGATGCTCAGCGCCAGCAGCAGCGAGCTGACCACGGTCACCGGATGGCTGCCGAACCGCGCGCACATCCGCCCCGTGAACATCATCGTGATCACGGCTCCGGCGGACACCCCGAGGAGGGCCAGCCCGAGGTCGCTCGCCGACGCGCCGGTCTGCTGCTTGATGGCGGGGATACGGACGACCCAGCCGGCGAAGAGGAAGCCGTCCAGGGCGAAGAAGAGGGTCAGGGTGATACGGAGCCGGGTGAGGCGGGAGAGCGCGGCGTCGGCGGCGGGATCTCCGCCGCGACCCCCCGTCATGGCCGTCCGGAGTTTGTTTAGGTTCGGCACAAAGTAAGGATAGGGGCACGGGGCCGATCCGTACAAGGCGGCGGTTCGACGGCGGGATCATGGGAGACTCACCCATATGAACGGCAAGGCGACGACGACCAGGACACGACTGGAGAGAGGCCGCAGCGCGCTCGGCCCCGCACTGGAACTGGTACACACGGGCCGCGCGCCCACCCGCGCCGTGCTCACCACGGAACTGGGCGTCACCCGTGCGACGGCGGGCGCCGTCGCCGCCGAACTGGAAGCGCTCGGCCTGATCCGGGTCGACTCCCGCCCCGGCGCCGCGGCCGGATCCCAGGGCCGCCCCTCGCACCGGCTCGCCGTGGACGACACCGGCCCGGTGGTGCTCGCCGCCCAGGTCCACGCCGACGGCTTCCGCGCCGCCCTGGTCGCCCTCGGCGGCCGTACGGTCGCCACCACCCCCGGCTGCGTCATCGTCTCCTCCGACCCCGCCCAGGTGCTCGGCGCGGTCGTCGCCGAGGGCGCCGCGCTCCTGCGCGAGAGCGGACGACGCTGCGTCGGCGCGGGCCTCGCCGTCCCCTCGGCGGTCGCCGAACCGGAAGGCACCGCGCTCAACCCGCTGCACCTCGCCTGGCCGGCGGGCGCTCCCGTACGTGACCTCTTCGTCGAGCAGGTACGCGCCGCGGGCATCGAGGGCCCGGCCTTCACGGGCAACGACGTCAACCTGGCGGCCCTCGCCGAGCACCGGCACGGCGCCGGCCGGGGCGCCGGTCAACTCCTCTGTGTCGCCACGGGACATCGCGGCGTCGGCGGCGCGCTCGTCGTGGACGGCCGTCTGCACACGGGCAGTTCGGGACTCGCGCTCGAAGTCGGCCATCTGACCGTCAACCCCGAGGGCAGGCCCTGCCATTGCGGCAGCCGGGGCTGTCTCGACGTCGAGACCGACCCGCTCGCCTTCCTCGACGCCGCGGGCCGGGACCCCGGCCCCGAGGGGTCGCTGCTTCAGCAGTCGCGGGACCTGCTCCGTACGGAGTACGCCGACCGGTCCGTACGGGCGGCGGCCGAGGAACTGATCGACCGGCTGGGCCAGGGGCTCGCCGGACTGGTGAACATCCTCAACCCGGACCGCGTCATCCTGGGCGGCCTGCATCGCGAACTGCTCGACGCCGATCCCGCCCGGCTGCGTGCCGTCGTCGCCGACCGCAGCCTGTGGGGGCGGAGCGGCAGCGTGCCGATCCTCGCCTGCGCGCTCGACCACAACAGCCTGGTCGGCGCCGCCGAACTGGCCTGGCAGCCGGTCCTGGACGACCCGCTGGCCGCACTGACCTGACGCCGCACCGACCTGACGCAGGCCTGACCTGACGTCGACCTGACCTGACCCGGCGAGTCGGGCCGGTCAGGTCAGCGCCGGGCCGTGCCCCGCCGGTCAGTGCCGTGCCCCACCTCGGGATCGGCCGGACGCGGGCGCCGACGTACGCCGGCGCGCGCCCGCTTGGCCGCGCTCCCGCCCACCGCCGGTTCCCACCACCGGTTCCCACCACCCGTCCGGCCGCACCACGGACGGTTCACACCCCTTCGCGGGTAGGTCACCCCGTATGACCGAGATGCCGTCCGGGACCGAGCCGTCCGGCGCCGAGCCCCCGCCGCCCCCGCCGCGCTGGTTCCGGCGCCTCGACCGGTGGCTGCGCGCGTCACCGGTCGGACTCGCCTGGACCCGCGGGCGCGACATGGAGTTGATGCACCGGGCCATGGGTTTCGCGGCGCTCGGATTCCTCACCTTGGTCCCGGTACTGGTCCTCGTCGCGGCGGCCGAACCCAACAGCGGCCAGGGCTTCGCGCGCTGGCTCGGCCAGGCGATCGGTGTCACCCACGAGTCCCAGAGACAGGTGGAGCGACTGTTCGGCGTCCCGGCCGCAGCGCTCCAGCGCACCACCGCCTTCGGTCTCGCCGCGCTCGCCGTCTTCGGACTGACCTTCGGCTCCGCCGTCCAGACCGGTTACGAGAAGGTCTGGGACCTGCCCACCGCGCGCTGGCACACGATGTGGCGCCATGTCGTCTTCCTCGCCCTGCTGGTCGCCGCGCTGCTCGGCTTCACCAACACCCCCAGCCCCGACGACCCCGTGCTCGGCCCCCTGGTGGTCGTCGTGCTGGATGTCATCGGCACGTTCCTGTTCTTCTGGATCGCCCAGCGCATGCTGCTCGGCGGGCGCGTCCGCTGGAACGCGCTGCTGCCCGGCGCCGTCGCCACCACCCTCGGTCTGCTCGGCCTGCGCGGGTTCTCGCAGCTCGTCTTCTCGCCGCTGATCGCCTCCAGCGCCGTCACCTACGGCCCGTTCGGGACCGTCCTGGTGCTCCAGTCCTGGCTCGTCGGCGTGGGATTCGTCGTCTACGGCGGGGCGCTGGTGGGCCGTCTCGCCCACGAGGGCCGGGTGTTCCGCAGGCTGAAGGACCTCGACGAGAGCTGATCCACCCGTGGCCGCCCCGGGGCGGCCCTCCGGGGGAGCAGCCGTTTCCGGCCCGCGTACTCCCCGTGAGGTACCCGTACTGCCGCTGGCCGTACGACGACTCGGACCCCCTCCCGGCGGGACTCTCGAAAGCGACAGAGGACGACGACGAGCGGCAGCGAGAAGCCGCCGTAGCCGACCTCGCGGAAGTCGCGAACCGAGGAGTTGATCAGGATGAACACCCTTGCGAACAGTGGTGGGCCCGGCCCCTGGATCCTGTTGTTCCCGCTCGTCTGGCCAGCGGTGATCGTCGGCGGCGTCACGCTCCTGCGCCGCACCGTCTGGCGCGGACGCCGGGGCGGACCCCCGTGGACGGCCGGCCGGTCCACGCCGGACCCGCGTGACGTGCACGATGAGCGGTCGCCGATCGCCATGCTGGGACGGCGGTTCGCCGCCGGTGAGATCGACGAGGACGAGTACTGGCGCCGGCTGTCCGTCCTGGACGAGCAGTTCGGCCGTACGGGCAAGGGCGGCGCCGCGTGACCACCAGCACCGCGGCCACCAGCACGGCGGCCACCGCCACCGCCGCCCGCGTCGTCGACGCCGTGAAGGTCTACGGCCGGGGCGACACGGAGGTCAGGGCCCTGGACGGGGTGAGCGTCGGCTTCCCGGCCGGCCGGTTCACCGCGATCATGGGGCCCTCGGGCTCCGGCAAGTCCACACTCATGCACTGCGCGGCCGGACTCGACACACTCACCTCCGGCTCCGCGCTCATCGGCGAAACGGACCTGAGCACCCTGGACGACCGCGCACTCACGCTCCTGCGGCGCGAACGCGTCGGCTTCGTCTTCCAGGCGTTCAACCTCATCCCGACCCTCACCGTCGCCGAGAACATCACGCTCCCGATGGATCTCGCGGGCGCCTCACGCGACGACGAGTGGTACGACGCGCTCATCGACGTCGTCGGACTGCGCGACCGCCTGCACCACCGCCCCGCCGAGCTGTCCGGCGGTCAGCAGCAGCGTGTCGCGGTGGCCCGCGCCTTCGCGGGCAGCCCCGACGTCGTCTTCGCCGACGAGCCGACCGGCAATCTCGACTCGCGCTCCGGCGAGGAGGTGCTACGGCTGCTGGGCAGCACCGTGCGCCGTACGCGTCGCACGGTCGTGATGGTCACGCACGACCCGGTCGCCGCCGCCCACGCCGACGAGGTCGTCTTCCTCGCCGACGGACGGCTCGTGGACCGGATGACGGACCCGACGGCGGAGCGGGTGCTCGACCGGCTCAAGGCGTTCGACACGAGAACGGGCGCCACCCCCGTCACCCGGGGGGCGCGGTCATGAGCGGAACGCGTGCCTCGCTGCGGATCAGCGTCTCCTCGCTCCGCGCGCACAAGCGGCGCCTCGCCGGGACCTTCACCGCCGTCCTGCTCGGCGTGGCCTTCCTGACGGGCACCCTCGTCATGGGCGACACGCTGCGCGGCAGCTTCGACACCATGTTCGGCGACGCGGCCGGTGGCACCGACGCCGTCGTCCGCGGCGCCGACGTCGTGACCGTGCCCGGCGACGCGCAAGGCACCCGCGAACCGGTCCCCACCGCCCTGATCGAGAGGATCGAGCGGGTCCCCGGAGTCGCCGCCGTCGCGCCCAGGATCGAGGGCGCGGGACAGCTCGTCGGCTCCGACGGCGAGCCCGTCGGCGGCCAGGGCCCGCCCACCGTCGCCGGCAACTGGATCGACGACGCCCGGCTCAACCCGTACCAACTCGCCGACGGGCGGCTGCCGGTGAGGACCGGTGAGGTCGTGCTCAACCGCGGCGCCGCCGAGGCGGGCAAGCTGGCGATCGGCGACACGACCGTGCTGCGGACGCCCGATCCGGTACGGGTGACGGTCGTCGGTCTCGCGACCTTCGGCGGCGAGGACGGCATGGCCCAGGTCACCTACACCGGGATGACCAGGGCCGACGCGGAGAAGTACCTCGCGCCCAGGCCCGGCGAGGCGGCGAGCATCCAGGTACGGGCCGGACCCGGCACCGAGCAGGGCGAACTGGTGGAGTCGCTCCGGAAGGTCCTGCCGGCCGGCGTGGAGGCGATCACCGGACAGCGGTCCGCCGACGAGAACCAGGAAATGATCTCCGGACAGTTCCTGAGCCTGTTCACCACCCTGCTGCTCGTCTTCTCCGGCATCGTGCTGCTCGTCGCGACCTTCTCCATCCACAACACCTTCGCCATCGTCGTGGCCCAGCGCACCCGCGAGAACGCGCTGCTGCGCGCCCTCGGCGCCACCCGGCGCCAGGTCGTGGGCGGCGCACTGGCCGAGGCGGGCGTCGTCGCCCTGGTCGCGTCGGCCGCGGGCCTGCTCGGCGGCATCGGAGTCGCCGCCGGGATGCGGGCGCTGTTCCCCGTCATCGGATTCCCCTTCCCCGAGGGGGCGTTGGTGATCCGCGCGCTCTCGCTGCTGCTGCCGCTCACCGTCGGCGTGGTCGTCTGTGTCGGCTCGGCGCTCCTGCCCGCCGTACGGGCCGGGCGCACCGCGCCGCTGGCCGCTCTGCGCGAGACGGCCGTGGACGACTCGGGCGCCTCCCGCACCAGGGCCGTCGTCGGTACGGTGCTGGGCCTGGCCGGGATCGCCACGATCCTGACCGGTGTCCTCGCCGCGCCGTCCCTCGTGCTCGCGGGCACGGGAGCCGTCCTCGCGCTCGTCGCCTTCGTGGTCCTCGGCCCGGTCGCCTCCTCCTTCGCCGTACGGATCCTGGGCGGGCCGCTGGACCGGCTGCGCGGCGTCTCGGGTGCCCTGGCCAAGCGCAACGCCCTGCGGAGCCCGAAGCGCACGGCGGCGACCGCGACCGCGCTGATGATCGGCGTCGCCGTGGTCTCGCTCTTCACCGTCTTCGGCGCCTCGCTGAAGGCCACCATGGATCAGACGGTGTCGCGCTCCTTCGCCGGTGATCTCGCGGTCAGCGTGCCCGCGTTCGGCGGCGGAGGCAGCGGGCTGAGCCCCCGGCTCGCGCCCGCCCTGGCCGAACTGCCCCAAGTGGGCTTGGCCGTGGGGCTCGGCAGGGGAGTGGCCGAGGTCGACGGGGACGGCCGTCAGCTGACCGTCACCGACCCGCCCGCGCTCGCCGAGGGCTTCGATCTCGGGTCCGTGGACGGCTCGTTCGACGGATTCGGCACGAAGGACATCGCGGTGTCACGGGCGCAGGCCGACGACCGGAATCTGACGACCGGCGACACGACCCGACTCACCTTCACCGACGGCCGGAAGGAGACCTTCACCGTCAGGGCGGTCTACGAGCGGTCCGAACTCGCGGGCGACTACGTCATCACCCGCGCGGCCTGGGCCCCGCACCGTACCCAGGACGCCGACACGCTCGTCTCAGTCACCTTCGAGGACGGCGTGCCGGCCGCCGAGGCCAGAGCGGCCGTGGACAAGACGGCGGCGGCCTTCGGCGACCCGGACGTGCAGACACGCGACGAGTACGCGCGGACGTCAGCCGGGGCCATCGACATGATGCTCACGCTGATCTACGCGCTGCTGGCGCTCGCCGTGCTCATCGCGCTGCTGGGCATCGCCAACACCCTCACCCTCGCCGTCCACGAACGCACCAGGGAACTGGGCCTGTTGCGCGCGGTCGGCCAGACCAGGGCGCAGCTGCGGGCGATGGTCCGCTGGGAGTCCGTGCTGGTGGCCGCCTTCGGTACGGCGGGCGGACTGGCACTCGGCGCTCTGCTGGGCTGGGTCGTCGTCAAGGCGTCCGAGGGCGCGGGAGACACGGCCTTCGCCTTCGCGCTGCCGCCGGCGCGGCTGCTGCTCGTGGGCGCGGTCGGACTGACGGCCGGCGTGATCGCGGGCTGGCGCCCCGCGCGAAGGGCGGCACGTCTGGACGTGCTGCGCGCCATCGCCACCGAGTGAGGCGACGGCGTGGTGACGCGGTGACGCGGTGACGCGGTGAGGTCCCCCCGCCCGGGTTCCCCCCCCGCCCGGTCAGCCGACGACGGCTGACCGGGCGGCGGTATGGTCGCGCTCCCCGGACACGGCCCGGATGCCCGCGAAGGCGCTGTCGGCGAAGGAGGTGCCCGAGAACGGGCCGTCCGTCGTCGCGCCGTACAGCGGATGCCGGGGCGGAGCTGCGGCCGACGAGGCGGGAAGCGTGAACCAGATGACCTTTCCCGTGTCACCCTCCGCGCGCACCCCCCAGCTCTCGCTGACGGCCTCGATCAGGGCGAGACCACGCCCGCACATGTCGAGCGGGTCGGCCTCCTTGATGGTCGGCAGGCGCGGGTCGTGGTCATGGACCGCGACCGTGAGCCGGTCGAGCAGGAGTTTGATGTCGACGGTGCACATCTTGTCCGGCTGTGCGTGCCGGTGGACGTTGGTCAGCAGCTCGGTCACGCCGAGCGCCGCTTGGTCGATCAGTGGGTCGAGCTGCCAGTAGCGCAATTGCGCAGAAACGATTCTGCGGACCTGGCGGATCCGCGACGGCAGGGCCTGGAGCTCCACCGTGCACTGCCTGCTTGGCTGGCTGATCACGGCTGCGACTCCCCGATTGAGTCCGGAAGAAGGCATGGATCACATCCAGCAGCTCACTCGCGAGGCTCGCTGCTGTCTTGCCCGGCGGGGCTGGATCGCAGCGTCACCACCGGTTCACCCTGAGTGATGTACTCCAGAGTGGGCCATGTGGTACGGGACCGCAACTCGCGGGCCGTGGGCCAGGTGCCGGCGGGCAGGGCAGACATCGATGATCGGGCGCCGACGGTCAGGCACGGGCCGTCGGCGCCGGTGGTCGGATTCAGGTCGTCAGGTCTTCGCCGTCCCAGCCCTGCGTACGGTCTCCAGGAAGCGTCCGGCCAGCAACCGGCCCTCGGGCCGTCTGCCGTCCCCGCCCATCGTCAGCCGGTAACGCGTGCCGTTCACGGTCGCCACCGTGCTGTCCTCCCCCCGGAACCACGGCTTCGCCGCCTGCACCGCCCGCAGCGGCGCGCTGTCGATGACCCGCCCGTAACTCGTCAGCAGTGCCAGTCTGCCGTCCTGGATGAGCACCCGGCCCGCCTTGGTGAGCGAGCGGGGCCAGCGCTCTATCTCGACGCCGCTCGCACTGAACTCCGGCTCCGCCATGGCTCATCCGCCCCCTTCGTGCTGTTCCCTGTAGGGAAGTCTGCACAACTCAACGCGCGGACGCCAGAGAGACTTCCCCGCCAGCCCCTGACGACACGTCACACCCCTCCGACCCGCCCGCGGGGCGCCCGGAGGGCCTCATGTCCAAGGCGCGGCTATGGATACCCAAAGGTACGGTTTGCCCAGGTCGAGGGCTTACTGTTGCGCCGGGGCACGGGCACCGGCGGGACGAGGGACGGCGCGCATGACGGAGCAGCAGCAGACCATCGACGTGAACCGCGGCGACCCCGCGTACCGGTCCTGGCTCAAGGAGGCCGTACGCAAGGTCCAGGCCGACGCCAACCGCTCGGCCGACACCCATCTGCTGCTCTTCCCGCTGCCCGAGCGGTGGGGCATCGACCTGTATCTGAAGGACGAGTCCACCCACCCGACCGGCAGCCTCAAACACCGCCTCGCCCGCTCGCTGTTCCTGTACGGGCTCTGCAACGGCTGGATCCGCCCGGGAAAGCCCGTCATCGAGGCGTCCAGCGGCTCCACGGCGGTCTCGGAGGCGTACTTCGCGAAGCTGATCGGCGTCCCGTTCATCGCGGTCATGCCGCGCACCACCAGCCCCGCGAAGTGCCGGCTCATCGAATTCCATGGCGGGAGCTGCCACTTCGTGGACGACCCACGCCGGATGTACGAGGAGTCGGCCACCCTCGCCGCCGAGACCGGCGGGCACTACATGGACCAGTTCACCTACGCGGAGCGGGCCACCGACTGGCGCGGCAACAACAACATCGCCGAATCGATCTATCAGCAGCTGAGGTTGGAGCGCTACCCGGAGCCCGCGTGGATCGTGGCGACGGCCGGCACCGGCGGCACATCGGCGACCATCGCCCGCTATGTGCGCTACATGCAGTACGACACCATGATCTGCGTCCCGGACCCGGAGAACTCCTGTTTCTTCGACGGCTGGACGCGCCGCGACCCGCAGGCGTGCAGCGAGCGCGGCTCACGGATCGAGGGCATCGGCAGACCGCGCATGGAGCCGAGCTTCGTGACCGGGGCCATCGACCGGATGATGAAGGTGCCGGACGCGGCGAGCATCGCCGCCGTACGCGTCCTGGAGCGCACCATCGGCCGCAAGGCGGGCGGTTCGACGGGCACCGGGCTGTGGAGCGCGCTGCGGATCGTCTCCGAGATGGTGGCCGACGGCCGCAAGGGCAGTGTGGTGACGCTGATCTGCGACCCGGGCGACCGCTATCTCGACAAGTACTACTCCGACGACTGGCTCGCCACGCAGGGCCTCGACATCGCGCCGTACACCGCCACCGTCGAGGAGTTCCTGCGGACGGGCGTCTGGCCCGGCTGACCGGGGTCTGTCTCCCCCGGGGTTTCCCGGACGCGGGCGACCGACCTGCGGTGTTGCGTCGACCGCACCGTCGGCGTGCACGGAGTGATCAGGAAGGGCGACTACGAGGGCGACTACGAGGGCGACGTCGAGGGCGACCGCGACGACCGGCACTGACGGTCGCCTACGACCTCGCGCGACGTCACTTGGCGTCGCGCTCCGGCAAGGGGGAGTAGCGGGTGGGACCCGGACTCCGGCCCTCCGGGGGGAAGTCGCAGTCGAGGCTGGAGACTTCGTAGTCGTCGCCTTCGTTCTGCTCCTGGTCGACCACCACCGACGCGGTGCACGCGCGGCCGTGCTCGTCGGTGAATGTGACGATCTCGCTGTAGTCGGTCGGCACGCCGCACCCGGTGAGCAGCAGCGCCGCCCCGGCGACCACCGCCACACCCAACCCCCGTAGCAGTTTCATCCGTTGCCCCTCCACCACGTCCGCTTCCGCGGGCCGGCTCGCCCGCCGCGCCACACCGTAGCCGCCGACCACACCGGGGGTCCCGAACAGTCGGCGAAACGACGGGAGTTGTTCGCCGTCCGTCCGCCGCCCGTCAGCCGTCCCGTCGGATTCACGTCGCCGTCCCGGGGAGCCGGCGTGGCTCTCAGCGCCCCTGACCCCGCAGCAGGCCGTCCACGACCCGGCCGAAGACGACGCGTCCCGTCCGCGCGGTCACCCCGTCCAGGAAGCGCGGCAGGAAGCGCACACGCAGCTCCTCCGTCCACCGGACAAGGGTGCGACCACCGCTCTCCGTCACCTCGATCTCGGCCCAGCCGGTGATCACCCGGCCCCGCTTCTCCAGCCGGCAGCGCCCCGGGCGCCCCGCCGCGGGCGGCTCCCACCGCACGACCTCCATCGGGTCGTCGAACCGCGCCCGCCCGACTCCGGTACGCGCCACGAACACCGTCCCGGTCCCGGTCGGCCCCGGCGTCGTCACGAGGACCCGGGTCAACGGCACCCCGCCACCGTGCGCCGGCCAGTCGGTGATCCGCAGCCAGGCCTCCTCGGCGGGCAGCGCCGTACCGCGTGCGACCCGGAAGACGGTCATCCGTCGGCCGATTCCCCGGCGACCACCAGTCCGGGCAGCTGCTCCACGATCTCCTCGCGCACCTCGGGCGAGAGCCCCGCGTCCGTGACGAAGGTGTCGACCTGGTCCAGCGTGGCGAACGAACTCAGGCCCACCGTCCCCCACTTGGTGTGGTCGGCCACGACCACCACCCGGCGCGCGGAGCGCACGAAACGGCGGTTCGTCTCCGCCTCGGCCAGATTCGGCGTGGACAGCCCCGCCTCGGCGGAGATCCCGTGCACACCCAGGAACAGCACGTCGAAGTGGAGCGAGCGGATCGCCTGGTCGGCGACCGGACCCACCAGCGAGTCCGACGGCGTACGGACCCCTCCCGTCAGCACCACGGTGGCCGCGCCCGCGCGCTGACCGCCCGACGACCCGGCGGGCTGCGCGGCGTGGAACACGTCGGCGACCCGCACCGAGTTCGTCACCACCGTCAGATCGGGCACGTCCACCAGATGGTGCGCCAGCGCGTACGTGGTGGTGCCGCCCGACAGCGCGATGGCCCGGCCGGGCACCGCCATCGCGGCGGCGGCCCGCGCGATGTCCTCCTTGGCGCTCAGCTCCAGCTCCGACTTGGCCTCGAAGCCCGGCTCGTGCGTGCTCGCCTCCACCACGGGCACGGCGCCGCCGTGCACCTTCTCGATGACGCCGAGGCGGGCGAGCGCGTCGAGGTCCCTGCGGACCGTCATGTCGGAGACGTTGAGCTTGCGCGTCAGCTCGTTGACACGGATACCGCCGCGCCGTCGCACCTCGTCGAGGATCAGGGCCCGTCGCTGTTCCGCGAGGAGGTTCTGGTTGTCACTCACCACCGGGGCCTGTCCTTCCACGCCGGCATCGTGCGGGGCCGCCGTACACAGCTGATCATCAGGGTTCCTCATCCTCCCACGCCGTTGGGCCCCCTACGCAGGTGTCGGCCCTCCCCGGTCCGGGGAGAGTCGCAGAAGGCGGCGGCCACCGCCCGTGAGACGTCACCCGAGAGCGAGTCACCCACGTGTCCCATGAGCCCCCCGTCCACCGGAGCGACGGCGCCGCGCTCGAACTGCTGGTCCACGGCGTCGGCGGCGCCACCGCGCAGGAGATGCTCGCCGACCCGTACGTGGTCCGGATCACCGGCGACGAGACAGCGGCCATCTACCGGCGTCCCGGCGACGAGGAGGCCGAGGCCCACGCCGAGCGGCGGGACGAGGATGGGCCGGTGCCCGAGGCGTACTGCTGGTCCAACCTCACCTCCGGCAACGGCACCCGCGCCCTGTGGCTGCTGCTGCTTCCCTTCATGGTCGTCAACCTCGCGCACTGGATGCGCCCGGCGACCAACGGACTCGCCCGCACACAGCGGCTGTACGGCGTGTTCGTACGGCTGCTCGCGCTCACCCTCACCGTCCTGCTCACCGCCGCCGCCTGCGAGGTCGCGCTCGACCTCGTCGCCTGGCAGTGCGCGGGCTCCGCCGGCTGCTCGGGCGACCGCGCCTGGCTCGGCTTCCTCTCCGCCGAGCAGGGCGGCTGGTGGTCCCAGCCCGGCCGCCGCCTGGCGCTGGCCGCGCTGGTGCCCGCCGCGCTGGTGGGGCTCCTGTGGTTTCTCTCCAACCGCACCTGGAGCGCCTACGAGGCCCAGCGCCCGCCGGGCGACACCACCACCGTCGACAGCCCCTCCGAGCCGCCGGCCGAGCTTCCCGACGCCACGGACGCGTACGAGGGACCGCCCGAGCCCGCGACCGTCCGCCCCGCACTCGCCAGGCCCGGCTTCTGGTACGGCCGCCGGCTCGTCGCCCGGCTGCGCGCCGCGCACACCGCCGCCGGATTCCTCACCGTCGCGGGCGCGGTCACCGGGGCCGCCGCCCGCCACGACCGCGGCGCGTCGAGCGCCGTACGCGAATCGGCCGGCTGGCTGCTCCAGGCAACTCTCGTCGCCGCGGGGCTCGTTGTGCTCTGGGTGGTATGCAGCAGGGGCCGCAGCGAGCGCAGGCGCGACGGCACGCTCGACAAGGCGCTCATCAGCCGGCTGCCCGCCGGCTCCCTCGTGCTGCTCGGTCTCGCGCTGGTGTACGCCGCCTGGTCCCGCCCCGGCTGGCTCTCCTCCGGCACCCTCCCCGGCGCCGTCACGTTCTCCGTGCTCATCCTCGCCCAGGGGTTCCTCGTCGTCGCGCTCGCGGTGGCGGCCCTGGTCCTGCACCGCCGCGCCCGGCACGCCCGGATCGCGCTGCACGGCCTCGGCGGCCCCGCCGTCGCCATGCTGGCCTGCGCCCTGGCCGGGGTGATGACCGGTGGAGTGGCCCAGCGTGTCGGGGACTGGCTCGACGGGACCGGCACACCCGGCATGGGGGAGGGCTCCATCCCCGGGCCGCCGGTGCTGCTCAGCTGGCTGGCGGCCGTCATCCCCGTCCTGCTCGTGCTCCTGCTGATCCCGGTCGTCGTCCTCGTCGTACGCACCGCGCGTAGGGCGGTCCGCCTCGCGCCGGTCGTGGAGGCGGAGTACGGGTCCCGGGAGGCGCGCGTCACCCCGGACTCCGTCCGTACCCGCCGGATCGCCGGTGCCCGCGCCCGCGCCGAACTCACCGACGCGGCGCCCTGGTTGGTCGGACTCGTCGCCGGCGCCACCCTCCTGCTCGGCACCGGCGCCGTCCTCGGCGCCTGGCTCAGCGGCGACGTCCCCGGCCGGGCCGCCGAAGGCGAACCCGCTCTGATCCAGTCCGCCGCCGACACCGCGCAGGCGCTCGGCTCCTGGCTCATCGGCCTCGGCTTCATACTGTTCGTGACCTGGGGCCGCCGCGCCTACCGCGACGCGTCCGCCCGGCGCACCATCGGCATCCTCTGGGACGTCGGCACCTTCTGGCCGCGCGCCTCGCACCCCTTCGCACCGCCGTGCTACGCGGAGCGCGCCGTACCCGACCTCACCTGGCGGATGGCCACCTGGACCGCCCGCACCGGCGGACGCCTCGTCATCTCCGGCCACTCGCAGGGCAGTGTGCTGGCCGCGGCGGCCGTCTGGCAGCTGCCCGAGGCCACCCGCCACCAGGTCGCGCTGCTGACGTACGGCTCACCGCTGGAGCGGCTGTACGGCCGCTGGTTCCCGGCCTACTTCGGTGCCGCGCCCCTCGGCGACCTGGGCCGGGAGGTGCACTGCTGGCGCAACCTGTGGCGGGCCACCGACCCGATCGGCGGCCCGGTCCGCCTCGGTGGCGAGGGGGACGAGCCGGCCGTGGACCACGGGCCGCTCAAGGACCCGCTCGCCTACGGCCGCACCGAGCGCCACCCGCTGCCCGAACCGATCCTCGGGCACTCCGACTACCAGGCCGACCCCGGCTTCGCCGTGGAGCGCGCGGCGCTGCTGGACCGGCTGCCGCCCGCACTGCCCGCGCAGCGCGCCGGCGCCGCCACGGAGCAGCGGAATCACGGCAGTTCGGGCAGATCGTCCGCGTAGAGGAGCGTCAGGTCGTCCGTGCTGGTCTCCGGCAACTGGGCGACCCTGCTCGCGTGTTGCTCCACCATCGACTCGAACGTCTGGCGCGCGGTACGGCCGTTGCCGAAGGCCGGCCCCTTCGGCAGGACGGCGAAGTACTTCAACAGCGCCTCGGCCGTACCCGCGCCGAGCCGGTACTCGTGCTCCTCGGCCTGCCGCTCCACGATCCGCAGCAGTTCGTCGGCCTCGTAGTCGTCGAAGGTGATGGTCCGTGAGAAACGGGACGCCACACCGGGGTTGACCGCCAGGAAGCGCTCCATCTCCGCCGTGTAGCCGGCGACGATCACCACCACCGCCTCCCGGTGGTCCTCCATCAGCTTCACCAGCGTGTCGATCGCCTCACGCCCGAAGTCGCGCCCCGAGTCCTCCGGCGACAGCGCGTACGCCTCGTCGATGAAGAGCACACCGCCGCGGGCCCGGTCGAACGCCTCCTGCGTACGGATCGCGGTGGAGCCGATGTGCTCACCCACCAGATCCACCCGGGAGACCTCCACGAGATGACCGCGCTCCAGCACCCCGAGCGAGGCCAGGATCTCGCCGTACAGCCGGGCCACCGTCGTCTTGCCGGTGCCGGGGGAGCCGGTGAAGACCAGATGGCGGCGCGCCGAGGCGGCCTTGAGGCCCGCCTGCTGCCGGCGCCTGCCGACCTCGATCATGTTGGTGAGGGCGCGGACCTCGCGCTTGACGCTCTCCAGGCCCACCAGCGCGTCGAGTTCACCGAGGACCTTGCCCGGTTCGCGCACCGGCTCGGCGGGCGGCAGGTCCGGCGCGGGCGTCGCGCTCTGCGCGGGGACCGTGCCCAGCAGCCCCGTCGTCTCGGTGGCGGTGAGCAGGGCCGTCGGCTGTGGCACGGCGGCCAGCACACCGCTCTCGTCGCTCGTGCAGTCCTCCACGGTCGGCCCGGCCCCGTTGCCGTCGGCGCCCGGCGCGGTGCCGTCGGGGAACTCGTAACCGCCGCGCGCGCACCGCTCGGTGCGGCAGCGCGTCAGCGTCGTACGGCAGCCGTCCATCACATGGAAGCCGTAGCCGCCGCTGCCCGTAACCCGGCAGTCGTGGAACGTGCCCCGGCCCTCGGCGGAGACATAGAAACCGGCCTCGGCGGGCGAGGTGATCGTGCAGCGTTCGATGGTCGGGTCGGCGCCCTTGGTGACGATGACACCGGTCTGTACGCCGTCGATGGTGCAGGAGTTGAGGGTGCCGCCGCTGCCGTGGTCCCGGAACCAGGCGCCGGTGGACGCCTCCCTGATCCGGCAGTCGTCGAGCTGCGCCGTCGCGCCGTCGCTCACCGACACGGCCGTGTTCCGCACCTGCGAGAGGTCGCTGTCCACGACGTCGGCGCGTGAGCCGCGGTCGAGGACGAACAGCGCGTCCGGCACGTCGTGCACCCGGCACGAGTCCAGGACGACGGTCGCCCCGTCGCTCACCCAGACCGCCGGGTAGTCGCCCGTACTGTCATGTATCTCGCACTGGTTGGCGTCCACCCGGGTGCCCGGGTCCCAGACGGAGAGCCCGTTACGGCCGAAGCGCCGCACCGTGGACCGGGTCAGCGTCAGCACGGAGCGCGAGCGCAGATCGACCGCGTTCTCCGGGATGTCGTGGATGTCGCAGTCGGAGAGCGTCAGCACCGCGTCGGTGTCGAGCGTGATCCCGTCGGCCGAGGTGCGGTGGACGCTGGAGTCGGTGAGATGGGCGGCGGCGCGTGCGGCGATCTGCACCCCGGTGCCCTTGATCTCGTACACCTCGCAGCCGACGGCCTCAAGTCCGCTGCCCTCGCCGGTGACGGTCAGCCCGCCGCCCGACGCGTGATGGATCCGGCACCGTTCGAGCCGGGGATGCGCCCCGCCGCGTACCGAGACGCCCGACTGACCGGCCGCCACGACCTCGCAGTCCTCGAAGACCCCGCCGGCCCCGTCGAGCACGGCGACGCCGACCCCGGCCGGATTGTCGACGGTGCAGCGGCGGACGGTGGGGCGCGCGGCGCCGCGCACCTCGATACCGGCGGCCGAACGCGTGACGATCCGCAGATCCGTCAGCTCCGGGGTGCCGTCCTCGATGAGCAGCGCGGGCGCGGTGGTGTCCTGGCCCTCCACATGCAGGTCGTGGACGGTCGCCGAGGCGCGCACCGTCAGCGGTACGCCGTCCGGCGGCGCGATGCGCACCGAGCCCGACGGGCCCTCGGGTCCGCGCAGCGTGACGGCGCGCGTGACCACGAGATTCTCCCGGTAGGTACCCGGCGCGACGGTGAGTATGTCGCCGTCGCCCGCGGCCTCCAGGGCCGCTGCGAGAGAGGCGTACTCGCCGGTACGGCGACGCCAACGCGAGGTGCCGGTGTGCGTCACCTGGACGGTGCCCTGTGCCATGGTGTTGTTCTGTCCCCACCTCGTGCGCCTGCGCGTGCTGTGCCGACCTGACCCGCACGGGGGGTCGACTCAAGGAAGTCCCGGCCGCGTCAGAGGACCGGGTCGCACCACCGTAGCGCGCGCGGCACCGGTGAGTTGACCCAAGAGCCGTTCCGGTCAGCTTCCCGCGCCGGTACGACCCCAGTCCGGACCGGCCCGTGCCCAGGCCAGGTCGAGCCGTGCGTAACGGACTTGGTTGAGCCGCCACACCACCAGCCGGCGGACGGCCTCGATCAGACCGGCGGCTCCCAGGGCCACCGCGAGCCCCGCCAGCACCGCGTGTGTACGGGCGGCGGCGGGGTCCGCCGGGCGCTGGGCGAGCCGGCCGTCGCTGTCCGTCCAGACCGCGAAGGTGTCGCCGGCCCGGAGAGCCGGGGGCGCCGAGCGGACCAGTTCGGTGTGCCGACTGCCGTCCGGCGCCGTCCACTTGGCGATCACCGGCCGGGCGGGGTCGCGCTGGGTCGGGGCCTCGGGGTCGGACGAGACGCGGGTGGGCGCCGTGGCCTCGCGGACCATGACGGCCTGCGTGCGGTGCCGGTCCTCGTGCTGGGCGCGGATCGTGCGCCGGAACGCGTCGTCGGTCAGCGCACCCGAGATCCAGCCAATCGCCGGCACGGCGAGAATCATCAGGAGCAGGGCACCGAGGGCGACCCATGCCTCGACGAGATCCGTCTTTCTCCGCAGCGGGTTGTACCGCCAGCGCCGGAGCCCCACGACCGCTCGCATCGTGTCGCACCCCTTCCGTCCGCCGTCCGTTCCCCTGTCCGTCTTAGCCCGGCGGGGACCGGCTCACGCACAAAAGGGCGGAAGGGAGAGCGAAATCACCCCACCGTTCGACCGGTCGGATCCGGGTCCGGACTAGCCGGTGAACACCTTCACCACGTCTCCCACCTGCACCGTGCCGGTGTTCTCGGGCACCAGATGCTGCCCGAAGACCAACTTTCCGTCGAACCGGCGGTGCCGGGCCAGCGTACGCAGCGGTTCCTTGCCACGCTGTGCCGTCCGCTGGTCGGTCGTGGTGATCACACAGCGCCCGCACGGCTTCGCGACCCGGAAGGTGACCTCCCCGACCGTGATCCGGCGCCACTGGTCCTCGGCCCACGGAGCCGTGCCCGCGACGACGAGATTCGGCCGGAAACGGTTCAGCGGCAGCGGGCCCTCGTCGGCGTGATCGCCCTGCGCTATCAGGGAGTTGAGGGCGTCGAGCGAGGCGAGGGTGACCACGAGCAGGGGGTAGCCGTCGGCGAAGCTGACGGTCTCCCCGGCGCGGGCGTACCGGGGATCGACGGGGCGTGCGACCGCCGGGTCGCCCAGATGCGTCAGCCGGACCTCCACCCCGAGATGGCGGCTGAACCAGTCGCTCGCCCGCGCGTCGGCGAGCGAGGCGTCAACCTTGGTCCCGAAGACGTTCACCACGATGTCGTCCGCGGGTTCGTCCGTACGGGTGGTGACGTCAACGCCCTTTCCCCGGAAGCCAGTTCGCGGTCCGCCCGTCCCCGGGCGCGCGATCGCCAGCGGCTCCTGGCCGGGCGCGTACAGCATGATCCCGCCGTCCGGCAGCGGCTCGGCGCGGGCCAGCGCGAGGCGCGGCTGCTCGCGCTGCGTGACAGCGCTGTCCGTCTCGTCGATCAGCGTCCAACGGCGGTCGCCCGCCAGGCCCCACGGCTCGACGACCGCGCTGTCCGCTGTGAAACCTCCCACCGATTTCACCGGATGAACGCGCAGGGCGTGCAGGACTGGGGCGGACGGCTGAGGCATACGGCCATCCTGCCAGCAGCCCCCCGGCTCCCTCCGGCCTTCTCCGCTCCTCGCCGGCGGGGTCAGTAACCCCGGCTCTGGTAAGGGCGGTTGTACGGGTCGTCGTACTGCACCGGCGCGGGCGCCGGACGCGGCGAGGCGGGGCGCATCGCCTCGTACCCCGTCGCCGACCCCGGTCGCTGCTGCTGCTGCTGTTGCGGCGGGCGGGGCTGCTGGGGACGCGGCTGCTGTTGCTGCTGCTGGGCCTGGTAGGGCTGCTGAGCGCCCTGGTAGCCGCGAGGCGGCGGCGCCTGCTGCGGGATGTAGGGCGCCGGGGCGTGCTGGAGCGGCACGGGGTGCTGCGCCGGCTGCGGCTGGTAGCCGCCTCCGTAGGAGGGCGTGGGCTGTGAGGGGGCCGCCGGAAGAGCGGGAAGCGCCGAAGGCAGCGCCGGCAGATAGCTGTTGCTCTGATAGCTGCTGCCGGTGTCGTAGGCGGATGGCACTCGGATCGGAGCGATCTGAGGCGTGCCCCGCTCCGCGACGAGGGAGTCGTAGATCGGGGTGTCCGGGAACGACGGCGCGGTGTAGTAACCGCCGCCGTAGGTCGAGCGGGGGGAGGTCATGGAACCTAAGTTAAGCCCACGATGTGCCAAGAGGGGAGTCCGATAAGGGGGTTCTTTCGGGAGCTCTGGGCCACTTCGGATCCCCAATGCGAGCGAACTTGGGAAAATCGGTCGTCCGGCAGCGTAGTGATCGTGTAAAGGGCAAGCTCCAGAGGGGTTACCCATGGGTCCTCGTGGGTGCGACGGCCTCTGTAGCGATTAGGTTTGGAACGACGGAAAACTTTCGGTCACCCGACTCTCGATGGGGGCGAGCATGTCCATGCTTAAAGGAGCCAATGTTCCGGTGACGGCACCGAGTGTGCGCGTCGAATTGGGATGGCGTTCAGCGCCCGGGACGCCGGATGTCGACGCCTCGGCGCTTCTGCTCAAGGCCGGAAAGGTCCGTTCGGACGCCGACTTCGTTTTCTACAACCAGGCGACCCACGCGTCGGGCGCGGTGCGCCATGACGGAAAAGGCACATGTCCCGGCACCGTGACCGACACCCTGTCCGTCGACCTGGGCCGGGTGGAGGCCGAGATCGACCGGATCGTCGTCGCCGCGTCGGCGGACGGCGGCAACTTCGGACAGGTGCCCGGACTGTACGTACGCCTCCTTGACGCGGCGTCGGGCGCCGAGGTCGCGCGGTACGACAGCCAGGACGCGACCGTCGAGACGGCGTTCGTCCTCGGCGAGCTGTACCGGCGCCAGGGAGCCTGGAAGTTCCGCTCGGTCGGCCAGGGATACAGCAGCGGACTCGAAGGTCTGGCAACGGACTTCGGCATCAGCGTCGACGAGCCCCAGCAGGCCGCCCCGCCGGCGCCCACGCCCTCCGCCGCGCCGTCGTACACGCGAGCCCCCGCGCAGCCGGCCCCCGTCGCCGCCCCGGCTCCTCCGTCGTACACGCCGCCCCCGCCGGCGGCGCCCCCGGCCGCGCCCGCCCCGTCTCCCGTACGGCTCAGCAAGGTCACCCTGACCAAGGAGGCGCCGTCCGTCTCGCTGTCCAAGCAGGGCGGCAACTCCGGTGAGATGCGCGTCAATCTCAGCTGGCAGGTGCGCAAACAGTTCAAGGGCTGGGGCGCCAAACTCGGCCGGGCCGTCGCCATGCACGGCGACCTCGACCTCGACCTGTGCGCCCTGTACGAACTGACCGACGGCCGCAAAGGCGTCGTCCAGGCACTCGGCAATGCCTTCGGAGCGCTTCACCAGCCGCCGTTCATCCATCTCGACGGCGACGACCGCACCGGCGGTTCGGCCAACGGCGAGAATCTCAGCATCAACCTCGACCACAAGAACCAACTGCGCCGCGTCGTCATCTTCGTGACGATCTACGAAGGCGCGCGCAGCTTCGCCGATCTCGACGCGACGGTCACACTCCAGCCGCAGAACGGCGCCGCGATCGACTTCTCGCTCGGCGAGTGCACCGTGCCCTCCACGGTCTGCGCGCTCGCGTTGATCACCAATACCGGCTCCGATCTGCTGGTCCAGCGCGAAGCGCGGTTCCTCGTGCCGGAACGCGGCGTCAGCCCGCAGCGGACCATCGACTACGCCTACGGCTGGGGCATGAACTGGACACCCGGCCGGAAGTGACCGGGCGGAAGTGACCCCCGGCCCGGCCGCGAGCCGGCTCAACGCTCCGGTGCGGCCTCCGGACGGGCGTACGTACGCCCCTTCCAGGCCGCACCGCGGCCCCGGTAGTGCCGCACGGCCGAGTCGACGGTCATCAGGAGATACAGCAGCGCCGTGAAGGGCAGCAGGGGAGCGAGCCAGAGCGACTGCCGGTAGTACCGCAGCACCGGCACGTACGTCCCGGCCATCACCGCCCACGCGGCGCCGCCCAGCAGCCCGGCCGGTGTGTCACCGCCCGACAGACCCGCGTACACACCGGCCGGCGGCGCCAGATAGACGACCGCGAGCCCGGCCACCGTGCAGACCAGCAACAGCGGATTGTGCAGGAGCTGGGCGTACGCGCTCCGCGCCACCATCCGCCACAGATCGGTCAGCGCCGGATACGGGCGCACGCTGTCCACGCGCTCCGCCAGACCGAGCCAGATCCGGCCCCCCGCGCGCCGCACCGCCCGCGCCATCGACACGTCGTCGATCACCGCCTGCCGGATGGCGTCGGGAATCCGCGCCCGCTCGGCGGTCTCCGTCCGCAGCAGTACGCAGCCGCCGGCCGCCGCGGCCGTACGCGCCCCCGGCTTGTTGACCCGGCGGAACGGATACAACTGCGCGAAGAAGTAGACGAACGCCGGCACGATCAGCCGCTCCCACGCGGTCTCCACCCGCAGCCGGGCCATCTGGGAGACCAGGTCGAGTCCGTTCGTCCGCGCGGCGGCGACCAGCTCGCGCAGACTGTCCGGCTCATGGGCGATGTCGGCATCCGTAAGAAGGAGATAGTCCGGCCGTTCCTCCCGCGCCAGTTCGATGCCGTGACGCAGCGCCCACAGCTTGCCCGTCCAGCCAGGTGCCGGCTCCGGCGCGGAGACCACGGTGAGCGGCAGCCCGCCGAGCCGGTCGGCCAGCTCCCTCGCCAGGGCGCCCGTACCGTCGGTGCTGGAATCGTCGACGAGGAAGATCTCCGCCCGCCCCGGATAGTCCTGCGCCAGCAGCGACGGCAGACTCACCGGCAGCATCAGCGCCTCGTCCCGCGCGGGCACGACCACGGCGACGGACGGCCACGGCGAGGGAGCCGCACGCGGCGGCAGCCGCTGATCCGTACGCCAGAAGAATCCCTGACCCAGCAACAGAAAGCCCCAGGCGGCCAGCGAGACAGCGGCGATCCAGGCAATGGCACTCATTCGCCGCAGTCTGCCCCACATCGGCGGGACCGCAAGGGCGGTCGTCTATGGTGACCGGGTGAAGATCGCGCTGATGGACTCCGGTCTCGGGCTGCTCGCCGCAGCCTCCGCAATGCGCCGGCTCCGGCCGGACGCCGGTCTCGTGCTCTCCTCCGACCCCGGCAGCATGCCGTGGGGACCGCGCACCCCGGAAGACATCACCGCCCGCGCGCTCACCGTGGCCCGCGCCGCCGCCGCGCACCGGCCCGACGCGCTGATCGTCGCCTGCAACACCGCGTCGGTGCACGCCCTGCCCGCGCTGCGCGCCGCGCTGGAGCCCGGTCTGCCCGTCATCGGCACGGTCCCCGCGATCAAACCGGCGGCGGCCGGGGGCGGGCCCGTCGCGATCTGGGCCACCCCGGCCACCACCGGCAGCCCCTACCAGCGCGACCTCATCCGTACCCATGCCGCCTCGGTCGACGTCACCGAGGTGCCGTGCCCCGGTCTCGCCGACGCGCTGGAGCACGCCGACGAGGCGGGCATCGCCCGCGCCATCGCGGCGGCGGCGCTCCTCACCCCGCGCGAGGTAAGGACCGTCGTCCTGGGCTGCACCCATTACGAACTGGTCGGCGAACGCATCCGGGCGGCCCTGCGGCACCCCGGACTGCCGGAGGTGACGCTGTACGGCTCCGCCGAGGCCGTCGCCGCGCAGGCGTTGCGCCGCCTCGGGGACACAGCGGCGCCGGCGGCCGACGCCGGACCGGGCGAACTCACCGTGCTGCTGGCCGGCCACCGCGCCGCACTGCCCGACGCGGCCCTGACATACGCGGAGGGCCGGCTGCTCGCGGACGTCACCCACGCGCACTAGGCGTGTGTGGCCATCGTCACCTGGGCGCGCTCGGGCGGGCGGGGCAAGGGGCCCGGTGGACTCCGCCATTCCGGATGCCGCCGAGGCGGTGCCACCCGGGCGGTTCGTGAGTACCCTGCAACCATGACGGAGCACCCCCGACGAGGGGGGCCAGGCACAGTGCCCCTCCCCGAAATCTGGACCGGCCGAGCGACCAACCGCATTCAGTGGCTGTTCGCCGTGGTGGGCGTCGCCTGCCTCGCGCTCGGCATCGAGCTGGCGATCCAATCCTCCTGGGAGTCCGGCATCGTCGCGCTGGCCGCGTCGGTCGTCGGCTGTGTGGCCGCCGGACTGCTGATTCTCTTCGGCACGCTCGCCTTCGTGCATGTGGCGGTCAAGGTCGACCACGAGCACCTTGAGGTGCGCTGCGGCCACGCCGGGCTGCCACGTCGCCGTATCCCGCTCACACAGGTGACCGGCGCCGACTTCGAACCCAGCGTCACGCCCCGCCAGTGGGGCGGCTGGGGTTACCGCTGGCGGCCCGAGCAGGGCACGGCCGTGGTCGTACGGCGCGGCGAGGGCGTCGTGCTGAGACTCGGCGACGGCAGGACGTTCACGGTGACGGTCGACGACGCCGAGGCCGCGGTCCGCGTCATCCGTGACCGGCTCCGCGCGGCGGCCACCGGCACGGTGACCCTCAGCAAGTCGGGACTCGGCACCACGGGCCTGGGCAAGGCCGCCGGCGGCAGAACGGTCATCGGCGGTTCGGCCGAGGCCGAGGCCTGACGGCGCCGCACGCCCCGCACGGCCCGCACCGCCCCGTGTCGGCCGAGATCAGGCCGGCCTTCCCTCCGGCAGCGCCCCGACGGGCGAGCGCGCCGTCGCCAGGCCCGCGAGGAGCCCGGCGCCCGCCGTCACCGGGGTGAAGCTCAGCGCGTTGCCCACGGTCGCCACGGCGGCCAGCGCCGTCAGCGCGGCTCCGGCGGTCAGTACGACGGGTGTGGCGCGCGGTGAGCGCCACAGGGCGTACAGCAGCCAGCCGAACGCCGCCCCCAGGAGCAGCGCCCCCACGACGCCCTGCTCCGCCGCCAGCTGGAACAGCGCCGAGTGCGGCTTGCCGTCCGAGTTCAGCGACTCCAGTGCCGTCGGGCTCAGATCACCGAACCGGTCGGGCCCAGCCCCCAGCAGCGGATTCGCCCGTACGACGGCCACCGCGTCCTCCCAGAGAAGCACCCGGTGCCCCGTGAGCTGCCCCTCCAGCGACGCCGCCAGCCCGTCCGGCAGCGCCCGTACGGCCACCGCCCAGGCGGCGCCCACCAGCAGACAGGCCGCGGCGGCGAATCCCGCCAGCCCCGGCAGCCGACGGCGCATCCGAGCCGCGGCCAGCGCGCAGAGCAGCACCCCGACGGCAGCCACCAGACCCGCCACCGAACCGAGCAGGGGCCCCGTCCCGGCGGCCACCGCCGCCAGCACGAACAGTGTGCTCCGCGCTCTCGGCGTGGCCTCGGCGGCAGCCGCGCAGCAGGCGGCGCCCACCGCCAGGATCAGCAGCGCGGCGACCGCGCCCGTGTCGCCCGGGGGCGCCGCGCTCTCCGCCGGGTCGGCCTGTATGTCGTGACGCGCGGCGACGGCCAGGACGTACGCGGCGACGGCGAGCGTGGCCGCCGTGGCGACCGGCGCCAGGGACCCGGCGATCCGTCCGCAGATGTATCCGGCGCCGACCGCGAGTACGGCCAGCAGGACGCCTTCGGGCCGGCCGTCCCGGCCGGCCGCGCTGACCAGGGTCCACACCGCGCAGCCGATGAACACGGCGATGCCCGCGATGTCGGAGGCGCCGCCGCGCTCGCGCGCGACGGACCGAGTTGTCGATGCAGCCATCCCGTAGAACCCCCGGCCCGAGACGCCCCTGCCGACGGCAGCCGGATCGGTCGGGACACACCGCACCCGCCCCAGGGCTGCCGCACACGCTAGTGGCAGGGGAGGGGGCATGTGGACATCTCGCGCAGAAACGTTGCGGCAGGGAACGGCAGGGAATGGCAAGAGGCGGCGGGAGGTGACGCGGCCGACCCCTCACGGAGCCCTCGCGGGAAGGCCGGACTGCCGTCCTCCGGTGCCGTCACCGTAGACTCCGCGGGGTGAGCACCACCATCACCCCCGTCGAGCCGGCCGAGCCCGCCCCCGCGCCCGGCGGCAGGCGCCGCGCGCGGCGTTTCGTACGGCCGGGCGCCGCGGCACTGTCCGGGCTGCTGCTCTTCGCGAGCTTCCCGCCCCGCCCGCTGTGGTGGCTGGCGCTGCCCGGATTCGCCCTGCTCGGCTGGACGCTGCGGGGCCGCCGACCCCGTGCCGGGTTCGGACTCGGCTTCCTCGCCGGTCTCGGCTTCCTGCTGCCCCTCCTGAAGTGGACGGGCGAAGAGGTCGGCCCGCTGCCGTGGGTCGCGCTGGCCGCCGTGTCCGCGCTGTTCATCGGCGCCGTCGGGGTGGGAATCGCCGCCGTGTCCCGGCTGCCCGCGTGGCCGGTGTTCGCCGCCGCCGTATGGATCCTGGGCGAGGCGGCCCGCGCCCGGGTGCCGTTCGGCGGCTTCCCCTGGGGCAAGATCGCCTTCGGCCAGGCGGACGGCATGTTCCTCCCCCTCGCCGCCGTGGGCGGCACACCCGTACTGGGCTTCGCCGTCGTGCTGTGCGGCTTCGGCCTGTACGAGGTGGTCCGCCAGGTCCGCGCCCACCGGGCCCGGCCCGCGCCGCGCCGCGTGCCGCGCGCCGCCGTGACCGTCGCCGCGCTGTCCGTGCTCGTCCCCGTCGCGGGCGCCCTCGCCGCGCTGCCCCTCGTGGACGACTCGGCCGAGGACGGCACCGCGACCGTCGCCGCCATCCAGGGCAACGTGCCGCGTCTGGGGCTCGACTTCAACGCCCAGCGCCGCGCGGTGCTCGACAACCACGCCGCGCGCACCGAGCAGTTGGCGGACGACGTCGAGGCCGGCAAGGAGCCGCGGCCGGACTTCGTCCTGTGGCCGGAGAACTCCTCGGACCTCGACCCCTACCGCAACGGCGACGCACGTCTGGTCATCGACGACGCGGTCAAGAAGATCGGTGTGCCGACAGTGGTCGGCTCGGTGCTCTCGCCCGACACCGGGAAGCTGCGCAACTCCCTGATCGAGTGGGATCCCGAGGACGGGCCCGTCGCGACGTACGACAAGCGTCATGTCCAGCCGTTCGGCGAGTACATCCCGATGCGTTCCTTCGTACGGATCTTCAGCTCCGACGTCGACCGGGTGCGACGCGACTTCGGTCCCGGCGACAAGGTGGGCGTGTTCGATCTGGCCGGGACCAAGGTCGGTCTCGCCACCTGCTACGAGGCGGCCTTCGACTGGGCGGTGCGCGACACCGTCACCCACGGGGCCCAGCTCATCACCGTGCCCAGCAACAACGCCACCTTCGGGCGCAGCGAGATGACCTACCAGCAGCTGGCGATGTCCCGCGTGCGGGCCGTCGAGCACAGCCGGGCCGTCGTCGTCCCCGTCACCAGCGGCGTCAGCGCGATGATCATGCCGGACGGCCAGGTGGTCGAGCAGACGAAGATGTTCACGCCCGACGCCCTCGTCCGTGAGATGCCGCTGCGCTCCTCGCAGACGCCCGCCACCAGGATGGGCACGCTGCCCGAGGCGCTGCTGGTCGCGATCGCCGTCGGCGGTCTCGGCTGGGCCGTCGCACGGACCGTACGCGCCCGCCGGAGCCCCGCCGCCGACGACGCGGGCTGACGGGCGCGCGGGGAGCCGCGGGCCTGCGCTTAGGGTCGTGGCATGGGAACGCCAGACTTCATCCGAGAGATCCGCGCGACCGCCGGACACCAACTGCTGTTTCTGCCCGGAGTCAGCGCGATCGTCTTCGACGACGACGGACGTGTGCTGCTGGGCAGGCGGGCCGACACCGGCAACTGGTCGATCATCGGCGGGATCCCGGAGCCGGGGGAGCAGCCCGCGGCGACGGCGGAGCGCGAGGTGTACGAGGAGACCGCCGTGCGCTGTGTGGCCGAGCGCGTCGTACTCGTCCAGGCGCTGCCGGAGCCTGTCACGTACCCCAACGGGGACCAGTGCCAATACATGGACATCACGCTGCGCTGCCGCGCGACCGGCGGCGAGGCCAGGGTCAACGACGACGAGTCCCTGGAGGTCGGCTGGTTCTCCGTGGACGCGCTGCCCGAGCTGCGGGAGTTCGCCCGGTTCCGTATCAAGCAGGCGCTGGAGGACGAGCCCACCTGGTTCCAGCGCGCCACGGACGCCTAGACGAGGTACGGCGGCGGTTCGCGCCAAAGGCTCTGGCTCCGCCCGTGCCGCGCTACTGGAGCGCGTGCACCGCCGCCGCGAAGACCGACGGCAGCCGGGCGGCGGCGGGCACGATCAGCCCCGCCCCGCGCGGGCCGCGCGTGGCCCGCAACAGGCCCTCCGTAAGAAGGCGGTGGCGCCTGGTCAGCTTCGACCAGGCAGCCGGATACGTCTGCGGCCGGCCCTCCGCCAGCGCGCGTACCGCCGCACCGGCCGTCGACAGGGCCAGGGCGACCCCCTCCCCGGTCAGCGCGTCCACATAACCGGCGGCGTCGCCGACCAGCAGCACCCGCCCGGCCAGCGGCCGGCTCACCCGCTGCCGCAGCGGACCCGCGCCGCGTACGCCACTGGCCGGCCGCTCGTCCAGCAGTGGCGCCAAGTCCGGGAAGCGGGCGAGGTGTTCGTCGTACCCCCGCCGCTCGCGGCTCAGCACGGCCACGCCGACGAGGCCGTCCCCCACCGGCGTCACATACGCCTCGCCGTGCCGCGACCAGTGGACCTCCACGAAGTCCGACCACGGCGCGACATGGAAGTGGCGCCGCAGCCCGTAGCGGGACGGCGCCCGGTCCGGCAGCCCCAGCCCCAGGCCCCGGCGGATCGGCGAGTGCAGTCCGTCGGCGGCGATCAGCCAGCGCGCGGTCCTGCCCCCGGCACTGACCCGGTCGGCGCTCTGCCGCACCTCACCGACCTTGCCCCGGACCGTCTCCACGCCCAGGGCCTCCGCCCGGCGCCGTAGCGCGGCGTGCAGTTCCGTACGGCGCACCCCAAGGCCCGTACCGTCCCGGAAGCACGCCTCGGCGTCCCGTACGCCGTCCCGGTAGCGGATGCCGCGCAGTTCGCGCCCCGACACCTCCACGCCCATCGCGCGCAGCGCCGCCGTACCGCCCGGCATCACGCCCTCCCCGCACGCCTTGTCCACCGGGGCGGTACGCGGCTCCACCACCACGGCCCGCAGCCCCGCCAGCGCGGCGTGGATCCCGGCGGCCAGCCCGGCGGGGCCACCGCCGGCGATCAGTACGTCGATCACGCGGGCACACCGGCCGGCGCGGCCCCCAGCGCCGCGTTCTCGCAGCGGATCCGGACCGTCATCAGAACGGCGTTGAGCCCCGTGAAGAGGACCGCCGTCACCCACGCTCCGTGCACCAGCGGCAGCGCCAGGCCCTCCGCGACGACGGCGACGTAGTTGGGGTGGCGCAGCAGCCGGTAGGGGCCGCCGGCGACCAGCGGCAGGCCGGGCACGACGATCACCCGGGTGTTCCAGCGCGGCCCCAGCGTCCGGATGCACCACCAGCGCAGCACCTGGGCCGCGACGACGACCCCCACCATCGTCCAGCCGAACACCGGCACGAACTGCCGTCCGGCCAGGGCCGTTTCGGTGAGCGCACCGGCCAGCAGTCCGGTGTGCAGGACCACCATCGCCGGGTAGTGCCCGCGCCCGGTCTCCGTACCGCCGCGCGCCAGACTCCAGCGGGCGTTGCGACGGGCGACGACGAGTTCTGCGACGCGTTCGCCGCCGACCGCCAGTACCAGTGCCGTGTACCACCACATGTGTTTCTCCAACTCACCAGCGAAGCAGGACGAGTTCGCAGCAGAACCCGGGGCCCATCGCGATCATCAGGCCGGGGCTGCCCGGCTCCGGGGCGTGCCGGGCGAGGGTGTCGCGAAGGACGTGCAGGACCGACGACGACGACAGGTTCCCCACCTCGGACAGGGAGCGCCAGGTGACGTCGAGGGCGCCGTCGGGCAGACCCAGCGACTCGCCCACGGCCTGGAGCACCTTGGGACCGCCGGGGTGGCAGACCCACCCGGTGATGTCGGCCGGCGTCAGACCGTGCTCGGCGAGGAAGCCGCGTACGTCGTCGGCGAGGAAGCGCCGGACGATCTCGGGCACCGACGGGTCGAGGACCACCTGGAAGCCGGAGCCGGTGACGGACCAGCCCATGACATGGCCCGTGTCCGGGTACATCCGGCTGCGCGTGGCGACGACCGTGGGACCGGGCGGAGCGGCCGGAGTCCCGGCGTGGCGTTCGCCCACCGCCACGACCGCCGCAGCCCCGTCGCCGAACAGCCCGCTCGCCACCAGATTCGCCATCGACGTGTCGCCCCGCTGAAAGGTCAGCGAGCACAGCTCGACCGAGAGCAGCACGGCCACCTGATCGGGCCAGCCCCGCAGATAGTCGTGCAGCCGCGCGAGGCCCGCCGCGCCCGCGACACAGCCAAGCCCGAAGACGGGCAGCCGTTTCACGTCGGGACGCAGCCCCAGCCGCCCGACCAGGCGCGCGTCCACGGACGGGGCCGCCACGCCGGTGACGGAGGTGAACATCAGCAGATCCACGTCCGACGGTCCGAGTCCCGCCGTACGGAGCGCCCCGCGCACCGCCTCGGCGCCCAGGTCGCCCGCGACCTCGATGAAGACGTCGTTGGCGGCACCGAACCCGTCGATCTTGACGTAGTCGTCCAGCGGCAGGGCCATATGGCGCGTGCGGACCCGCACGCTCTCGTGCAACCGGTCGAGCACCCGCCGGTCCGCCCCGGCCGGCAGACAGGTGCGCGCCACCATGTCGGTGATCTCGGACTGGGTGTGGCGATAGGGAGCAAGGACGCCGTGCACGGCGGCGATTCGGGTCATCGATTCCAGCCTGAGGGTGTCATAACCATCCCAACAGCCGTGGGCTGGGATGAGACACCGTAAGTCGCCCGTCCGGCTGCCACGTGGACGGGGCCCGCGCGCCTACGATCGGCGCGTGGACGCCGATGTGGATCCGGGAACGAGCACACGCGAGGCCGGCACCGGCAACGCCGAAACCCCGCGCCGCGCGGGGCCGCTGAGCGTCGTACGCGCCCTCGCGCTGTCCTGCCATCCGGGACCGGTGGTCGCGGTCACCGCGCTCACCCTCGCGCTCGCCGTCACCGCGGGCCACGGCGTGGGCCGTTGTCTGCTGCTCACCGCCGCCGTGCTGACCGGTCAGTTCTCCGTGGGGTGGTGCAACGACGCGTACGACGCGCGGCGCGACGCCGTCAACGGGCGCCGCGACAAACCCGTGGCCGCGGGGGCGGTCGGTCAACGGACCGTCTGGGGCGCGGCGTTCGGCGCCCTCGCGCTCTGCGTGCCGCTCTCCCTGGCCTGCGGCGCGCTCGCCGGTACCGCGCATCTGATCGCGGTGGGCGCCGCCTGGGCGTACAACCTGCGGCTCAAGGCCACCGTGCTGTCCTGGCTGCCGTACGCGATCGGATTCGCGAGCCTGCCCGCCCTTGTCTCACTCAGTCTGCCGGGTGGCCCGTGGCCGGCCTGGTGGGTCGTCACCGCGGGCGCGCTGCTCGGTGTCGGGGCGCATCTGGCGGACGTCCTGCCGGACATCCGCGCCGACCTGGCCACCGGCGTACGGGGGCTGCCGCACCGGCTCGGCGCCACCGGGAGCCGCTTGCTGCTGCCCGTCCCACTGGTCGCGGCGTCGGTGGTGCTGACGCTGGGACCCCAGGGCCGCCCCGACGCGGGCGCCTTGCTCCTGCCGCCGGTCGCCGGTGCGGTGGCGGTCGCGGGCCTGCTGCTCGGCCGCCGCCGCGAGAAGGCACCCTTCGTCGCGGCGGTCGCCGTGGCGGCCCTGGACGTGGGGCTGTTGATGGCTCACGGCACCGGCGTGACCTGAGCGCCGACGGACCGGGGCGGCCGGGCGTCTCAGCCGCTGAACCGGACGTCGTCGCAGCGCCCCTGACCCTGCCTCTGCCCCTGACCCTCGCCATGGCCCTTGCCGTTGTGGCCCCGGTCCCGGCCGCGACCCTGCCCCTCGTCGCCGCCCTGGGCGCGGCCCTGTTCGTCGCACTCGCGGTTCCCGGAGCGACGCCCCGCCTCGCGTCCCGCCTCGCGCTCCGCCGACCCGACCGTGTCCCGGCGTGCCGACATAGGGCCGGCCGGTGGCGCCGTCGCCCGGCCGCCGCCCACGATCGGCAGGGACCTGGGACTGTCCGGTGCGGCGTCCGTCAACCAGTTCTGGAGCGTGGACTCGTCGCGGAGCTTCGCCACGACCGACGTACCCGCCACGGGAGTTGTCGGGACGACGGCCAGCGAGTCGTCCCACCGGGGGATCACATGCCCCTGGACCGTGACCTCGTAGCGCACGTCGGCGGCGCCCTCGGCGGTCGGCTCGCCGCACGGCGCCAGGACCGCCGAGCCGTCGACCGTACGGGAGTTGAGGCACAAGTCCTGGTCGGCGCCGTTGCGCAGCAGTCCGTCCTCCTCGTACAGCCACTGCTGGGTCTCCGCCGACGACGAGCAGATCGCCAGTGTCGCCTCGGAGCCGGCGCTCGGCCGGGTGTCGCGCAGGTCCAGACAGAGATCGGCGTCGGCGCTGCGCAGCGCCGTGCGCAGCGTGCCGGGCGGGGCACCTGTCGCGCCCGTCGGCGGTCGCTGCCCGGGACCGGAGACGCCCTGCGAGCCGGGGTCGGGGGAGGCCGTGGAGGTGCCCGTGCCGATCGGGGCGGCCGGTCCCATCGCCTCGTCCTCGCCGTCACCGGGGGTGAGACCGGCGACGGTCACTGCGAGCAGACCGACGGCCACCAGGCCGAGCCCGCCGAGCAGGACGGTCCTCGGCATGCCCGGGGTGGTCATCACTCGTCTGGCCGTCACGGTCACCCGGGGCAGTACGCGCGGGCGTCCGCCCACCGAGTGCCGTCCGCCGCGGCGTGCGCCCGTACCCCGTGCCCCGCCGCGTCTGCCGGGCCGCGTATCGAGATAGCGCCGGGCGTGCGGGCCGAGGACGGCCTCGGCGAGGAGGACCGCCGGCCTGCCCTCGGGATGGACGAACTGCTCGGTGGCGTACGCGCAGTGGGCGCAGAGCGCCAGATGCTCCCGGATGTCCGGGAGCAAAGCACCGCCGCGCCGCAGCGACACATCCAGCAGACGGTTGTAGTGGCGGCATTCCGGGTCCGAGGCGAGTGCGATATGCGCGCGTACACAGCCGGACCGGAAGAGTTCACCCGCGTGTTCCCGTTCGGTGCGCGCGCTTTCCGGATCAATGCCGAGCAGACCGGCCGGTACGGATATGGGTTCCGCCTCGACGTCCGTATGCCACAGCAGGCACCGCGCGGCGGCGGGCATTGCCTGGAAGGCGTGGAAGGCCAGCCGCCGATTCTCGGGGGGCCGTGGCGTGTCGGGGCTCGCCGGGTCGGTGCCGGCCGGCCGCGTCGGGTGCTCCCAGGCCGTGCCGGTCATTTGTCCTTCGGCCGCCTTCTGCCCCTCGGTCGCCCAGACGCCGGCCAAATGCCGCGCGGTCAGCAGGAATTCGGGCCGCAGGGCCGGGACGGGACCGGGGCGGCGCAGGCTGTCGAGCACCTTGCCGAAGGCCGCCGTGGCCAGCATCGAGGCGGCGTTGGCCGAGGGGGAGCGGATCTCGGCGTAGTCGAGCAGGGACTGCCAGTGCCGGGTGAGCAACAGCGCGGTGGCGTGGTCCTCCTCGTCGCTGTCGCGGGTCCTCAGCGCGGCGACGAGATCCGCGTCCGTGCCTTCGGAGCGGGGACCGGGCGGACCGGCCGGAGGGGGCGGGGTGGTTCTGGACGTACGAGGATCCTGCATGGAGGGGTCCTGCCTTCCAGGGCACTGAGTGGGGGGTGTCCAGTCCCTTGACGCGAGGGTGGCGGCAGTGATTTCGGCCGGCTGAAAGGGGGGTGGTCCGATTGGTGCGTACCTTTGAACGGTGTGCGGCCTCCAGGAAATGCGACCCGTGGGCGGAGAGCGGCGGGATAACAACGGCCGGAGAACCTGTCCGGGCGGTCGTACCGTCGCGGAATCGAACGGCTGAGCGCTCAGGGCATTGCTGCCGACTGAGCGCGTTCACCATTGCACAGCCCGTGCGGGTGAAACAAGAGATCTCCAACGGCGGCTATTCGGCGCGCCGTTGAAGAACGGGTCGGACGAGTATTTGTGCCGGGGGAGTCCCATTCCGACCACGAGAAATACGGCAGGTATCCGGCGCCGCGGGTAACCCGCGCACGGGTTCGAAGGCGGCTCCGAAGGACCGTACCGTACCAAGATCTTCGCAGTCGCACCGCATCGGGGACCCTCGGTCGGCGATAACTCCCGGGCGACGGGGGAGCCGTTGTCCCGCCGGCCGGGCATCATGAACACCCCGGTACGCCCGGGGCCCCCGGGGATTGGCCGGTCAGAGGTTTAGACAGGTGGCGGTGAGGCGAGCCAGCCGGCCACGGCCTCGGCGATCGGCTGCCGGGTCTGAAGCTCCACGAAGCCGAACTGGCCGCCCTGGTTGCATTCGAGAAACCACCAGGTGCCGTCGGTGTCCTCGGCGAAGTCGAAGGCCCCGTACGCGAGATGGGCGACGCGCAGATAGCCGTACACGGCGCGGGCGATGCGGTCGGGCACCGCGACGGGCTCCCAGGTGTGGCCGGTCTCGCCGTACCGGCCGTCCACCTGGCCCGGATCGGCGACCTTCCGCGCGGCGAACAGCTGGTGCCCGACACCGGTGAGCCGGATGTCGGCGCGCTTGGAGATGTAGCGCTGGAGCAGGGTGGGCCCGGCGGCGACCGACTCGAAGTCGGCGCCGGGACCCACCCGGGTGGTCGGCAGCGAGACCGGGGGGTCACCGGGCGGCGGGCCGGTGATCGACTTCACCACGATGTCCCGGTGTTCGGCGGCGAACAGCCGGGCGATACGCGGGAAGGTGGTGACGAGGGTGGGCGGCACGGCGAAGCCGCTCTGGTGCGCGACCCGCAACTGCCAGGGCTTGAGGCGCGCCTGTGCCGCCGCCCGCGGATGGTTCATCCAGCGCGCCGTCGTGGAGTACAGCATGCCGAAGAAGGCGTGCTCGGACTCGGCGGTGAGCCAGGGCGAGGGGTTCGGCGCGTGGGCCGCGCTCGCGCCCGGCCGCCGCACCCATATCGAGCGCAGCCCGTCCATGCTCAACAGGCGTCCGCCCGCCGACAGATGGCCGCGGAAGTCGCCGCTGACGTACTCGGCGGACATCGACGCCTCGCCCGGCAGATCGGCGGGGTCGAAGCGCACCAGCGGCGTACCGCGCCCGTGCAGCTCGGCCACGACCAGATCCGCCGTGACGTCCTCCTCGGCGGTCAGGATCAGCACAGTCATCGGGTAACCAGGGCGGTCAGTCGTCGAAGTGCGTCTTGGAGCCGGCCGTCGAGGTCGTGGACCCGGCGGCGAGCAGCAGCGCGCGGTCGGCTATCGCGGGACGTCCGTCCGGCAGGACGTTCAGCTGGAGCGTGGAGTCGTAGGTGAAAGGTCCGACGACGGGTGTGCTGGGAGCCGGGAAAGCGTAGTTCAGCGCGAACGGTCGCATGATTCTCCTCCACTGCCCCACGAGTCTGTTTCTGTCACGGAGGTAACAATACGTGGCGAAGATGTAATGGTCTCAGCACGGAAAGTCACATATGACGAACCGTCAGGCGGAGGACGGCCTACCGTCCTCCGGACCTGGGGGGACGGGGCTCCGGGCGGTGCCGACGGGGTCGCGAGACCTTCTCAAGTCCGTTGAGAAAAGGCCCAGTTCGGCGGTGCCCTGGGGCAGTATTGCGACATCCTGACCGGATTCCGTCCGTGGTCTTCACTTCCGGAGGCTCCGCGTCTGGCGGTCCGCGCGATGCCGGCGGGGGTGGAACGCCGGACGGCCGGGTCGAGGAAATCCCCGCCCGGCCGCCCGGTGATCGCCTCAGAAGGTGAAGACGGCTCCTCTGCCCCCGTTCATGGCGCACGAGTTGGAGAAGGTGTGGACGAAGTCGACGCGCCGGCCGTCCCACACGCCGTCGGCCGTCACCGTGACCGGTTCCCACTCCTTCGTACAGACGCGGTTCGTCCCGGCGGTGGTGATCGAGTCGAACTTCGCGCCGTTCTCCTTCAGTTCCGCGCAGGCCGCGACCGCGTCGGGGTGGCTGCCCGAGGGGGTGGGCGCGCAACTGAGCGTAACCGCGCGCCGTACCGTACCGGACTGGTGATCAGCACCGTCAGTGACCGTCAGCACCAGCGCCGACGGCGCGTACAGGCTCTCCGCTCCGGTGGGCGAGGTGGCGGCCGACTCCGGCACGCCTCCGATGGATGCGCCCCCGGCGGGCGCTCCCGCCGGGACGGCGCCGGCCGTGCCGGCGAAGGAAAGACTGCTGAGCGCCAGTACGGCTCCACAGGCCGCAGCCCTTGCGATGCTCCGCATTTCGAACACTCCCTGGGTCGATGTCTCGGACAACGGACGTGAGTCTTGCTCACGTCGGGGGTGCTCCGCCCGCTCTGTGACCGATTTCCGTCGCTCCGCGTGTCGCCGTGATCGCGGTGTGTGTCCACAACGGCCAGGTCCGGGCCGGTGCGGGTCCGGTGGCGAGTTGGGCCGAAAGTGATTGATTCGGAGCCTGTGTCGTTGGTTGACGATTTGATTGTAAGGCGAGGAAACCCATGAACCTTTGAATATATGATTATCGGCGACGCAGAAGAAGCTCCGTGTTGCGCGCGTCCTTGAGGCCCGCCAGATCCTGCCGGCTCCCCGGCGCGTTGAGCGCCAGCTCCCGGTAGAGCGAGGCCAGCCCCGACTGCGAGAGATCCGTGAAGTCCGTCTCGCGCGGCGCAGCGGACTCGATCAGCGTGGTGAACAGCGAGAGCGTGCCGTCCTTGTTGTCCGTGATCTCGACGACCCGCGCGAGCTGCGGGAAGTCGATGTGCGACGCGGTCGAGATCTCCCAGAACGAACCGTGCGGCAGCACCACGTTGCGGTGGCTGTGCCCGTTGATCCAGGCCACGGCCGAACGGTGCTTGCGCAGCAGCGCCACCACCTCGTTCCCGTCGTGCCGCGCCTCGCCGGGCCGCGCGGGGTCGGGCCGCTTGTTGCCCATCGTCCAGCTGTTGTGGTGCGTGAACAGCACCACATGGCCGTCGCGGTGTTCCTTCAGGATCCGCTCCAGCCACCTGAGCTGCCCGGTGCCGACCGAACCGGTGAAGTGCCCGCCGTGGTCCGTGGTGTCGAGGCTGACCCCGGTCACGTTCTCCCCCATGGGGAAGGTGTAGTCGAGCGTCGCCTCGGCGAGGTTGTCCTTCGTGTAGCCGTGCCCGACCGGCCCCGCTCCGGTGTGCGCGGAGTCCAGATGCGCCGTCAGGTACTGCAACGGGGTGAACGGGGCGCGGCGCGGGTCGGCGGTGACGGTCCGCATGCGCCGCTTCTCGCGGCGCAGCAGCGAGATCAGGGCGCCGCCGTCGGCGGTCTCGCCGCCGGAGATCCGGGCCAGCAGCGCCACCGCGTCCGGGTCCGGGATGTCGTACAACTTACGGCTGCCGACGGCGAATTCGGCGAGGAAGCCGGTCCGGTCGGCGTAGGCGCCGCTGGCGAGACCGTCGTGGTTGCCGACGGTCGAGTACCAGGGGAGGGCGAGGCCCGGACTTCGCACCGGGCGCAGCGCCGCTTCGAGGAATCCCTCGATACGCGGATAGCCCAGGCGCTTGTCCGCGTCGGGCGCGCCGTCCTCCGGGTGCCAGTACATCCGCAACCCGGAATTCTGCACGCCCTCGTACGCCTGCGGGTCCCCGCTGTTGGGGGTGATGAGCCCGCCGCTCATCAGGGTGAGATACCAGTCGAGTTCGCAGAGCGAGTTGTTGTCCGTGTTGTCACCGGTCGTCATGGCGAAGGCCAGCGGCGCGCCGGTGGCCGGTCCGGTCCTCAGCGCGTTGATCCGCTCGATGAGCGAGACGCCGCCGGCCACCGACAGCGCCTCGTGGGGGCGCCAGGCGCCCGACGACTCGCTGCGTACGTACTCGGTGCGCACCGGGTGCTGGACGTCCGTCACATGGAGGTCGGTGAGCTGGACGAAGGAGCTGAGTACCGTACGGCGGTCCTCGCGGCCGGACTTGGCGGAAGCGAACTGTTCCCGTACGACCCTGCGCCAGCCGGGTCCGTCCCCGAGCCGCCGGAAGGTGGAGCTCCCCCCGCGCGGCGTGGCGAGCGAGTGGAGCGTGGTGAGACCGGCCGACGGGCCGGTGGGAGTGGGGGTCGGGGTGGCGGTGGGGGTGGGTGCGGTGGTGGGCGCCGTCGGCGCGGGGGCGGCCGATGCGCTGCCCGGACCACCCCCCGTACCGACCGCCACGCCGATACCGGCGGACAGGCCAACGGCTCCGGCGGCGGCGAGGAAGGAACGGCGGTCGACAGCGGTGACGGCTGAGCGGATGCGTGACATGGTGCGCTCTCCCCGAGTGCGTACGTCGCGACAGCAAGGACACCGGTCAGGGGCCCCGGCCTGCTTCTGATGCTGGGCACCCGGCGTGGCCCGCGTATGAACACGGCCGCAACGCGCGACGCCGAACACCGCACAGGGATCACTCGCAACCGCAAACGTTCTCCGGGCTCTCTCGCGGCATGCGGAATCCGCTCATCCCCCGTTCACCGGACGGGGAAGTGACGCGCTCCGCACGGTCGGCCGGGTGCGGGGAGCGCGGTTGGCCCGGCCTTCCGGAGGGGCACCGGGAAAGCGCTTTCCGATTTTGTAAGACGTGTTGACGAATTAATGGGTGTGCGTCAGCATCGCCCCACCACATGTTCGAAGTGCCGAACGGACTTCTGTCGAGCCCTGCACCCGGGAGTAAGCGCCGCATGTCGACCCGAACCGCACCGCTGCCCGTACACAACCCAGGAACCGGCGAACTGCTGGGTGAGATCGAGGACTTCGGCCCGGAGCGCGTCACCGCCGCCCTCGCCGCCGCCGTGGACGGACAACGGGCGATGGCCGCGCTGCCCGCCCACGCGCGGGCCCGGCTGCTGCTGACCATCGCCGACCTGATCGAGGCCGAGACCGACGACCTGGCGCGGCTGCTCGCCGCCGAAAACGGCAAGCCTTTCTTCCAGACGGTGGAGGAAGTACGCGCCGCCGTACGGATCTTCCGCGGCTTCGCCGGCGAGGCGACCCGCCTCTTCGGACGGCAGATTCCGCTCGACGCCGTGCCCGGCCTGGAGAAGCACCTCGCCGTCACCGTCCGCGAGCCCATCGGCCCGGTCGCCGCCCTGGTGCCCTTCAACTACCCCGTCGAGCTGTACGCCCACAAGGCGGCGGCGGCCCTCGCCGCGGGCAACGCCGTCCTCGTCCACCCGCCCGCGCGCTGCCCGCTCGCCGTGCTGCGGATCGGCGAACTCGTCGAGCGCGCGGGCGCGCCCGAAGGCGCCCACCAGATGCTGACCGGCGGCGTCCACATCTCGCAGGAACTCGCCTCGTGCCCCGGCGTCGCGGCCGTCAGCCTCACCGGCAGCACCACCGCGGGCCGCGAGATCGCCCGCCGCGCCGCCGACACCCTGAAGAAGGTCCATCTCGAACTCGGCGGCAACGACGCCCTGATCGTCTGCGACGACGCCGACATCGAGGCGGCGGCGAACGCCGTGGTCCTCGGCCGGCTCGCGCGCGGCAACGGGCAGATCTGCTGCGCCGTCAAGCGCGTCTACGTCCAGGACGGTGTGCACGACACCTTCGTCGACGCGCTGCTGGCGGGCGCGGCCAAGCTCAGCGTCGGGGATCAATTGGTCGATGGCAACGATGTCGGACCACTGATCAGTGAGGAGGCCGCCGAGCGCGTCGAGTCGGCGGTCGCCGCGCTCGTCGCCGACGGCGCGCGCAAGGCGGCCGGCGGCGCACGCCGGGGCGCCTTCTACGACCCCGCCGTCCTCGTCGGCGTCCCCGAGGACAGCCCGGCGTTCGCCGACGAGATCTTCGGCCCCGTCGCCCCCGTCGCCCGCTTCACCGACCCGCTCGACGCCGTACGGATGGCCAACTCCTCCCCGTACGGCCTCCAGGCGGCCGTCTTCACCCGGGACATCCAGCGCGCCTTCACGCTCGCCGGACGCCTGGAGGTCGGCGGCGTCGTCATCAACGGCTCGACCGCCCTGCGCGCGGAGAATCTGCCCTTCGGCGGTCCCAAGGACACCGGCGGCTCGGCCGAGGGCCTGCACGACACGGCCCTGGAGTTCACCCGGCAGAAGACGATCATCGTGATGGAGGCCTTCGGGTGAGTACGCCGACCCGGGCCACGCCCACCCGGCCCACGCCGGCCCGCCCCGTCCTGCGCATCCGCGGGGTGCACAAGTCGTACGGCCCCACCCAGGTGCTGCACGGGGTGGACCTCACCGGCCGGGCCGGTGAGGTGCTCGCCGTCGTCGGCGCCAACGGTGCGGGCAAGTCCACGCTCATCAAGATCCTCGCCGGCGCCGAGCGGATGACCGCCGGGGAGCTTCAACTCGACGGCGAGACGGTCGAGTTGCGTTCACCGCACGACGCCCACACGCATGGCATCCGCACCGTCCACCAGGAACTGACCCTGGTGCCCGAGCTGTCCGTCACCGAGAACCTCCTCATGGGCCACTTCCCACGTCGCCTCGGCGGCCTCATCGACTGGAAGGCCGCGCACCGGCGGGCCCGCGCCCTGCTGGAGGGCATCGGATACGGCGCCATCGACCCCCGGATCAAGGCGGGCCGGCTCACCGTCGCCCGGCAGCAGATGGTCGAGATAGCCAAGGCCCTCGTCAGCGAGGGCGGCGAGCCCAAGGTCCTGGTCCTCGACGAGCCGTCGGCCGTGCTCGCCGGCAGCGACCTCGAAGCGCTGTTCGCGCTGATCCGCCGGCTCCAGGAACGCGGCGTCCTGATCATCTATGTCTCCCACCGGCTCGCCGAGGTCACCGAACTGGCCACCTCCATCGTGGTCATCAAGGACGGCCGGGTCGTCGCCGAGACCACCCCCGACCGCACCGACGAGAACGAACTCATCCGTCTCATGGCGGGCCGGCCCGCCGGACAGCTCTACCCGGCACGCCGCCCTCCCGAGGGCGAAACCCTGCTGGAGGTCCACGGGCTCAGCCGCACCGGGGAGTTCAGCGACGTCTCCTTCGCCCTGCGTGCCGGCGAGATCACCGGCCTGTTCGGGCTCGTCGGCTCCGGCCGCAGCGAACTCGCCCGCTGTGTCTTCGGCGCCGAGCCCGCCAAGGCCGGCATCGTCTGCGCGCCGGGCAGGGAGACCGTACGGTTCCGCAGCCCCCGCGAGGCCATCGCCGCCGGCCTCGCCCTCGTCACCGAGGACCGCAAGCGCACCGGACTGGTCCTCGGCCTCAGCACCGCCGAGAACATCGGACTCACCACCCTGCGCACCACCACGCGCGGCCCCCTGCTCGACACCGCGCGACGCCGGCGCGACGTCGTCTCGATGGTCGACCGGCTCGACATCAGGCCCGCGCACTCGGCGAAGCTGCCCGTACGCACCCTCAGCGGCGGCAACCAGCAGAAGGCCGTCCTCGCCAAGTGGCTTCTCACCGGGCCGCGGGTGCTGCTGCTCGACGAACCCACGCGCGGTGTCGACATGGCCACCCGCGCCGAGATCTACCGGATGCTCGACGAACTCGCCCGGGACGGCATGGCCATCCTGCTGATCTCCTCCGACCTCACCGAGGTGCTCGGCGCCACCGACCGGGTGCTGGTGATGCACGAGGGGCGGATCGCCGCGGAACTCCCGTCGGAAGGTACGACCGAGGACACGGTCCTCGCCCACGCGATCGGACACGCAGCATGACCGAACAGCTCACCAAGACCACCGGGCCCGGCGACGGCGCGCCGCCGCCGCCACGGGGAATCCGGCTGCCCCGGCTCACCGTCGCCGGCCACGACATCACCGTCGAGACGGGCATCGTCGCGCTCCTCGTGGTCTTCGTGGTGGTGGCGGGCTCCACCACCGAGGCCTTCCTCACCGAGGGCAACATCACCAACCTGCTCAAGCAGATGGTCACCACCGGCCTGCTCGCCTACGGGATGCTCGCCGTGATCCTCACCGGCGGCATCGACCTCTCCGTCGGCTCGGTCGTCGCCTTCTCCGGCATCGTCGCCGCCGGACTCTCCTCCGGACTGCCCGTGCCCGTCGCCATGGCGGTCGGCGTCGCGTCCGGCATCGGCTTCGGACTCGTCAACGGCGCGCTGGTCGCGCGCTTCCAACTGGCGCCCTTCGTCGTGACGTTGGCGGCCCTCACCACCATCAGAGGGCTCGCCTTCGTCTACTCCGAGACACCCGTCGCACCGGAGAAGCCCGGCTTCTTCGAACTCGGCTCCGCCGTGATCGGACCGCTGCCCGTCTCCACCCTCATCATGCTGGGCGTCTTCCTCGTCGGCGGCCTCTTCCTCAGCCGTACCCCGGCCGGCCGCTCCCTCGTCGCGATCGGCGGCAGCGCGGAGACCGTACGGCTCGCGGGCATCGGGGTACGGCGCCATATCGTCCTCGCCTACACGATCTCCGGCGCCTGCGCCGGACTCGCGGGTGTCATCCTCGCCAGCCGGGTCGGCATCGCCCAGCCCAGCGTCGGCACCGCGTTCGAACTCGACGCCATCGCCGCCTGCGTCATCGGCGGCGCCAGCCTGGCCGGCGGCAAGGGCTCGGTGCGCGCCACCTTCGCCGGAGTCCTCGTACTGGCACTGATCAACAACCTGCTCAACCTCTACGACGTGCAGAGCTTCTGGCAGCAGGTGCTCAAGGGCCTGATCATCGTCGCCGTCATCCTCGTCCAGCGCACCGGCCGCTTCCGCAACGCCGCCGTGAACGATCCGAATCCCGGAAAGGCAAGTCCATCATGATCACGAAACGAGCAACCGGTGTGCTGGTGGCCGGAGTTCTCACCGCGGCTCTCGCCGGCTGCTCCTCCGACTCCGGGAGCACCGGTGAGAAGGGCGACGGCTCCTACACCGTCGGCGTCGCCAACTTCACCCTCGGCGGCCCCTACTTCAACGGCATGGACAAGGCCATCAAGGCCCAGGCCAAGAAGAAGGACGTCGAGATCCTCAGCACGGACGCGGGCGGCGACGCCGCCAAGCTCGCCTCCAACGTCGAGGACCTGCTCAGCAAGGACGTCGACGCCGTCATCATCTCCGGCGGGCCGCTGGAGTCGGCGCCGGCCGTCCTCAACTCCCTGAAGGCGGCGGGCAAACCGGCCGTCCTGGTCGACCGGAAGTTCCAGACCGGTGAGTACGCCAGCTGGGTCGGCCCCGACAACGAGGCGATCGGCAAGCAGAACGGCGAATTCCTGGTCGAGCAGTTGCCGGACGGCGGAAAGGTCGCACTGATCAAGGGCGGCCCCGCCGACAACAGCATCGGCAAGGCCCGTACGGACGGGGTGAAGGGCGCCCTGGAGAGCGCGTCCGGGATCGAACTCGTCGAGGCCCCCGACTACGGCAACTGGAGCTCCGACGGCGGACTGACCGTCATGGAGAGCCTGCTCGCCGCCCACGACGACATCGACGCCGTCTTCTGCGAGAACGACGCCATGTGTCTGGGCGCCCAGCGCGCCGTCAAGGACGCCAACCGCACCGACAAGATCGTGCTGGCGGGCGTCGACGGCCAGGCGGAGGCGCTGAAGGCCATCGGCGACGGGACCAACTACCTGGTCACCGGCCTCAACGACGCCGATGTGATCGGCAGTCTCGGCCTGGACAGGACCGTGGAGATCCTCGACGGCGAGAAGCCCGAGAAGGACACGGTCGTGCCCTCGCCGCGCGTCACCAAGGAGAACGCGGAGAAGTACTACGACCCGAAGGGCAACTTCTGATGAGCCGCATCCCCCCGACCCCACCACCCCACGGCCCGGCCGGCCGCGCCCGGTCCCTGCCACGGAAGAAGCGCGCGTACGCCCTGACGGCACTGCTCTGCGGCGCCCTGGTCGTCCCGCTCTCCCTCGGGTCCGCGAACGCGGCCCCGGACGACGGGACGGGCGCGGCCACGGCCGCGGGCAAGCCCACCAAGCCGCCGAAGCCGCCCAAGGCACCCGCCTGGAAGCTGCTCCACCAGGAGAGTTTCAAGAAGAAGCTCGACCCCAAGCGGGCGGACTGGACCCGCGAGACGTACAGCGAGCCGTTCGACACCATCATGGAGGACAACGGCAAGTGGTACGCCAACGACTACGGGCCCGCGTGGAACACCGCGTTCAACTCCTTCGACACCTACCGCAAGGAGTTCAAGGTCGGTGACGGCGGCTGGCTCACCGCCTCGCTCTCCGCACGCGACTGGAACAAGGACGGACAGATAGAGAAGGAGCCGTCGATCACCAACGCGACGGCGGGCGGCCAGACCGTCGCCGAACTCAAGGTGCCCGACCACACCGGCGGCGCCATCTTCCGTCCCACGGAGTCCCTGCCGGACCAGTACCGCATCGAGTACAAGCTCAAGACACTCGACTTCGGCGGCAAGCGCAACGGCACCATCGACTACGACAACCGCACCAACGGCTACAGCAAGGACGGCTGCAAGACCCAGCACCCCTGGGGCGAGGGCTCGAACAGCCCCGGCTGGGAGGGCGACGCGTCGGCGCCGTACTGCGAGTGGCAGGACGTACGCGAGGGCAAGTACGGGTACAACGGCTTCCACTTCCTGTCGATCGTGGACTTCGCCGACCCCGCGCCCCGTAACAACCACTTCTGGCACTACCGCCGCAAGGTCCTGATGGACTCGTTCTCGCAGCACCCCGACCGGGTCGGCACGGGCACCGGCGGCCGGGTCTGCAACTCGGCGAACGACACGTATTACGACTACAAGGACAGCAGCTTCAACACGGTCAACATGTGGATCAGCGGACTGCCGAACTGGACCCCCGGCAAGGGCGGTCTCGCGGGCAACTCGCAGTGGTTCATGACCAGTTGCTCGGACGGTGTCGCCGAACAGCAGCTGTCGTCGGCGGCCGAGCTCCAGCCGGAGCTGATGCCCAACCAGGACTACACGTTCGCCATCGAGCGTGACGCCACCGGCTACACGCTGGAGGCCAGCGGCAACTTCGCGCGCGCCGGACAGCAGACGCTGCGCTTCCACCGGCCGTTCATCGTCGACGACAAGCCGATCTGGCACTACAACGTCAAGCCGGGCGAGTACGACGGGCGCTACAACAACACCCTCGTGCAGAACGACAACAACGGCAGCGCCAGCTGGCCCGACCAGTGGCCCGCCGGATCCGCCTACCCGGACTCCTTCGTCATCGGAGACCTGTACACGAACGTGTACGAGGGCAGCGCGAGCCTGACCGACATCAAGATGTTCGTCCCCAAGGGGAAGAAGTAGGGAAAAGAAGTGATGAAACGATGTCGTAGGCATCGTAGGGAGTAATTCGCGGACCAAGGGGCACATGCCTCTTCGACCCGAGCCTGCGGCTTCCCGGCCGCAGAGTTCCATCGGCCCCACCGGTCCACCCCCTGCCGGTGGGGCCGCCTCATCTCCCGATGCCGATGCCGATGCCGATCCCGGATTTCGCTCAGCGGGCCACGGAGATCCGTACCGGCCCGGCGTCCCCGTCATCGGCCCCTACCCGCGCCGTCCAGTCGGCGGACAGCCGCAGCGTCCGGTTGGGCACCGCGCCCCATGCCAGCCGCTGCCGGTGCAGCTCCTTCCCGCCCCGGCTGACGACCAGCGACGACCAGGGGGCGAGCGTGCTCTCCGTACGGAGGGTGAAGCCGCCCGTCGCGACCCGCGGGTCCGCCGGATCGAGCCGGCTGGGCGCGATCCACAGCAGGGGCGCCTCGACCCGCACCGGCACCCGCGCGGCCGGGCGGGCGCCGTCCGTCAGCTGACGCAGTACGGGCCCGGCGGCCAGCAGCCCCTCCCGCGCGGCCGTGCCCGCGGGCTCGATCCCGCGCAGCAGATTGCCGACGGCGAAGACCCCCGCCCGGTCCGTGCGGAACGACCCGTCGACGGCCGGGCCGAGGGTGGCGCGGTCGAGCGTGACACCGCCCAGGCGGGCCAGCTCGTGATCGGGGATCCAGTCGCCGGTGAACACCACCGTGTCGCAGCCGACGGTCGCGCTCCGGCCGTCCGCCCGCCGCAGCACCACCCCCGACAGCCGCCCCCGGCCGAGGAGTTCGGCCACGCGCGCGCCGACGAGCAGCGGGACGCCGTGCCGGAGCCGGGTGTCGAGCGCCGTGGGGGGCGAGCCCTGGTGCCGGGGCAGCTCCGTGACCATGGCCACCACCTCCACTCCGGACTCCCGCAAGGTCCGTACGGCGGAGTAGCTGACGGACTCGGCGCCCACGACGAGCGCGCGCCGCCCGACAGGCCGGCGGCCGAGGGACACCGTCCGCTGAAGCTCGCCCGTGGTGAACACCCCGGCCGGCCGGGTGCCCGGTACCAGCCGCGCGCTGCGGGGGCGCTCCCGCGCACCGGTGGCCAGGACGACGGCGCGCGCCGTGATCCGCTCCAGACCGGCCGGGCTCGTGACGTCGACGGCGAGCGGGCCCGACGGCGGGCCGTCGCTCCATCCGGTGACCGTCACCCCCGTACGCAGGGTCGCCCCCGCGTGGACCGCCGCGTCCGCCCAGCGCAGCGCGTACGCCGGGCCCGTCATCGACCGGAGCGGATCGCGCGGCCCGAAGCCGGAGTGCGGGCAGTGCCGGGGGACACCGCCCGGCTCGGTCTCACGGTCGACGACCTCCACACCGACGCCACCGGTGGCGGCGAGCCGGGACGCCAGCGCCAGACCGGCCGGGCCCGCGCCCACCACGAGGACATCGACGGCACGCTCCCGCCGGCCCAGGGGGGACGCGGACGGTTCGCGGCTCACCGTGCGACCTCCGTGCCGGGCGTGTCGAACAGGGCGCGCAGCTCGGCCCCGCAGTAGAACCCCTGGCACCGGCCGCCCAGGGCCCGGGTGCGCCGGCGCAGCCCCTCGGGCGAGGAGGGCGGGATGTCGGAGGCGAGCGCGTCCCGGATCTCGCCCCGCGAGACCCGCTCGCAGTGGCACACCAGCGCACCGTACTCGGGATCGGCCGCGATCATCTCGGCGCGCCGGTACGGGCGGGGGCGGGCCTCGCCGAGATTCGGCATCGTCGGCGCCGGGAGTTCTCGCGCCGTACCCGGCTTGAATCCGTCCTCCCCCAGCAGCTCCACCACATGGGCGGCGATCGCCATCGACGCGGTCAGCCCGGTGGACCGGATCCCGCCCACCGTGACGTAACCCTGCCCGGGGTGCGAGCGGATCGCGTAGTCGTCGTGCTCGGTCGCCGCGCGCAGCCCCGCGTACACGGCGGTCACCTCCTCGTCGAGGAGATCCGGCATGATCCGGCGGCCCTTCTTTACGAGGAACGCCAGCCCTTCGGCCGTCGAGCCGGTCGCCCGCTTGTCGTCCAGGTCCTCGGCGGTCGGGCCGAGCATCACATTGCCGTAGACGGTCGGCGACACCAGGACTCCCTTGCCGAGCGCCGTGGGCACCGGCAGCAGGATATGACCGACCAACGCGCGTGCGAGCTTGTCGAAGACCATGAGCTGACCGCGCCGGGGCGTCACCGAGAAGTCGCTGTGGCCGAGCAGCCGGTCGAACGCGTCGGCGTACAGTCCCGCCGCGTTGACCAGCCGGCGGGCGCGCAGCGGCCCTCGGCCGGTCGTGAGCAGATGCGGCGTGTCCCGCGACGGGGACCCCTCGGTCACCGCGGTCACCCGGCAGTTGAGGAGCAGGTCGACCCCGCCGCGTACCGCCTGGGTCGCGTACGCCAGCGTCGTCGTCCATGGGCAGATGATGCTCTCGTCGGGGACTTCGAGCGCGCCCAGCGCTCCCGGCCCCAGATGCGGCTCGCTCCGGCGCAGTTCGTCGGCCGAGACCGTCCGGGTACGCCGGTATCCGTTGTGCGCGGCCTTCCGGGCGAGCGCCGGGAGCGCGGCGAGCTGTTCGTCGTCCCAGGCGACGAGCAGGGCGCCGATCGGCTCGACCGGGATCCCGCACTCCTCGGCGTACATGGCCAGTAGGCCCTGGCCCTCGCGTACGAGTCGGGCTTCGAGCGATCCCGGCACCGCGTCGAAACCGGTGTGCAGGATGGCCGTGTTGGCCTTCGACGTACCGTCGCCGACATCGCCGGACGCCTCGACCAGGGCGGTACGCAGCGGGTACCGGGCCAGCTCGCGGGCGATCGCCGCACCGACGACTCCGGCGCCGACGACCACCACGTCGTACACCTCGTCCGACGGCGGCCCGGACACGGTGACCGTCATGCCGCGCCCGCGCCGGAGCCCGTACCGGCCGGGGTGCGGGCGACGAGCGCCGCCACCTCCGTACGGAAGACGTCCAGCCGCTCGGCGGCCTCGGCCGCGCCGATCCTCGGCTCGAAGACCTCCTTGGGCCGCCACTTGGGCGCGGCCCCCTCCACCGTCATCCCGGGATCCAGCCCGAGCCGCGCGACGGCGCCCACCCCCAGCGCGGTGGCGTCGGGCAACGGGGAGATCTCCACCGGGAGTTGGAGCAGATCCGCCTGCGTCTGCATCAGCAGGGCCGACCGGGTCAGCCCACCGTCGACCCGCAGGGACTCCAGGGGCGTGCCGGTGTCCTCGGCCACCGCGTCCGCCAGCCCGACGACCTGCGCCGCGATGCCCTCGCACAGCGCCCGCACCAGATGCCCGGGGCCGGTCTCCAGACCGAGCCCGCTCATCGACCCCTTCGCGTCGCCGCGCCACCACGGCGCGGCGAGTCCGGCGAGCGACGGTACGAAGGTGACGCCCCCGCTGTCGGGGACGGACATGCCCACCCGGTCGAGATCGTCGGCGCCGGAGATCACACCGAGATCGGTCAGCCACCGCACGGCCGATGCCGCCGTGTAGACCTGTCCGTCGAGGCAGTAGCTGGTACGGCCGCCGAGCCGCCACGCCACACAGCCGACCAGGCCGGTCCCGCTGCGCAGCGGGCGCGTCCCCGTCTGCGCGAGGAGGAACGCCCCTGTGCCGTAGGTGCACTTGGCCGTCCCCGGCTCGGTCACGCTCTGGGCGAGCAGCGCGGCCTGCTGGTCGACGAGCAGGCCCGTCAGCGGAATCGGATCGCCGAAGGCGGTCGTGACACCGAACTGCCCGGCCGCGTCCACCACATCGGGCAGCCGTTCGTCGCCCATCCCGAAGACGTCGAGCGCGGCGGGGGACCATTCGGCGGTGTCGAGGTCGAGCAGCTGGGTGCGCCCGGCCGTCGCCGCGTCGGTGACGAACTCGCCGGTCAGCCGGTGGACGAGCCAGGTGTCCGACGTGGTGACGACGCCCTCACGGGTCAGGTTCCGGCGGATCCACGCCATCTTCGGCGCGGCGAAGTACGGCTCCAGCGGCAGCCCCGTCAGCTCCCGCAGCATCGGTGCGTGCGGGGCGAGTTCGGCGCAGACGGACGCGGCGCGCCGGTCCTGCCACACGATCGCGTCGGTGAGCGGTGCGCCGGTGTCCGGGTCCCAGGCGAGGACGGTCTCGCCCTGGTTCGCCAGCCCGACCGCCGCGACGGGTTCACCCGCCTGGGCGAGCGCCCGGCGCCCCGCGTCGACGACCGACGAGAGCAGCAGGGCGGGATCGGCCTCGACCAGCCCTCCGGAGCCGTAGCGGGGAGGCGCCGGGGCGGAGCCGCTGCCGATCACCCCGCGCTCCGGGCAGATCACCAGGGCCTTGGTGGACGAGGTGCCCTGGTCGACGGCGAGCACCGGTCGTGCGGACGGGTCCGCGGCGCTGCCGGGGGAGTGCTGAACAGGCGACATGTCACATGTTTCGCTCGGAGTACCGGTGATCGTTCGATCACTCAGCGAAAGGGTGGTGCAGCCTGCCTGCGACGTCAAGGTCACGACATGCGCTCAGGGTTGCCTAAGATCAGCAAAGTATTCAAACGGTCGCCGCAATGACCCCTACACTGATCGCCGAGTAACAGCAGAGTGTCACTGAGTAGTGTGATTCTCGGGTGTTGGGATGTGAACTACACCGGAAAGAGGCGGAGTTGCGGGAGAATCGGGCAGAGGGTCCGTGAGCGATCGCTTTCGTCCGCTCTATCACCCAGCAGGCCACGACAGTGAACTCCGGGCGGCCGTACAGGAATTGCGGACCGGCCGCTGGCTGTCGATGCGCAAGATGCTCGCCGATACGAGCGGTTGGTCCCTGTGGACCCAGCGCACGCAGGTGCTCGCCGCCGTCGCCGCGGGCTCGGACACCGTGCACGCCTGGCTGACCGAGGAGCCGGACAGCACGGCGGCGGCCGTCATGCAGACGCGGGTCACGGTGGAGCGCGCGCTGCGCGCGCACCGCGAGGGCCACGCGCGGACGACCGATCTGTGGCAGCAGGCGTGGGAGGCGTGCGGCGAGACCGCGCGGCTGGTGCCGGCCGACCCCGTCCCCTGGGTCTGTCTGCTCGCTCTCGCCCAACTCGACGGCAGACAGCGGATGGAGGAGAACCGGCTGGCGCCGCCGGGGCCGATGCTCTTCCCCGGCCCGTGGGCGCTGCTCGCCGAGGCCGACAAGCGCGATCCGGGCAACCGCGAGGCGTACCACCGGATGCTCCAGTTCGTGTACGCCCGCAGGTCCGACGGCTCGCTGTCCGAGGCGGTCAACTTCGTCCAGTGGGCGGCCTCGTCCGCCTCCGAGGGGTCGGCGCTCCAGGCCCTTCCGCTGTTCGTGCGGGTCGAGCGGTACCGCAGGGAGGGCGGCAACGAGAAGGCGCTGGACCTCCACTGGGTCACCGAGGACGCCACCCGGGACGCGCTGCGGGCACTGCACATCTGGTTCGACCACTCCGTGCCGGGCGACGCGTCCCTGCTGGACCTCAACTATCTGGCGCACGCGCTGTGGGGTTCGCTCCAACTGGCCGAGGCGGCGCGGGTGTTCGAGGCGCTGGGGCCGTACTACACCCCCCTGCCGTGGGCCTATCGGGCCCGGAGCCCGAACGACACCAGCCAGGTCGAGGAGGTGTTCGCCCGCGCCCGCGCCCGTTGCTTCGCCGCCGCCGCCGAGCGGAAGACGGAGTCCTGAGGGAGTCCGCCCGCGCCCCGGCTTTCCCTTCGACAACGCAAGGTCACCACCGCACAGCACCTTTTCTCCTTCCTCTCCGTACCCGGAGGTACTGCCATGTCCGTCTCCCCACCGGTCTGGTCGAAGTCGGAACCAGTTCCGCAGCAGGACGAAGAAGAACGGCTGAGGGAACTCGGCTATCAGCCCGTACTCGCCCGCAGGATGGGCGGCTTCGGCAACTTCGCCATCAGCTTCTCGGTGATCTCGATCCTCTCGGGATGCATGACCCTGTACGGCTTCGGGCTCATCACCGGCGGCCCCGCGGTGATGCTGTGGGGCTGGGTGGGTGTCGGTCTCTTCGTGCTCTGCATAGGCATGGCGCTCGCGGAGGTGACCAGCGCCTATCCCACGTCGGGCGCCCTCTACTACATGGCCGACCGGCTCGGCGGCCGTAAGTGGGGCTGGTACACCGGCTGGCTGAACCTGCTCGGACTGCTGGGCGCGATCGCCGGAATCGACTACGGCGCCGCCCTGTTCACCGGCGCGTTCCTGAATCTCCAGTGGGGATTCGAGCCCACGCCCGGCTGGACCATGGTCATCTTCATGTGCATCCTGCTGCTGCACGCGACGCTGAATCTGTTCGGTGTCCGGCTGGTCAGCGTGCTCAACTCGATCAGCGTCTGGTGGCACCTCGGCGGTGTCGCGCTGATCGTCGGCATTCTCGCCGTCGTCCCCAAGAACCACCAGTCGCCCGAGTTCGTCTTCACACAGTTCGTCAACGAGACCGGCTGGGAGAATCCGATCTATGTCGCCGCGATCGGTCTGCTGCTCGCCCAGTACACCTTCTGCGGCTACGACGCCTCGGCCCATCTCTCCGAGGAGACGTCCAACGCCTCCGTCTCCGCCGCACGCGGCATCGTGCGCGCCATCTGGGTCTCCTGGATCGCCGGGTTCGCGCTGCTCGCCGGTCTGACCTTCGCCATCCAGGACTACGCGGCCACGAGCGGCGCCGCCGTGCCGCCCGCGCAGATCTTCATCGACGTCCTGGGCACCAACGGCGCCAGCGCTCTTCTGCTTGTCGTGATCATGGCGCAGCTGTTCTGCGGCAACGCCGAGGTGGCCGCCGCCAGCCGCATGGTGTTCGCCTTCAGCCGCGACAACGCCCTGCCCGGATCGGCCCTGTGGCGGCGCGTCAGCAGCCGTACGCAGACCCCGGTACCCGCGGTGTGGCTGTCGGTCGGCTTCGCGTGTGTGCTCGCCCTGCCCTCGCTGTACTCGCCGACCGCGTACGGCGCCGTGACGGCGATCAACGTCATCGGCATCACCCCCGCCTACGCGATCCCGATCTATCTCAAGCTGCGGGCCGGTGACCGCTTCCAGCCCGGTCCCTGGACGCTGGGCCGCTGGAGCAAGCCGATCGGCTGGATCGCCGTCGTCTGGGTCGTGGTCATCACCGTGGTCTTCCTTCTGCCGCAGAAGAACCCCGTCACCACGGACACCATGAACTACGCCGTGGTCGCGCTGGCCGTCGTGCTCGCCCTGGCCACTGCCTGGTGGTACGCGGCGCGGGGCTCGTACAGCACCCCGCAGTCGTACGGCAGCGCCCGTGAGCAGTCGGAGATCTCCGAGGGGATCGTCTAGAGAGCCGCGCACGACCACGTCCTCGGTACGGAGGGGGCGCCGACCTCGCCTCCGTACCGAAGACGTCGTGCGCCTTCCGCGAATCGGGGATGTCCCGGGCGTCCTCAGTTGTCCCGCAGGAACTTCCGGGCCAGTTCGGCGCCCAGCTTCACCGCCGCCGACCGGTTCTCGATCGGTGTGACCTTCGCGTCCTTGAACAGGATGTACGTCACCCCCGAAGGGACCCCGCCACGCGCCGGATCGGGGTCGATCCCGAGCGAGCGCGCGGCGGCGTACGAGGCCTCACCGACGAGCGCGGCGGGGCCCGTGTCGCCCACCACCGCGTACTCCACCCGGTCCTTGTGCACGACGGCCGCGACACCGCCGCCCCGGATGCCGGACGAGCGGTAGTCCCAGATCCCGCTCGGCGCGGGCACCACGACGAACGGCAGCTTCTCCGCGTTCAGCGGCTTGCCGTTCGACTGGTGGAAGGCCGTGTCCCCGTGGAACCAGGGATCGGTCCGCTTGTTGCAGCGGGCGGTGACCTGCCCGTCGCAGTCGATGTCCAGATCGGCCTTCCAGTACACGGCGCCCTTCGTGCCGCAGACGGGAATGTCGGCGGGCCGGCCCTGGTCGCTGCGGTACAGGCCCTTCGAGACACGTGCGCAGCCCTGGACCTTCGCCCGCAGGGCGTCCGCCGTGACCGGAGCGTCCAGCCGGAACGAGCCCGCGGCGGCCGGCGGTCCCGACAGCCCGCCCCGTGGCGCCGGAGGCGGTGGCAGATGCGTCGTGTCGAGCGCCGAAGCGGGGTGCGCGGTGGCGGGCAGCGCCGCGGCGGTGAGCAGGACCGCGCCGACGGCGGCGTAGACGTGTGAGCGGTGGTGCACGGAGGAGTCTCCCTTTCCGGACTGCCGGATCTTCTCTGCGTACGGGCGCTACGCCCCGAAGGAGCCTTCGTCGCTCCTGTCTCCCTCGCCGCTCTCGTCGCCGGCGCGGCTTTCCATGGAGAGGGCCAGCCGGCCGAGGAAGATCCGCTGCCCGGTCACCAGCAGCTCCACGGCATCCCCCAGAGGGACCCAGTCGAGCCGGTCCAGCTCCGGGAACTCCCGCTCCACGCCCGACCCGCGCGGCCACTCCATGGTGAACGTGCCCGGTACGGCGAGGGCGGGATCGAAGTCCGCCTCGATCGCCCATACGGTGACGGTCTTGCCGCCCGACTGACGGATCTCGCCCAGCGGCTCGCGGCGTCCCTCGGGCGCGGGGTGGCCCACCTCCTCCGCGAACTCCCGGTCGGCAGCCTCCTCGGGCGTCTCGTCGGGGCCGTACTCCCCCTTGGGGATCGACCACGCGGCCCGCGTACGACCGGCCCAGTACGGGCCGCCCATGTGCCCGATGAGCACCTCGGTGCCGGTGGCCGTGACCCGGTAGAGGAGGAGTCCGGCGCTTCGCTTCCCTGACATCACGTCAGTCTGTGCGGGGTCCTGCGGGGCCGCCATCGGGGGAGCGCGTGCGGGGCAGACGGCCCTTCCAGGGGATGCCCGAAGCCGCGCCCAAGCCCGCGCCGAAGCCGTATCGAAAGGCCCGCGCCGAGGCCGCGCCGAAGGTAAAGGGGAGGTCATGGGAACGTAATGGGCGTCTCGCGGCGTTAGGGGGGGTAGACGTAGTCCGAGGCCTCACAGCGGGGCCGTCGGTGTCATCGAAGCGCAGGAGACGGCATGCCCGGAATCATCGACCGCATCAAGGCTTTCACCCGCAGCCCGCAGGGGCAGCGTGTGATCGGTCAGGCGCGCGCGGCCTCGTCGGACCCGAGGAAGCGCGAGCAGGCCCGTCGGCTGTTCGGCAAGCTGCGTGGCGGCAGGCGCTGACCCGGCACGGACCACTGTGGGACCCGCACGGGCAGGGCCCGGCCTCTTCACGAGGCCGGGCCCTGCTTGCGGCTGCCTGTTCCGGGTACGGCGCCTCGGAACAGACGCCGCGTCAGGGGAACTGGACCACGACCGAGGGGATGGTCGACGTCCCGGACGTGGGTTCGCCGGTGTCGTTGATCACCCGCTCGTACTGGCCCTGGCCGCCGAGCGAGACCACCAGCAGATGGTGGAACTTCACGCCCGGCTTGACTGGTGCCTGGAAGCCGTTGTGCTGCTGGATCGTGGGATCGACGTTGTAGTAGCAGTAACTGCCCATCCCCCAGCCCTCGTGCTGTTCGACCGAGTCGTCGACCCGGTAGGCGGCGTAGCCCTTCGTGTCGCCGTTCTGGATGGCGGCCTGGTTCGGCGCGTCGTACGCCTTCTCGTTCTGGAAGAAGATCGTCCGGCCGCGTTCGCCGTACCACTCGACGTCGTACTTGTTGAAGTGTTCGACGAACAGGCCGGTGGCCAGGACGTCGTCACCGTTCACCCGTACGCCGAAGTCGGCCCTGTTGGTCTCCCAGCCGACTCCGTCACCGTGGTCCGCCCGCCACACCCAGGTGTGGTCGATGATCGTGTCGTCGCTGTTGACGACCATGCTCGTGGTCGCCTTGCCGGGGCCCGCGCCGCCGATCCGGATGAAGACGTCCTGGACCGTGGTGGGGTTGGCGGAGTGGTCGGCGGACGATCCTTCGGGGCCGACCTCCAGCAGCGTCTCGGAGTTCACCGGACCGGCGTCGATCAGGAAGCCGGCCAGCTTCACCCCGTCCACGTCGGCGACCTTCATCGCCGTCACCCCGTTGTCCGGGATGACCGTGGCGAGTCCGAGACCCAGGACGACGGTGTCGGCCCGGTTCACATTGATCGTCTCGTCCACGTGGTAGACGCCGGGCGTGAACAGCAGGTTGAGGCCCTGGTCGAGCGCGGCGTTGATGGTCTGCGCCGTCGCGCCCGGCTTGACCACGTAGAACTGGTTCAGGTCGATCGACGAGCCCGCGGGCGCGCCGCTGTCCCAGGTCACCCCGCGCGCGTTGGTGCGCTTCTCCGGGACGAACACCTTGTAGGTGTCGCCGTCCAGATAGAGGAAGGGCTTCTCGCGGGAGGTGGGGGTGGTCTCCAGCGTGGTGTACGGCGGGTCCGGGAAGGACTGCGCGGGGGCGCCCTCCACCCCGGAGAACGTCATGTTCCACACGGCGTTCTGCCAGCCGCCGACCGAGCTGTCTCGGGTGTACCACTGCTGCTGGGAGTACGGTCCCACCGAGCCGTCGATCTTGCTGTCGGCGATGTAGCCGCCGCTGGCCCAGCCGTAACCGTCGGGAGCGAGGTTCAGCCCGCCCTTGACGTGCATACGGCGGAACGGCGCGGCCTGTGAGACGGCCCAGCGATTCGTCCCGTTGACCGGGTTGAGCGACAGGTTCTCCGCCGAACGCCAGAAGTTCTGGGTGGCGTTGCCGTTGAACCAGCCGGCGTCGACCGTCACATCACCGTTGATGTTCACGTCGTCGGGCGAGAGCCCGAGACCCGACACCGAGGTGTAGAAGCCGAGTTGGGCGTTGAGCCCGTTGTACGTGCCCGGCTTGAACAGGAACTGGTAGCGGCCGGAGCCGAACTGGTCCGACTCCTGCTGCTCGAAGACCTCGTCGAGCTTGCCCTGGATGTTGGGCGTCGAAGGGTCGAACACGATCACGTTGGGGCCGAGATCGCCGCCGCCCTCGATCGGGTCGGCGTGCGCGGGACTGCTCGGGACGAAGGCCAGCAGGGTCGCGGCGAGGGTGGCGGCGAGCGTCGCCGCCAGTCCGCGACGTCGGGACGGCGATGAGGCGCCGCGGAACGCCGGAGAACCGATGGGGGGAGCGTGCACGGGCATCTCTCCTGTGTCGTGAACGGTGGGGGGAACGCTCACAGAGCTCTCCACGAATCATCAGAGAGCGCTCTCTGAGTGCACCGCTGATGCTGCTCTGCTGTTTCGTACACGTCAAGAGTTGTGAACAGATGGACCGTCATGGGTTGTGTTGCCGACAACAAGTGACCGCCGACGCCCAGTTGGGCGTCGGCGGTCACCGGCGCGTGCGGAGCCCCGGGTCGGAACCGGGTCGAACCTGCGGATCGGGCCCTCGGATCGGGCCTCCGGATCAGACTCTCGGATCAGACCCTCGGATCGGGCCTCAGGGTCGGACCCCGGGTCAGACCAGCTGCCAGAGGTGGTCGTCCGTTCCGTTGTCCTCGAACTGCACCACCTGCGCGCTGTTGCCCGTCGACATCCCGTCGACGCCCAGCACCTTCCCGCTGTGCCTGTTGACGATCAGCGACCAGCCCTCGCCCCGGTCGACCAGCTGCCAGAGATGGTCGCCGCGCCCGTCGTCCTCGAACTGCACGATGCGCGCGCTGTTCGCCGTCGATCTGCCCTCGGCCCCGATGATCTTCCCGCTGTTGCCGTTGCGGATCAGGAACCAGCCGCCGCCCGCCGGTGCCAACTGCCAGGCGTGGTCCGCCGTTCCCGTGTTGTCGAACTGCACGACCCGCCCGCCCGCGTCCAGGGACATGTTGTCCACGGCGAGCACCTTGCCGCTGTGTTTGTTCCGTATCCGGCGGTACGGCGGCTCCGCCGTCCAGGCCCGCCCGCCGGGCGACGCGGTCGGGAACGCGGTGATCCGCAACCTGGCCGCGCCCATCGGGATGAGCGTCACCGGCTCGGGCGGCGCCGTGCTGCGGGCCGGGCTGTTCTGGAGAGGCGCGACGACACGCTGGTCGTCGGCGCCCCACTCCTCGATGCGGCGCGCCGAGGTGGTGATCCGGACGGGGGATCCCTCATGGGTGAACGGGTTCGCGGCGAGCGGTCCGCTGTCCGCCGTGAACCGCAGCCCGCGCAGCGGATCGGGCGCGAGGCCCACGTTCCACGGCGTGGTGGGGTGGACCGAGAGCTCGGGGAAGTCCTCGGTGCCCGCGAACCGTTCGTACCGCTCCCCGATCCTGAGGGAGTAGGTGAGCGGCCCGTGGTCCACGCTGACGGCGCCGTGGTTGTCCTCCCATGTCCGTACGGTGGTGCGCTGCGGCAGCTTCAGGGTCACCCGCTCGCCGCCGCGCCACTCACGTTCCACCTTGACGAACCGCGGCCCGTCGCCCGGCACGGCCACGAGCCGTCCGTCGATGGCCAGTCGGGGGTCCTCGCACCAACCGGGGATCCGCAGATAGAGCGGGAAGGTGACCCGCCGGGGCGTGCTGACCGTGAGGGTGACGGTCTCCTTGAACGGGTAGTCGGTGGACTCGGTGACCGTGATCTCGGTGCCGTCGGCGACTTTCGCGCGCACCTGGCTCGGCGCGTACATCGCCGCCGCGAGTCCCCGGTCGGGGGTGGCGAGCCACAGTTCCTCGGTGAAGTAGGGCCAGCCCATACCGTAGTTGTGCGGACAGCAGCGGTAGGGGACGATGCCCGGCTTGTACGCCTGCATCGCGAAGCCGTTCTGGAACTGGCCCTGGTTCTTGGCGGTGTTGTCGAGTTCGACGCTGTTCGCGCTGGTGATGTAGTGGACGCCCCGGCCCTGCGGGTCGGTGGCGGCCGGCAGCAGGTTGAAGGCCAGTTCCTCGCACCGGTCGGCCCACACCGGGTCGCCGGTGATCCGGGTGAGCAGTTCGTGGCTGGCCATGAACTCGACCGTGCCGCAGGTCTCGAAGCCCTGCCGGGGGTCGTCGAAGCCGGGGCGGGAGTTCTCGTCACCGGCGAAGCCGCCGCCGGGGAACTGGCCGTAGGTGCCCATGACGGCGGCGTAACTCCGGTACGTGGCCCGGGTCAGCTCCGCCGAGCCGGACCGCAGCGCGTACTGGGCGGGCTCGCGGAAGCCCTGCGCGATGTTGACGTTGTGCAGGTCGGGGAAGTTGTCGACCCAGTTGGCGCCGTGGGTGTGCATCTTGTCGGCGAGGTCGAGGAGGAAGGACTCGCCGGTGCGGTTGTAGAGCCAGAAGACGACGTCGAGACCGTCGCCCCAACGCTTGGACACCCAGCTGGAGTTGAAGGCACCGGGGCCCTGCGCGTTCATGTAGCGCAGGAACGGCAGGGTGAACGGCACGATGCGCTCGTCGCCGGTGAACTCCTCGTGCGAGCGAAGCGCCTGAAGGAGCGGCAGATACGGCCAGAAGTCCGGTCCGTCGTTCAGCGCCGTACGCAGCCGGGTGGGCCCGAAGAAGCCGTCGGGCTGTCCGGTGGCCAGGATCGCGTCGATCCAGCGACGGGCGGTGGCGAGGGCGGCCGGATCGCCGGTGAGGGCGGCCAGGCTCACATAGCCGCGCAGCCAGTAGGTGACTTCCTCCCAGCCGTCCTTCTCCGGGTGGACCCAGCCGGAGTCCTCGAACCGCAGGAAGTGCGACACCTCGGCGTACCGGCCGAACAGTCCGTCGAGCAGCAGCCGGAGCTGTCCGGTGAGCCAGCCGCGCGGGGTGACGCTGCCCAGCGGCAGCTTCTGGAAGGCGGTGGGGGCGAGCGGCGCGGCGTTCGGCGTGTACCAGCCGCCGCGTGCCGGGGGTACGGCGGCGGCCGTCGGCGCCAGTGGTCCCAGCAGGCCCGCACCACCGATCGCGAGGGCGCCGGTGCCGAGGAAGTGTCGTCGGTCGAGCGTCATCGGGTCTCCCGTCCAGAGCATCGACGAAGTCTGTACAACGTTGGAAAGAGCGGCAGTTGGCATCACAGCACGGCGCCCTCGTCGTGTCCAGGTACATGACACGACGAGGGCGAAGCGGCTCAGGGATGGGATGGGTCATTATGCGATGAGATGGGAGGAAAGTTAGGCTTCTTATGGAATCTCTACTTCCGGAGCGGGCACATGGCAGGACGGAACCGCCCGGCCATCGGTGCGGACAAGCGGCTCGCCCTGAACCGTATGGGCAGTTTCGACTGGGACCTGATGAAGAGGACCCTCGATCTCGATGCGGCGGGGCTGGCGGTGTTCGACCTGCGCCCGGGGGAGTACGACGGAGATCCCGAGTCCCTGAGCCACCGCGTGCCGCGCGAGGAGGGAGTACGTCTCGACGCCACCGTGGACCGCGCGATCCGCAGCGGCCGGACGTCGTACGGAGCGTACTTCCAGGTCACCCGCCGTAACGGCGTCCGTCAGTGGACCCATGTGCGGGCCCGAATCCTCCGCGACGACCGGGGACGCCCGCACCGCGTCATCGGCATCGTCCGCAACGCGACCACCGAGCTGAGCGAATTCGCCGAGGTCAGCCCGCAGGAAGCCGGCCGGAGACGGCTCACCGCCCTCGTCCAGGGCACCACCGAGGCCCTGTCCCGCGCGCTGACCGTCGACGATGTCACCGCTGTCCTGAGCGACGCGGGCGGCCTGGAGCGATTCGGCGCCGAAGGGCTGGCGCTCGGCCTCGTCGACGGCGGCTCGGTCCGGCTGGTGGCCCTGTCCGGCGAGTCCCTGGAGCCCCCGGGGACGCGGGGCGAACAGCCCGTCGCCCCGCTGGACGACACCATGCCGCTCGCGCGGGCGGCACTCACCCAGCGTGCCCGCTTCGCCACCTCGCTCTCCGAACTCCGCGAACTCGCCGGACTCGCCGAAGCCGGAGCCGAAGCCGCGCCCGGACTCGCCGGAGCCGGGTCTGCCGGGACCGCCGAAGCCGGGACCGCCGGCCCTTCCGACGCCCTGGCCCGGCTGCGCGCGCACATCAACGGCCACGGATTCGACGCAGCGGCCTTCCTCCCGCTCGTGGCCCAGGCCCGCTCCATCGGCGGCCTCGCGCTGTTCTACCGGGGCCGCACCCACTTCACGCCCGAGGACCGCAACGTCTGTCTCGGCCTCGCCGGCATCGTCGCCCAGTCGCTCCAGCGCGCGATCCTCTTCGACCAGGAGCGGGAGTTCGCCACCGGACTCCAGTCGTCCATGCTGCCGCGCGACATCCCGGCCTTCACCGGCGTCGAGATCGCGGTGCGCTACCACGCCGCCTGGAGCGGCAGGGAGGTCGGCGGCGACTGGTACGACGTGATCGCCCTGCCGCGCGGCCGGGTCGGCGTCGTCGTGGGCGACGTCCAGGGACACGACACACACGCCGCCGCCGTCATGGGCCAGCTGCGGATAGCGCTCCGCGCCTTCGCCGGCGAAGGCCACCCGCCGGCGACGGTGCTCGCGCGGGCCTCCCGGTTCCTGGTCGAGCTGGACACCGAGCGCTTCGCCACCTGCACCTACGCCCAGCTCGACCTCTCCACCGGAGCCGTACGGGCGGTACGGGCGGGGCATCTCGGCCCGCTCGTCCGGCACACCGACGGCAGAACGGGCTGGCCCCATCTGCGCGGCGGACTGCCCCTCGGTCTGGCCACCGAGTTCGGACAGGAGGACTTCCCCGAGACCCGGCTCGACGTGGTGCCCGGCGAGACGTTCGTGCTGTGCACCGACGGGCTCGTGGAGGAGTCCGGACTCGACATCGAGGAAGGCATGGCGGAACTCGCCCATGTCGTACGCACCGGACCCGGCCGGGCGAGCGCGCTCGCCGACCATCTCGCCGGCCGGCTGTGGCACCGCTGGGGAACCGGCGACGACGTGGCGCTCCTCGTCCTGCACCGGGCACCCGACCCCGGCACCCGGCAGGCGCCCCGTATCCACCAGTACATCCACCAGGCCGACCCGGAAGGCCTGGCCGAGACACGCGCCGTGCTGCGCCAGGCGCTGGAGGACTGGGGCCTGGCGGCCCTGACGGACGATGTACAACTGGCCGCCGGAGAGCTGCTGGTGAACGTGCTGCTGCACACCGAGGGAGGCGCCGTCCTCACCCTGGAGGTCGTACCCGGCCCGGTACGGCGGGTCCGGCTCTGGGTGAAGGACCGCTCCAGCGCTTGGCCGCGCCGACGCTGGCCGGGCGAGGCGGCGACAACGGGACGCGGACTGCTGCTGGTCGACGCGGTGTCGACGCGCTGGGGCGTGGAGCCGCGCGGGGACGGCAAGGCGGTCTGGTGCGAGTTCACCCCGTCGACCGGTCGCGGGGCGTGAGGGACGGCGGACGCGTGCCGGAGTGATCGCGTACGTCCCGGACGTCCCGGACGCCGCGTACGCCCGCCGCCGGTGCCCTCCGGGCGAGGGGGCCGCATCGCTCAACGCTCGCGTGCGGGGGGGCGATGTCTGTCGTGGACCGTATCCGACGGATGGCGTCCGCCCCCCTCGTGGCCCGCCCTGCGGGGCCTCGTCGTCCGGCGGCGCTTACCGCCGCCGGGCGATCGCGCCAGGCCGACCCGTGGTCCGGCTCCCGGCTCCGGCCCCAGTTCTCGGTCCCAGTTCCCGGCTCCCGGCTCCCGGCTCCCGGCTCCCGGCGCCGGTCCCCGGTCCCCGGTCCCCGGTCCCCGGTCCCCGGTCCCCGGTCCCGGTTCTCGGTTCCCGGCCCCGGTTCCCGGCCCCGGCCCCGGCCCCGGCCCCGGCGCCGGGCGCGGGCGCGGCCGTCGGTCGTGGCGGGGACAATGGTGCGGTGACCTACCGCTACGACGTGCTCGGTACGACCAGGGCCTTCGGCCCGGACGGCGCCGAGATTCCGCTCAGCGGGGCGAGGGTGCGCGCGCTGCTCGCCGCGCTGGCCGGCGCCGGTGGCCGCGCCGTCTCCGTCGACCGGCTGGCCGCGCTGGTCTGGGACGACGCCGCCGAGCCGCCCGCCGACGAGGCCGCCGCGCTCCAGGCCTTGATCGGGCGGCTGCGCAAGGCGCTGGGCGGCGCCGCCATCGCATCGGTGCCCGGCGGCTACCGGCTGGTGGCGGCGCGCGACGACATCGACGTGTTCCGCTTCGAACGGCTCGCCGCCGAAGGGGCGTCGGCGCTCCAGGACGGCGACGGTGCCCGCGCGGCCCTCCTGCTGGACGAGGCGCTGGCGCTGTGGCGCGGGCCGGCCCTCGCGGATCTGCCGGGCCGGGACACCGACCCACTGGCCGTACGCGCGCGGCGACAGCACACCGAGGCGCGTCGCGCCCGACTGACCGCCGACGTCCGGCTCGGCCGCCCCGAGCGCGCACTGCCGGGGCTCGCCGCGCTGGTCGCCGAGGCGCCGCTGGACGAGCCGCTTCAGGCCACGAGGATCGCGGCACTGCGCGCGGCGGGACGCCGGGCCGAGGCCCTTCAGGCGTACGAGGAGGTACGCGCCCTGCTGGCGGACCGGCTCGGCACCGGGCCGTGCGCGGAACTGCGTTCCCTGCACGCCCAGTTGCTGGCGGACGACGAGACCGACGCCCGGCACCGGCAGCACACGGCCGGCGCCCCGGCCGCTTTCCCCGGCGATCTCCCCGGGAACCTCCTCGGGAATCTCCCCGCCCGGCTCACCTCGTTCGTCGGCAGGGAGTCCGAACTCGCCGCGCTCTCCGTCGAGTTGCGCGCGCACCGCCTCACCACACTCACCGGGCCCGGCGGCGCGGGCAAGACCCGGCTGGCCTTCGAGACCGCCGAGAGCGCGGCCCGCGCGAGCGGTCACTGGCCGGACGGTGTCTGGGTGGCGGAACTCGCCTCCGTACGAGAGCCCGGCGACGTGGCGGAGACCGTACTGACCGCGCTCGGGGCCCGGGAGACGGCGGTGCGTGGTCCCGGTGGCACCGGGGGCGCCGCGACCGACCCACTCACCCGGCTCGTCGAACACTGCGGCTCCCGCCGTCTGCTGATCGTCCTCGACAACTGCGAACAGGTGATCGGCGCCGCCGCCGAACTCGCCGAGACCATCCTCACCCGCTGCCACCAGGTGACCGTCCTGGCCACCAGCCGTGAACCGCTGGGCGTACGCGGCGAGTATCTGTACGGCGTCGGCCCGCTGGCGCCGAACGGGGCGCTGCGCCTGCTCGGTGAACGCGGCGCCGCCGCCCGCCCCGGCTTCCGCACCGAGGACGACCCGGCGGCCTGCGAGGAGATCTGCCGCAGGCTGGACGGGCTGCCGCTCGCCGTCGAACTGGCCGCGGCCCGGCTGCGGTTGCTCACCCCGCGCCAGCTCGCGGACCGGCTCGACGACCGCTTCCGGCTGCTGGGCGCGGGCAGCGGCAGCCGTACCGTACTGCCGAGACAGCAGACCCTGCGGGCCGTCGTGGACTGGTCGTGGGAACTGCTGACGGAGACCGAACGGGCCGTGCTGCGCAGGCTCTCGGTCTTCGTGGGCGGCTGCGCGGCGAGCGAGGCCGAGGAGGTCTGCGCCGGTGGCGGTCTGCCGGTGTTCGAGACGCTCGCCTCCCTTGTCGACAAGTCGCTGCTCGTGGCCGTACCCGGCGGTCCGGACGCGATGCGTTACCGGCTGCTGGAGACCGTCGCCGAGTACGCGTCCGGGCGGCTCGACGAATCGGGCGAACGGGCGGTCGTCGAGCTAAGGCATCTGCGCGCCTACCGCGAGCTGGTACGGCTCGGTGAACCGGAGCTGCGCGGGCCCCGACAGGCTTACCGCCTCGGGCAGTTCGAGCGGGAGCACGACAACGTACGCGCCGCGCTGCGCACCGCGCTCCGCCATGACGGCGGGCCGGCGCGTGAACAGGACGCGATGTGCCTCGTGCTCTCGATGAGCTGGTTCTGGCAGGTCCGCGGCCATCAACGCGACGCCCGCGACTGGTCCGAGGCCGTCACGGCACTCGGACCCGACCCGTTCGCGGCGCCCGTCCGGCCCGCCGTACCGCTCGCCGACCCCTGCATCGACCTGCCGCCGCCCTGGTCCGACGAACAGGTGTGGGAGGCCAGGCGCGGTGTGCGGCTGCTGCGCTTCGCGAGCGGCGGGGGAGGGGGCGAGCGGGCGGACGGCGGCGACGACGACAAGGACAAGAGCAAGGGCAAGGGCAAGGGCAAGGGCCAGAGCAAGGACAACGCCCAGATCTGGGGAGGCCCCGACACCCGCGACCAGCTCACCCGGATCGTCGCCGCCTACCGCAAGGATCTGCCGCAGGTCTGCCGGCAGCCCGCCGTGATGTGGTTCTTCGCCGGGCTGCTGGTCGGCGAGTGGCGCGGCATGGGCGAGACGCTGGACGCCCTGGTGGACGCGTGCCGCGCACAGCCCGGCCGGGGATGGGACCTCGGTCTCGCGCTCACGCTGCGGGGGAAACTGCTCGACACCGGGCCGGACAACGAGGAGCGGGCGGCACGCGACGCCGACGAAGCGGTGTCGCTGTTCGAAGAGGCCGGTGACTCGGTCATCCTCGCCGAGTCCCTGTCCGCCCGCGGTGAGTCCTACGAACGCCGGGGGCGCTACCCGGAGGCGGCTGCGGACTTCGAACGGGCCATGGCGAGCTGCGCGCGGGTCGGAATGCCCATCCAAGTCTCCCTGTTCAAGGCGCGGTTGGCCGCGGTACGGCTGGAGGCCGCGAGCACTCCGGCCGACGAGGAGGCGGCCGAACGGCTGCTGCGGGAAGCGGTCGAGGAGTCGCGCGGCCACGCGGGACGCAACGGCGGGGCGGCCCGGCTGCTGCTCGCCGGACGCTACGGCCGTACCGGGCGCACGGGCCTCGCCCGGACCGAGATCGCCACCCTGGAGGAGGAGCCGGGCTTCCGTGAACACGGCCTTCAGATGGGCGTCACGGAGGGACTGCGCGGCTGGCTCGACTGTCTCGACGGCGCGTACGAGCAGGCGCTGGTCCATCTCCGGGAGTCCGTACGCCTGTTGGACAGCCTGGCCCATCTGGTGGCACCGCAGCTGATCCTCAGTCAGTTCCTCTGCGCCGCCTGGGCGAAGACGGGCAACGGTGAAGCGGCCGACGGGGCACGGCTGTTGGGGGCGTACGGACAGCACACCGGGCTCGCGGAGAAGTTCCTCTTCCATCCCTACCCCGCCGCCTACGAGCGGGAGATCGGCCGGCGCGCCGAGGCCGAGGCACGGGCCGCGCTCGACGAGCGGACCTGGACACGCGCGTACGCGGAAGGCGGCGCCCTCTCCGTCAAGGAAGCAGCCGCCCTCATCTGACCCGACCGCTGTATGTCCGCCCGGCTCCGGGCGCGGTCAGTCCGGGAGCGGCAACCCCGTGTAGTTCTCGGCCAGTTCGGCGGCGGCGTGCCGCGACGAGGCGATCCGGTCGAGCTGGGCGAGCTGTAGCCGGGTGTCGAAGGGGGACTGCGCCGGGTCGGTGTGCAGGGTCGTCGTCATGAAGTACGAGAAGTGCTCGGCCCGCCAGACCCGGCGCAGACAGGTGTCCGAGTAGGCGTCGAGCAGTTCCTCCGAACCGGTCCTGACGCGCTCGATCAGGGCGCGGGCCAGCACGATCACATCGGCCGCCGCCAGATTGAGGCCCTTCGCGCCGGTCGGCGGCACGATATGGGCGGCGTCCCCGGCCAGGAACAGCCGGCCGAAGCGCATGGGTTCGGTGACATGGCTGCGCATCGGCAGGACCGCCGTGGAGAGTACGGGCCCGCGCACCAGCCTCCAGCCGGGATCGGCGTCGATCGCGAAGCGGGCGTCCAGCTCGTCCCAGATCCGGCCGGCGGGCCAGTCGGCGGTGTCGGTGCCGCCGGGGACCTGGAGGTAGAGACGGCTCACCGAGGGCGAGCGCATGCTGGCGAGAGCGAACCCGCGTGCCGAGTGGGCGTAGATCAACTCGTCGTGAACGGGGGGCGCTTCGGCGAGGACGCCCAGCCAGGAGAAGGGATAGACGCGCTCGAAGTCCGTCCGGACCGATGCGGGGAGGGCGTCGCGCGCCACCCCGTGGAAACCGTCGCACCCGATGACGTACGAGCAGCTCAGCGTCTGTTCGCGGCCCTCGAGCAGATACCGGACCGATGGTCGCGCGGTGTCCGCGCCGTCCACACCGAGCACCTCCGCTTCGAACAACAGCGGCCCTCCCTCGGCCAGTTGGAGCGCGATCAGATCCTTGACCACCTCCGTCTGCGCGTACACCATCACCCGTCGACCGCCGGTGAGCGAGGGGAAGTCGACGCGGTGGGCACGCCGTCCGAAGCGCAGCTCGATCCCGTCGTGCGGGATTCCCTCGCGGTCCATGCGTTCGCCCGCCCCGGCGGCGCGCAGCGCGTCCACCGTGGCCTGCTCCAGGATTCCGGCCCGCTGGCGGTGCTCGACGTAGGCGCGGTCGCGCCGTTCCAGGACGACGCTCTCGACACCCGCGTTGTGCAGCAGCCGGGCCAGGAGCAGCCCCGCGGGCCCGCCTCCGACGATGCCGACGGTGGTACGCATCAGGCCTCGTCCCTCGTCGTGGATGTCACGGACGTCGCCGACGGCGCGGAGGGCGCGAATTCGAGGAACACCGTCTCGCCGGGCCCCTGCAACCGGATGTCGAACCGAAACCGGCGCGGGCCCTCCGCCCGCGCGACGAGAGTGCCCCGCCGTTCGCCGGGCAGCGCCGACAGCACCGCGTCGTCGACGGCGCCCCCGTCGACATAGGCCCGGGTGAAGAGGTGATGGGTGAGCCCGCGCGCGAAGAGACACAGCGACACATAGGGCAGCGCGGCAGGCGGCGGCAGCGTCCGCACCACCCAGTGCCCGTCCGCGTCCGTGGCGACCCGGGCGAACCCCGTGAAGTCGACGCCGCTGCGGCCGAGGAATCCGCCGGTCACCGGGTCGCGCCGAAGCGATCCGTACTGTCCGGCGAGCGAACCGTCCGGCGCCGCCTGCCAGGTCTCCACCAGCGCGTCCGGCACGGGCTCGCCCGCACCGTCGTACACGCGCCCGTGCACGGTGATCGTGTCCGGATGGTCCGGGGGCGCGACCTCGCCGCCGTCGCGGAAGGGCAGGGCGTATCCGTAGAACGGGCCGATCGTCTGCGAGGGGGTCGGTGCGGGCATCAGTGGTCCTCCTCGGGATCCGGGAGCGTGGCGGCCGGCCCGTCGAGCACTATGTCCCAGCGGTACCCCAACGACCGCTCCGGCACGGAGAGTTGGTGGTCGTACGCCGCCACCAGCCGGGCTCGGGCGGCGGCGTCCGTGACGGACTGGAGGATCGGGTCGTACGGGAAGAGCGGGTCGCCGGGAAAGTACATCTGCGTCACCAGACGCTGTGTGAACGCCGTCCCGAACAGCGAGAAGTGGATGTGCGCCGGCCGCCACGCGTTGGTGTGATTGCGCCAGGGATACGCGCCCGGCCTGACCGTGGTGAAGGCGTACGCGCCCTGATCATCCGTCAGACACCGTCCCACACCAGTGAAGTGGGGGTCGAGCGGCGCCGGATGCTGGTCACGCTGATGCGCGTACCGGCCCGACGCGTTGGCCTGCCACACCTCCACCAGTTGACCGCGCACCGGCCGGCCGCCACGGTCCACGACCCGCCCGCTGACGGTGATCCGCTCACCGAGCGGCTCGCCCTGATGCTGCCGGGTCAGATCCGCGTCCAGCGCGGTGATGTCGGTGACCCCGAAGACCGGACCGTGCCACTCTGCGGCCTCGGGGTCGGCGCCGACCCGCAGCGCCGGCTGGCGTGGATGACGCAGGACACTGCTGCGATACGGCGGACAGTCACGCGCGGGATGCAGTGGCGGCGCACCTCCGGCCGCCACGGCCCGCGCGGTCAGCTCCTGCGCGGCGGCGATCTCCGCGCTGATCTCGTCCTGGGTCGGGGCCACTTGACTCACCTCTCCCGGACCTGGGCGCCGGTCCGCCGCCGTATCTCGTCGACGGTGACCCCGTCGGCGGTCTCGATCAGCACCAGCCCGTCGGACGTGATGTCGAGCACCGCGAGATCCGTGATGACGCGCTGGACGCACGCCCGCCCGGTGAGCGGCAGCGAGCACCGCTCGACGATCTTCGGCGAGCCGTCCTTCGCGGTGTGCTCGGTCATGACGATCACCCGCCGGGCCCCGTGCACCAGATCCATCGCCCCGCCCATCCCGGTGATCATCCGTCCGGGCACCGACCAGTTGGCCAGATCGCCGGCCGCCGACACCTGCATCGCACCGAGGACGGCGACATCTATGTGGCCGCCCCGGATCATGCCGAAGGACAGCGCGGAATCGAAGGACGCGGCTCCGGGGAGCACGGTCACGGTCTCCTTGCCGGCGTTGATCACATCAGGGTCGACCTGGTCGTCCGTGGGATAGGGCCCCACCCCGAGGAGCCCGTTCTCCGAGTGCAGGACCACATCGGCGTCCTCGGGCAGAAAGCCCGGGATCAGGGTGGGCAGACCGATACCGAGATTGGCGTACGTTCCCGGAGTCAGCTCGGCAGCCGCACGGGCCGCCATCTCACCTCGTGACCAGGCCATCAGTCGCGTACCGTCCTCTTCTCGATGCGCTTGTCGGCGGCTGCGGCGGGGCTGAGCGCCACCACCCGCTGCACGAAGACACCGGGCACGTGCACGGTGTCCGGATCGAGCTCGCCCGGTTCGACCAGCTCCTCCACCTCGGCGACGGTGACGCGACCGGCCATCGCGGCGAGGGGGTTGAAGTTGCGGGCGGCCCGGTGGAGGACGAGATTGCCGTGCCGGTCGCCGCGAGCGGCCCGTACCAGCGCGAAGTCCGTCGTGATGCCGAACTCAAGGATGTGCTCCTCGCCGTCGAAGACCCGGACCTCCTTGGCGGGGGATGCCTTCACCACCTCGCCGTCCGGCCCGTACCGCCAGGGCAGCCCGCCGTCGGCGACCAGGGTGCCGACGCCGGCGGGCGTGTAGAAGGCGGGAATCCCGCAGCCGCCGGCCCGTAGCCGCTCGGCGAGCGTGCCTTGCGGCACCAGCTCCACCTCGACCTCACCGCCCAGATAGCGGCGGGCGAATTCCTTGTTCTGGCCGATGTACGACCCGGTGACACGGGCGATCCGGCCGGCCGCGAGGAGCTTGCCGAGACCCTCGCCGTCCAGTCCGCAGTTGTTCGAGACGATGCTCAGCCCGCCGGCGCCGAGGCGCAGAAGCGCGTCGATCAGCTCGTTCGGCACGCCGCAGAGCCCGAAGCCGCCGACGGCGACCGAGGCGTGGTCGGGGATGTCGGCGACCGCCTCGGCGGCGGACCGGCTGACCTTGTCCATGGGGACTCCTTGCCGGGCGACGTAGGCCCCGGGAAGCACTCGGCTTTCGCTTGTTCGCCAGATGAACTAGAGTTCATTATCTGCTCGACCCGAGTGTGCGGTTCCCCGGCGACGGGTGTCAACGCCTTGCGGGAAGCTTCCAGGTCCCGGTCCGCTGCCCCGAGGAGAGTCCGATGCCCGACGAGATGCCTCAAGCGATGCCCGAGGAGACGTCGGGAGAGACGCCGGGAGAGACGTTGGAGGAGACGTTGGAGGAGACGCCGGAGGCGGAGTCCTCCGCCCCCGGCCGGCCCGCGCCGCCGGAGGCCGTCGGCCCGCTGATGCGCGGCATCGCCGTGCTGCGCGAGGCCGACAAGGCGGGCGGCCGACTGCCCCTGAGCGACCTGGTCCGCAGGACCGGCCTGGCCCGCTCCACCGTCGACCGGATCGCGGCGACCTTCGCACGCATGGGATACGTCCATGTCGACGGCCATCTGCTCACCCTCGCCCCCCGGCTGATGGAACTGGGCAACGCCTATCTCGCGGCCCTGCGACTGCCCGCCCTGCTCGGCCCGCTCGCCGAGCGACTCGCCGACGAACTCGACGAGTCGGTGTCCCTGGCCGTGCCCGACGGCGACGGGATCCGCTTCGTCCACCAGACCACCCGGCGCCGCACGATGTCCCTCACCTTTCGTATCGGCGACCTGCTCCCCGCCGAACGGACCGCGCCCGGAGCGCTGTTCGCCGCCGACTGGGACGAGTCGGACTGGGCGCGCTGGCGCGAGCGCCGCGCCACCGACCCCGAGGGGAGACGCTTTCCCTCGGCACCTGGCCGGGCCGGCGCGGTGCCCGACCTGGAGGTCCGCGCCGCCGACGAAGGCAAGCGGGGCGTGGGCATCGACGACCAACTGATCGAGCCGGGCCTGCTCGCCCTCGCCGTACCGGTGAGAGCCCCCGACGGCACGATCGCCTGCGCACTGAGCGCGGTGAGCCACACCAGCCGCCATAGCGCGGCCTCCCTGCGGGCGGCCCTGCTGCCACAGGTACGGAGGGCCGCGGGGGAGATGGAGCGAGTGCTCCGGGAAGCTCCCCCGTCGCCCGGCGGCACCCGTTCCCCGGAGCGGAACCCCACCGGGGCCCCGACGGCGGGCCTCGCCGACTGGACCTCCGCCACGAAGCAGGAACTCGGCGCGGGATTCGTCGAATCACTCGCCCGCGGCCTCACCGTCCTGACGGCCTTCGGAGCGGACCGGCCCGAACTCACGCTCAGCGCCGTCGCCGAGACGACCGGACTCGCGCGGGCCACCGCCCGCCGGGCCCTGATCACCCTGGAGCACCTCGGCCACCTCACGTCGGCCGGGCGCACCTTCCGCCTCACCCCGCGGGTCCTCGCGCTGGGCTACCCCTCGCTCTCCCGCACGACACTGGCCGAGATCGCCACACCGCACCTGGCCGCGCTCGTGCGCCGGGTGCACGACTCGGCGTCTCTCGCGGTCCTGGTGGGCGACGACATCCAGTACATGGCGCGCGTCTCCACCACGCGGATCATGAGCGTCAACATCTCCCTGGGCACCAGATTCCCGGCGTACGCCACCTCGATGGGCCGGGTCCTGCTCGCCGACCGCCCGCCCGCGGACCGCCTGCCGGCCACCGGACTCAAGCCCCTCACCCCGTACACGACGACCGACCCCGTACAGCTCGCAGCCCTCCTCGACCGGGTCGCCGAGCAGGGCCACGCGCTGGTGGACGAGGAGTTGGAGGAGGGCCTGCGCTCCCTCGCGGTACCGGTCCGTGACCGCACCGGCCACGCGGTGGCGGCGCTCAACGTCGCCATGCACAGCAGCCGCCGCACGGTCGAGGAGTGCCTGACCGACCTGCTGCCGGAGCTTCGCGGCACGGCCGCCGCGATCGAGGCCGACCTGCACATCGCGGGACGCTTCACCCGAATCCCTCAGACCTCCTGACCCGGCCCGCCCTGAGCTGACGTGGCCTGGGTCCGGCGCGATCCGAACGACCCGCCCTAGGACCGGTCGGCCAGCCGTTCCCGTGCCTCCGCCAGGTCCGCCTCCGTCGGCGCGTCGTCCTGGGTCAGTCTGCGGCGCCAGTAGCCGGTGAAGTGGACCGAACGCCGGTCGAGCCCTCGCTCACCGATCAGATGCCGGCGCAGCGCCCGTACCGCACCCGCCTCGCCGCCGAGCCAGGCGAACACCGACCCCGCCGGGAACTCCGCCGCCCGCACCGCCTCGACCAGCGGCGGGCCGTCGCCCGTCGACGCGGCACGGTGCAGCCAGTGCACCGTCAACTCGCCCGCCGATGTGAACGGTTGCTCCTCGGCGGCGTCCCACACCTCCACGTACACCACCGCACGCGCCCCCTCGGGCAGCGCCTCGACGAGCGTGCCGATCGCCGGCAGCGCCGACTCGTCACCGGCCAGCAGTAGCCAGTCGGTGGTCCCGAGCGGTACGGGCTCCGCGAAGTAGGCGGACGGGCCGAACATGCCGAGCACATCACCGGGCCGCGCCGACCGCGCCCACCGGGTCGCGGGGCCCTCGGCCGAAGTCTCACCCGCACCGGCGTGCAGGACGAAGTCGATGTCGACCGTGCCCCGCGCCGGGTCGTGCGCGCGGATGGTGTAGCTGCGCGCCCAGGGCCGTTCGCCCTCCGGGATCGCCTGGAAGGCCCCGTACCAGCGCATGACATCCCCGTCGGCGCCGGGCTCGGGCAGCACGGGAGCGGACTGCCCCGGCCTGGGGAAGTAGAGCTTCACCTGCTGGTCGGGAGCGTCGTACGCGAAATCGGCCAGGGCACGGCCGCCGAAGGTGACGCGGACCATACGCGGCGAGAGCCGCCGTACCGCCGAGACCTCGACGAGGCGAACCGGCAGGGAGGGAGCGGCGGGTGTGTCTGTGTGACGTGTCATGCCGGGAACGGTCGCAGCCGCCACCGATACGCGACCGACACGCCGCCTACAGCGCCGCGGCCACCGCGTCCACGAATCGCGCGTGCCCCCGGTGACTGCACGGTGCCTCCGGATTCCAGGCCACGGTGCGCACCCGCTCCTGGAGCGCGCGCCAGTGGCCGTCGCTCCGCAGCGCGTCGGGCGCCGCCGCGTTCGCCCGTACGTCCCCGAGCACGATGTCCGGCTCCATCGCGCGCGCCTGAGCCCAGTCGGTCGTGCACCAGTTGCCGCCCGCACCGTGGCCGGGATCGAGCAGATCGACGCCGAGGGCCGACAGCGCCCGCAGATCGGGCCAGGTGCCGGGCCGCGCCAGATGTACGGTGCCGGGCCCGGCGGCCGACAGGGCGAGCACCCGGGCGGCGGCGGGCCGCGCGGTGAGCGTACGGAGGCGGGCCTCGGCCCACGCCAGGTCCTGCGTGTCCGGCTCGTCCGGCGCGCCGAGCGACCGGGCGAGCGCCGTGAACCGGTCCCTGATCCCGTCCAGGGGGCGGTCCTTGCCCACATCGATGACGACGACGGGCACCCCCTCCTCCAGATGCTTGGCCGCCTCCGGATCGATGCCGTAGATCTGCCCGCCGCCGTAGCTGACGGCGACCAGCAGATCCGGTCCGGCGGCGAGGACGGCGTCCGGATCGACCGAACCGCCGGCGCCGAAGTCCCGGATCGAGCCGAGCGGCAGCCCGCCCGCCTTCGCGGGGTCGGGGGAGTCGCCGTCGTGGTGGGAGCCGAAGACACCCAGGGGCCGCAGACCGTGGTCCCACAGGGTCGCGCCCGTCTGTATGTAGGCGACCACCCGGTCCGGGCGGCGGGACGCGACGGTGAGATGGCCTCGGTCGTCCGTGAACTCCCAGCTGCTGTACGGGGACATGGTGTCGCCTCGTTCCGCTCTCGTGGTGCGGTGCCTGAGTGTGACCCTGCCCGGCGGCCGGCGCCGGAGCATCCAACCGTACGCCGGTCAGGGCTCGATGAGACCGGCCCTGATGGCGTATCGAGTCAGTTCCACCCGGTCTTTGAGCCCCAACTTCTGGAGCAGATTGGCCCGATGGCGCTCGACCGTCTTGGCGCTGATGACCAGCAGGTCGGCGATCTCCTTCGACGAGTGGCCCTCGGCGACGAGTTTGAGGATCTCCTCCTCCCGTACGGTCACGGCCTTCTCCGGGACGCTGTCGCCCTGCCGCACCCGGTCCAGATAGTTGCGGATGAGCGCGGTCACGGCACCCGGATAGAGGAACGGCTCGTCGCGCATCGCCGACCGGCACGCCTCCAACAGGTCCCGGTCGGCGACCGACTTGAGCACATAGCCGCTGGCGCCGCACTTCAACGCCTCGAAGAAGTACTGCTCGTTGTCGTACATCGTCAGGATCAGGATGCGCGTGTCCGGGAGCAGCCTGGAGAGTTCACGGGCGGCCTGGAGGCCGGTCAGCCTCGGCATCGCGATATCGAGAATGGCCAGATCGGGACGGTGTTCGCGGGCCAGCTCGATGGCCTCGGCGCCGTCGCCCGCCTCCGCGACCACGGTCAGGTCCGGCTCGCCGTCGAGGATCAGCCGCACCCCGCGCCGGACGAGCGCGTGGTCGTCGGCGAGGAGGATCCGGGTCGGCCCGGACGCGGGAACGGTGTCGGTGTCGGTCATGGCGGTCAGTGGCTCCCGTTCGTGAGTTGTCCGGCGACCGGTGCGACGCGAGTGGCGGGGACGTGCAGCCGTACCTCCGTACCGCCGCCCGGCACATCACCCACCGACACCTCGGCGCCGATCAGCAGCGCGCGCTCGCGCATGCCCCGGATGCCGGCGCCCTCCGGCGCCGTACCGATTCCCCGTCCGTCGTCCCTGACCAGCAGTTCGACGCCGAGCGCGCCGTGGTGCAGCGCCACGGCGACCTGTTCGGCCCGCGCGTGCCGGACGATGTTGGTCAGTCCTTCCTGGGCGACCCGGTAGAGGACCAGCTCGACCTCCTGGTCCAGCGCGGGGAGATCGCCGTCGAAGCTGCGCCGGAGGGTGAGGTCGGTGTGGGTGGTGGTCTCGTTCGTCAGCGCCTTGAGCGCGCTGATCAGCCCCAGTTCCTCCAGCACGCCGGGGCGCAGCCGGCGGGCGATACGGCGGATCTCGTCCAGGCTGTCCCTGGTGGTCTCCTGCACCTGGAGCAGTTCGTCGCGCAGCGGCTCGGGCACCCGGTCGGCGACGCGCCGCAGTTCGAGCAGCACGGCGGTCAGCGTCTGGCCGATCTCGTCGTGCAACTCCTGGGCGATCCTGCGCCGTTCGGCCTCCTGCGCGGAGAGCGCGAGCGCGCTGCTGGCCGCGCGTTCGGCCTCCAGCCGGTCCAGCATCGTGTTGAACGTCCTGATCAGTTCGGCGATCTCGCCGTGTCCCGACACGACCGGCCGGGGGCCCGGACGCAGCAGATCGGTGGTGGTCATCGCGCGGGTGAGCCGTTGCAGCGGGCCCAGTCCCACCCTCAGCAGCGCGGCGTTCGCGATCAGCATGGCGGCCAGCCCGGCGGCCATGATCATCGCCTCGGTGAGCAGGACCGGCGTGGAGACCGTGACGGGACCGAGCAGCAGCAGCGCGGTCGCCGCGAACAGCACGGCGGCGTTGAGCAGGAAGATGCGCCAGAACAGGGACACGGAGTACGGCCTCCTCGGGGTGGTCCTCCCACTATCGCCCGTACGAGCCACCACTCCCCGCCACCTCGGGGCGCCCGCATGTCCCTCACCGGCGGATACATGTCCCACGCCCCCGGATATGGGTGCCGGCACCGATGGTGACGGTGCCGTGCGGCGGGTGATCGTGGACACACAGGTGTCCCGGGGAGGAGGTCCCATGCACGCCCCCGACGAGGACCGGCTTCTCGACGATCTCGCCGACCGGCTGCGGTACGACGATCCGCGATTCGCCGCCGCCTTCGAACGCGGTCTGCCCTGCCGCCCCCGTGAGTACCGGCGCGGCGCCGCGTGGCTGACCCTCGCCGCCGGACTCGCGCTGCTCGGGGCGGGCATCGTCATAGGACACGGGCTCCTGCTCGCCGGCGGTCTCGTGGTGTCCGGCGCGGCCGGGCATCTCTTCGACCCGAACCGGGAGCGGATAAGGCGCGGCACCCCGCCGCCGACCTGACGCAGAGCCCTCAATAACGGTACGAATCACCGCAATCGGCCCATTTTCTTTTACGTTAAAATAGCTAATGAGTTGCCGTCGCACGGTTGCGTGCCGGGCTGCTCATTGCCGATCGGTGGTCGAGGCGGAGGGGCGGCTCATGGACGAGCGCACCCGTACTCCCTTAGAACCGGTCCTGTCCCGGCCGGCCGCCGGCGACTGACGGGCCCCCGCCGCGCCGGATGGTGGAGAATTCCCCCGGCCAGGGGCCGCGCGGCCCACCCACCGCCAACGCATGCCCGCATGCCCGCATGGAGCGCCTTCCTATGGAGCACACCGCTCACGTCAGCAAGACCGCCCTGCCCGGGGTCGGTACCCGCTACGACCTCAACACCGACTCGGGCCGTCATATCTCCGTCGTGGTGCACCAGGACGGGCGCCGCATCGTCGCCTTCCACGACCCCGAGGACGACGACAACTGCAAGGATTCCACCCCGCTCGCCCCGTACGAGGCGACAGCGCTCTCCAAACTCCTGATGCCGGACCCGGTCGGACATCTGCATCAGCATCTGGAGATCGACCTGGTCACGGAGCACATCCCGATCACCAAACGCTCCCCCTTCGCGGGACGCACGCTCGGCTCCACCCAGGCCCGTGCGCGCACCGGCGCGTCCATCGTCGCCGTCCTGCGCCGTACCGACGCCGTCCCCTCACCCACCCCGGACTTCCGCTTCGCACTGGGGGACACGCTCGTCGTCGTCGGCACCAGGGAAGGCGTGGACGCCGTCGCAGAACTGATCACCGGAGGATAATCGCCCGTGCACGACACGACCGCGCTGCTCATCGAACTCGGGGCCGTCATCCTCGGCCTGGGCCTGCTCGGCCGGCTCGCCGGGCGGGTGGGCTTCTCGCCCATCCCGCTCTATCTGCTGGCGGGACTCGCCTTCGGCCACGGCGGTCTGCTCCCCATGGCGGCCAGTGAGGAGTTCATCGCCACGGGCGCCGAGATCGGTGTCATCCTGCTCCTCCTCCTGCTCGGGCTGGAGTACAGCGCCTCCGAACTCGTCACCAATCTCAAGACCCAATACCCCTCCGGCATCGTCGACTTCGTACTCAACGCCCTGCCCGGCGCGATCGCCGCGCTCCTCCTCGGCTGGGGCCCCGTCGCCGCCGTCGCGCTGGCGGGCGTCACCTGGATCTCGTCGTCCGGCGTCATCGCCAAGGTGCTCGGCGACCTCGGCAGACTCGGCAACCGCGAGACCCCGGTCATCCTCGGCGTCCTGGTCATCGAAGACCTCGCGATGGCCGTCTATCTGCCGCTGCTCACCGCGCTGTTGGCCGGACTGAGCCTCGCGGGCGGCAGCCTCACGCTGCTCATCTCGCTCGGCAGCGTGGGCCTCGTCCTGTACGTCGCGCTGCGCCACGGCCGTCTCATCAGCCGCGCGGTCTCCTCCGACAATCCGGAGATGCTGCTCCTGGTCGTCCTCGGGCTCACCGTGCTCGTCGCGGGCGTCGCCCAGGAACTCCAAGTCTCCGCCGCCGTCGGCGCGTTCCTCGTCGGCATCGCGCTCTCCGGGGAAGTCGCCGAAGGCGCCCACAACCTGCTCGCGCCGCTGCGCGACCTCTTCGCCGCCGTCTTCTTCGTGTTCTTCGGTCTGAACACCGATCCGGCCGCGATCCCGCCGGTGCTGGTGCCCGCCCTGATCCTGGCCGTCGTCAGCGCGCTGACGAAGATCGCCACGGGCTGGTACGCGGCACGCAGAGCGGGCGTCAAGACGGCGGGCCGCTGGCGGACCGGCGGCACCCTCGTCGCACGCGGCGAGTTCTCCATCGTCATCGCGGGTCTCGCCGTCGGTGTGGAGCCCCGGATCGGGCCGCTGGCCACCGCGTATGTGCTGATCCTGGTCATCCTCGGGCCGCTGGCGGCCCGTTGGACCGAACCGCTGGCCCGCCGCTTCACCCGGAAGTCGCCGCCGAAGGCGCCGCCGGTCACCGAGAAGTCCGGTACCGAGAAGTCCGACGCCGACAAGTCCGGTGGTGAGGAGTCCGGCACGGGCACGTCCGCCACGGAGACGCCCGTCCTGCCGGGGACACCCGACACGGCTCCTTCGCACGGCTGAGGCCCCGGACACGCCGAGGGGGCGTGGAGCGCGCGTCACGCGCTCCACGCCCCTCGGGTGCGGTGGTACGAGCCGTCAGACCCCGACACCGAAGTCGGCGGCGATGCCGGACAGGCCACTCGCGTAACCCTGGCCGACGGCGCGGAACTTCCACTCGGCGCCGTTGCGGTACAGCTCGCCGAAGACCATCGCGGTCTCGGTCGCCGCGTCCTCGCTGAGGTCGTAGCGGGCCAGCTCGGCGCCGCCGTCCTGGTTCACCACGCGGATGAACGCGTTGCGGACCTGGCCGAAGCTGTGGCCGCGGCTCTCGGCGTCATGGATCGACACCGGGAAGACGATCTTCTGGATCTCGGCCGGCACGGCCGCCAGGTTCACCTTGACGACCTCGTCGTCACCCTCGCCCTCACCGGTCAGGTTGTCACCGGTGTGCTCCACCGAACCGTCGGGGCTCTTGAGGTTGTTGTAGAACACGAAGTTCTGGTCGGTGCCGACCTTCCCGGCCTCGTTGACCAGCAGGGCGCTGGCGTCCAGGTCGTAGTCGGTACCGGTCGTCGTGCGGACGTCCCACCCGAGACCGACCAGGACGGCTGTCAGCCCCGGCGCCTCCTTGGTGAGCGAGACATTGCCGCCTTTGGACAGGGAAACTCCCACGCTGCTCCTCCTGAGTTGAGCTGGTGACCGTAACAAAAATCTACAACACTGTAGAAGTGTGTGCGGAGCGGCGGAGCTGCCACGCCGGAGCCACGCCGTAGGTGCGCCGGATGGACCCAGGCCGCACGCCGGGAACGGAGGGAGACGGTGTGGAGGGAGACGGTGTGAGGGAACGGATCGGTGGGGACGACGGCATGGACGGGCGCCCGCGCCGGCGCGGCCAGGGCGAGCTGGAGGCCCAGGTGCTCGCCGTACTGCGGCAGGCGCCCGGACCGGTCAACGCGGGCTGGGTGCTCGACCGGCTCGGCGGGGATCTGGCGTACACCACGGTCATGACGATCCTGACCAGGCTCCAGGCCAAACGGGCGGTCACCCGCGAGCGGGTGGGCCGGTTCTTCGAATGGTGCGCGACCTCCGACGAGGCGGGGCTCGCCGCCCTGCGGATGCGCCGGGTGCTGGACGCCGAGTCGGACCGCGAGGCGGTGCTGGCCCGATTCGTCACCACCCTCTCGCCGGACGACGAACGGCTGCTGCGCGACCTCCTCGGCCTGCCCGAGGACGGGGTGGAGGACTGACCGGATGGGAGTGTTCGTCCTGCTGCCGCTGCTGCTGCCCCTGTCCGCGCTGCCGATCGCGCGCCTCGCCGAGCGGCATCTCCATCCCCGCGTCGCCACCCGGCTGTTGTCGGCGCTGGCCGCCGTCCTCTCGCTGTGCAGCACGGTGTGCCTGGGACTGCTGGTGTTCGTCGGCACGGTGCAACTGCCCGGCCATCCACTGCCCGACGCTTGGGCCGACCGGGAGACTCCGACCACGCCGTACGAGGAAGCGGCGGGCAAGGGCGCCGTCGTCGCGCTGCTCGCCGTGGCGGTGGCGTGGTCGACCGCCGTCCGCAGACACATGCGGGTGCGCCGCCAGGCGGAGCACGCGCTGACCGGGGTGCCCGGCGGCGAACTCGCCGTACTGACGGACGAGGCGGCGTACGCGTACGCGCTGCCGGGCGCACGGAGCCGGGCCTCCCGCGACGGCGGCGGCGGCGGCGTCCAAGGGGGCCGGATCGTCGTCTCCACGGCCATGCTGGCGTGCCTGGACGCCGGTGAACGCGCGGCGCTCGTCGCCCACGAACGGGCCCATCTCGCGGGGCGCCACCATCGCTATCTGCTCGTGGTCCGCTTCGCGGCGCGGGCCAACCCGTTGCTGATGCCGTTGCGCTCGGCCGTCGCCTACACGACGGAGCGGTGGGCGGACGAGGAGGCGGCCCGGGTGACGGGCGAGCGACGGGTGGTGGCGCGTGCCATCGGCAAGGCTGCGCTCGTCTCGCGGGGCACGCCCACCCCGACGCTGGCCGGGTTCGCGGCGCCGGGACCCGTGCCGCGCCGGGTGGCCGCGCTGCTGGCGCCCGCTCCGGCGCCCGTCGGCTGGCCGCCGGTGTTCACCGCGGTGGGTCTGGCGGCCTGGGCGGCGGCGGCCGGGACACTCGGATCGGCGCTCTCCTCGGCGAACGCGACGGTCACGCTGTTCCTGCTCCTGAAAGCGGGGCCGCTGTGACAGCGCCGGCCGGGCCGCAGAGGCGGCCCGGCCGGCGACGAGCGGAACGGATCCGACGGATCTAGACGTCGAACTCCTGCGGCTGGAGGTCGAGCGCGAAGCACGCCTCGCGTACGATCGCCCGCTCCTGCGCGTCGAAGTTGCCGTCGGCGCCGCCGATGACGATGCCGATCTGGACGACGGCACGGGCCTCGGTCGGCTTCTTCTTCGCCTTGGCGACTTCCTGGAGCACATTGACCTTGCCGAGCGCCGGGTCGGCGAGGAGCTGGTTCAGGTAGTCGTCAAAGCGCTTCTGAAGATCGGCGGGCGGGAAGTTCCGCAGCACGTCGTTGGTCGTGATCAGCTGCGTGACGCGCTGGCGCTCGGCGTGGTCGATGGCACCGTCCGCCGCCGCGACCAGGGCGCACATCGCCATGCTGGCGTCCCGGAACGAACCGCTCTTGAGGTCGTTCTTCTTCGCCTCCAGCTGGGTCTGCATCGTCTGGGCGGATTCCTTGATGCGATCCCACAGGGCCATGAGTGCTCCGTATGTCTCGGGCTGCCCGTACCGGGGGAAGGGGTGGCACGGACAAGTCTCTGTTTCTACAGTCATGTAGAAGTTATCAGGTCTCCCAAGTCCCGTCCGTGCTCACCGCGATGAGATGCCATGCGATGCACGCAGCTGCGCGACGATGCGCTCTAGGCTCCGTCGGGTCCGGCCGGCGCGGCGCTGGTCTCGCGGAGCGCCTCGGTGAGCCAGTCGACCCACAGCCGCTCCAGATCCATCCCGGCACGCAGCACCAGATGCCGCAGTCGGTCGGCCTCCGTCGGCTCGCCCGCCGTCCCGGTCGTCGTCCCGCCCGTCTTCCCGGTCCGGCGGCCGAAGTCCCGCGCCTCGATGTCCGTGTAGTCGGCCAACTGCCGCTCGTGGAGCGCGAGATGGCGGCGCAGCTCGTCGGGGAGTCCGTCGGTGCCGACCACCGCCGCCGCCCGCATCCTCAGCAGCAGCGGGTCCCTGACCGGCTTGGGATCCTCCCTGCCCGACACCCACCCGGTCAGCTCCTCACGACCGGCCGGCAGCACCTCGTACTCCTTCTTCCGCCCCCGGGCGGGCCGCTCCGCCGCCAGGGCGCGGATGCATCCCGACCGCTCCAGCCTCCCCAGCTCGCGATAGATCTGTTGATGCGTCGCCGACCAGAAGTAGCCGATCGAGCGATCGAAGCGGCGGGCGAGTTCCAGGCCCGACGAGGGTCTTTCGAGGAGGGCGGTGAGGATGGCGTGGGGGAGCGACATGACGGCATCCTAGAAGTTCGGGCCCGCCGCCAACTGCCGCTCAGATGGCGGCGGCGAGCCGCGTTCCCTGGTCGATCGCGCGCTTGGCGTCGAGTTCGGCGGCGACGTCCGCGCCGCCGATCAGATGCGCCGAGGCACCGGCCGCGCGGAGCGCGTCGTACAGCTCGCGCCGTGGCTCCTGCCCCGCGCACAGGACGACGGTGTCCACCGGCAGCACACGGGAAGTGCCTTCGACGGTGAGATGCAGCCCCTCGTCGTCGATACGGTCGTAGACGGCGCCCGCGACGGTGGTGACTCCCCGGTGGCGCAGCTCGGTGCGGTGGATCCACCCGGTGGTTCTGCCGAGTCCGGCGCCGACCTTCCCCGGCTTTCGCTGGATCAGGTGGACCGTCCTCGGCGATTTGGGCCGTACGGGCTCCCGCAGACCGCCGGGGGAGCGGTAGTCGGTGTCGACTCCCCACTGCCGGAAGTAGGCCTCCGCGTCCAGGCTCGCCGACTCGCCGCTGTCGGTGAGGAATTCGGCGACGTCGAAACCGATGCCGCCGGCGCCGATGATCGCCACGCGCTCACCGACGGGGGCGTCGCCGCGCAGCACATCGAGATAACTGACCACGCGCGCGTGGTCGACGCCGGGGATCCCCGGCGTACGCGGGGTGACGCCGGTCGCCACCACGATCTCGTCGTATCCGGCCGTGCCGCCCGTCAACTCGTCCACCGTGACAAGGGTGTTGAGCCGTACGTCCACCGCGAGCCGGGCGAGCCGGCCGCGGAAGTAGCGCAGCGTCTCGTCGAACTCCTCCTTGCCGGGGATCCTTCTCGCGACGTTGAGCTGCCCGCCGATCTCGTCGGCCGCGTCGAACAGCGTGACGTGGTGCCCGCGTTCGGCGACGGACACGGCGCAGGCGAGACCGGCGGGACCGGCGCCGACGACGGCGATCCGCTTGGCGCGCCGGGTGGGGGAGAGGATCAGCTCGGTCTCGTGGCAGGCCCGGGGGTTGACGAGGCAGGAAGTGATCTTCCCGCTGAACGTGTGGTCCAGACAGGCCTGGTTGCAGCCGATACAGGTGTTGATCGTGTCGGCTTCACCGGCGCGCGACTTCGCGACGAACTCCGGATCGGCGAGGAAGGGGCGGGCCAGGGAAACCATGTCGGCGCGCCCGTCGGCGAGCAACTCCTCCGCCACCTCGGGGGTGTTGACGCGGTTGCTCGTGATCAGCGGTACGGAGACCGAACCCATCAGCGCCTTGGTCACCCAGGTGTACGCGCCGCGCGGCACGGACGCGGCGATGGTCGGGATCCGCGCCTCGTGCCAGCCGATCCCGGTGTTGATCAGCGTCGCGCCCGCCGCCTCGATCCGCTCGGCCAGCGTGACGACTTCGGCGAGCGAGGAGCCGCCCGGCACCAGGTCGAGCATCGACAGCCGGTAGATGAGGATGAAGTCGGGGCCCACGCGCTCCCGTATCCGGCGGACGATCTCCAGCGGGAACCGGACGCGGTTGTCGTAGCCGCCGCCCCACCGGTCCTCGCGCCGATTGGTCCGCGCGGCGATGAACTCGTTGATGAGATAGCCCTCGGAGCCCATCACCTCGACGCCGTCGTAGCCGGCCAGCCGCGCCAGTTCCGCCGCCCGTACGAAGTCCTCGATCGTCTCCTCCACCTCGTCGTCGGTGAGGGCGTGCGGGACATGGGGGCTGATCGGCGCCTGGAGCGCGCTCGGCGCCACCAGGTCCGGATGGTAGGCGTAGCGCCCGAAGTGCAGGATCTGCATCGCGATCCGGCCGCCGGCGGCGTGCACCGCCGAGGTCACCTGCCGGTGCCGATCGGCCTCCGCCTCGGTCGTGAGCCGGGCGCCGCCCTCGTACGGGCGCCCCCGGTCGTTGGGCGCGATGCCGCCGGTCACGATCAGGCCGACGCCGCCGCGTGCGCGTTCGGCGTAGAAGGCGGCCATGCGGGCGAAGCCGTTCTCGGCCTCTTCGAGGCCGACGTGCATCGAGCCCATCAGCACCCGGTTGGGCAGGGTGACGAAGCCCAGGTCGAGCGGGCTGAAGAGATGGGGATACGGGTTCGGGGACGGGCTCATGGGGGGCTCCTCGCGCGGTGGCTACCCACCAGTAGTAGCCCCGGCGGGACACTTTGTGCAACCAGGTGCACAAAGTGTGGCCCGTCTCTCCTCGCGTACCGCCCCCGAAGGTCCGAAGGTGCCGTCAGACCTTGCGGTAGCTGTACGCCTCCACCGCCGCGGCCTCCACCGCGTCCAGATCCGCGCCCGCCGACGCCGTGACCACGGCCGCGACCGCGCCCTCCACGAACGGCGCGTCCAACAGCCGTGCGCCCTCAGGCAGTTCCTCGCCGTCGGCCAGCATCGACTTGACGGTCAGCACGGCACTGCCGAGATCCACCAGGACGGCGACACCCGCACCCCGGTCCACCTCGGCGGCGGCCCCCGCGATCAGCTCGGTACTCGTACCGAGACCACCGTCCGGAGTGCCACCGGCGGCGGCGACCGGAGCGGTCGTGTCACCACCCGCCAGCCCGACGGCCAGCTCGGCGACAGCCTCCGCGACCGCCCGGCTGTGCGACACGAGCACGATGCCGACCGGTGTCTCGATACTCATGCGCCCGCCGTGTCGTCGGTCCCGCCTTCGCCCGCCGTCGCCGCGAGGGCCGCGATCAGCAGCGCGGAGGACGTGGCCCCCGGGTCCTGGTGCCCGATGCTCCGCTCGCCGAGATAGCTGGCCCGGCCCTTGCGTGCCTGGAGCGGCACGGTCGCCACCGCGCCCTCCTGCGCCGCGGCGGCGGCAGCGGCGAACGACGTACCGAGCGCCGCCACGGCGGGCTCCAGCGCGTCGAGCATCGTCTTGTCCCCGGCCTTCGCGCCGCCCAGCTGCGCCACGGCGGCGACCCCGGCGCCCAGGGCCTCGGCCAGCTGCGCCGGCGTGACCTCGGCCGAATCGGCGAGCGCCCGGCCCGTACGCCGCAGCAGAGTGCCGTACAGCGGTCCGGAGGCCCCGCCCACGGTGGAGATCAACTGCCGCCCCGCGAGGGTCAGTACGGCGCCGGGCGTCTCCGGCGACGCCTTCTCCAGCTCCGCCGTCACGGCCCGGAAGCCACGCTGAAGATTGCTGCCGTGGTCGGCGTCGCCGATCGCCGAGTCGAGCTCGGTGAGACGGTCCGCCTCCCGTTCCACGGAGGCAGCCGCCGTGCTGAGCCAGCGGCGGAAGAAATCGACGTCGAGCACCGGCTCGGAATCCTGGTCGGACACAAGGTCTCCTCGAAGAGCGTCGGGCGTACGGGTCTGAGCGTCTGCCGGGTCAGCGGCCCCAGCGCAGTGCGGGCGTCTGCACCGGAGCGTCCCAGAGCCTCAGCAGATCCTCGTCGACCTGACAGAGCGTCACCGAGCATCCGGCCATGTCGAGCGAGGTCACATAGTTCCCGACGAGCGTACGGGCCACCGAGACGCCCCGCTCGGCAAGCACCCGCTGCACCTCGGCGTTGAACCCGTACAGCTCCAGCAGCGGCGTCGCCCCCATGCCGTTGACCAGCGCGAGCACCGGACCCGACGGGCGCAGATCCTCCAGCACCGCGTCGACGGCGAAGTCCGCGATCTCACGCGAGGTCATCATGGCGCGCCGCTCACGTCCCGGCTCGCCGTGGATCCCGATGCCCAGCTCCAGCTCACCGTCCGGCAGATCGAAGGTCGGGCTGCCCTTGGACGGGGTCGTCACGGCGCTGAGGGCGACACCGAAGCTGCGCGCGCTCTCGTTCACCTGCCGGCCGATCGCCTCGACCCGCTCCAGCGACGCGCCCTCCTCGGCGGCGGCGCCGGCGATCTTCTCGACGAAGAGCGTGGCGCCCGTCCCGCGCCGGCCCGCCGTGAACAGACTGTCCGTCACGGCGACGTCGTCGTTGACCAGCACCTTGGCGACACGGATGCCCTCGTCCTCGGCCAGCTCGGCCGCCATGTCGAAGTTGAGGACGTCCCCGGTGTAGTTCTTGACGATGAACAGCACCCCCGCCCCGCTGTCGACAGCGGCGGCGGCCCGCACCATCTGATCAGGTACGGGGCTGGTGAAGACCTCACCCGGACAGGCGGCGGAGAGCATCCCGGGCCCCACGAACCCGCCGTGCAGCGGCTCATGCCCGGAACCGCCGCCCGAGACGAGCCCGACCTTTCCCTCGACCGGGGCGTCGCGGCGTACGACCACCCGGTTGTCCACATCCACGGCCAGCTCGGGATGCGCGGCGGCCATCCCACGCAGCGCGTCGGCGACCACGGTCTCCGGGACATTGATCAGCATTCTCAACGGGTCCTCCTCGAAAGATTACGAGCCAGGCTCCTGAGCTGGTCTCTACCAGGTCAGTCGGTGTGCGGTGGACCGTGCGCCCTGGCGGTCGGTGGTGCTCCCCGGCGGGGGTGTTGCTGACTTCACGCTGACGTACTGACGGGTGATCAGGCCTGCCTCAGCCTGGTCCCTTCCCCGTGCAGGGCGCTCTCAGTATCGAAGAGACGGGCGTGATCGAGAAGCCTGGCGCGCGGGCGTCGGCCGCGCGGGGGTGGCAAGTTTCCGCGAGATTTCGCGGTGCCCGCTTGCGCCGGCCTTCAGGGGGAGGCCAGGACATGGCGGTCGCGGCTCGCGCCGAAGGCCGCGACGGTCTGGGCGGCGAGCACGGCGAGCAGCACGGCGACCGGCAGCGACCATCGCCCGTGCGCGCCCCGGCCGGTCCGGGAAGCGTTGGCTCCGGGGCACCGAAGGGCGGGCCGCTGGGGCCTGATGGGTGGGTGGGCTGTTCATGCCGTCCACTCTCGGACGGAGCCGGGATGGCGGGCTACCGATAGATGAGGGAATGAGGGAAACCCGCCATCTTGATCTCGCGGAACACGGCCGTATCGTCCTGACGCACGGACAGCGGCTGCCCACCCACGCCCATGACCGCGCTCACCTGGTCTACTCGGCCACCGGCGTGCTGTCCGTGACCACCGCCAGGGGTACGTGGATCGCTCCGCCGACCCGGGTGGCGTGGACGCCCGGCCGCCCGCGCAACCCGCCGTGCTCACCGTCTCCGGTCTCGCCCGCGAAGCTCTGCTCGCCCTCACTGCCGAGGAGGCGGACACCGACGGGCGGGCGCCGGAGGCGGTCGAGCGGCTGCACGCGGTCGTCGTCGACGAACTCACCGCTGCGCCCGAGCAGCCGCTGCATCTGCCCGAGCCGGCCGACGACCGGCATCCTCTACGCCGACCCTGCCAATCAGCAGACACTCGCCCAGCTCGGCGCGCGCGTCGGGGCGAGTGAACGTACGCTCAGCCGGCTCTTCGGACAGGAACTCCGGATGAGTTTTCATCAGTGGCGCACTCAGCTACGCGTCCATCACGCGCTCACCCTGCTCGCCGCGGGGAAGTCCGTCACCGACACCGCTGTCGCCTGCGGCTGGGCCAATCCGACGAGCTTCATCGAGGCTTTCGCCGCCCTCGTCGGCGAGACCCCGGGCCGCTACCGCAACCGTTGACTCCCGGCTCCCCGCCGATACGCGGCCCGGTTCACCGGGCGGCTCTCGCCCCTGAACAGCGCGGTGACCAGCCCCTGTTGTCCCTGAACCGGGCCCGGTCCATGGCGCTGCCGCCGATTGGAACGTTCAAACCCTTGACGGGCCTCTCACCGAGGCGACACGATCTTCTCGCCACCGGGACGTAAGTGATGCCGGGGCACGGGGATTCTCGCTGCCCCCTCGGGCCTCACGGCCCAGCGCGGGTCCTCGCCGTTCCGTCCCGTTCCGTCTCGTCCCGTAGTTTTTCGCCCCCAACGAAAGGCCGGTACGTCCATGTCCCCCCACTCCCTCCGACGCCGGACCGGCGCGGTCCTCGCGGCATTCGGCGTCGCGGCCCTGTCACTCGCGATGGGCGCCGGCCCCGCGCAGGCGGCCCAGCCGTCGGCCGACGCGGGCAGCGCCTTCGTCACCTTCACCAACAACAACGACGGCGGCGTGTACACCTGCGAGATCACCATGCCCACCGGCATCGGCCACCCGCCGACCCAGCCCCACCAGCTCTCCTGGCGGTCCGTCGTTGTCTGCGGCGTGGTCGTGCGCATGTACGGGGTGAGCGCCTCGTACGTGTGGGGCAGCGACATCGCGTACTACCCCGGCAGCACCTACGACATCACCGGCACCATCGCCGAGACGGTCGGCCGGGTGAACGTGCCCCCGGGCGCCTGGGGTCTGAACAGCAACGCCATCATCTTCACCCCGGCCGGCTACACGGCCACCCCGGGAAGCGGCTGCGCCACCGTGGCCCCCGACCAGACGAAGTGCACGGCCACCGCCGGACCGATCATGGTCAGCTAGGGGGTGTGTCCTCCTCGTTGGGAGTCCGGCGAGGAGGGCTGACCCGCTTCGTAGCCCTCGCCGCCACGCTCACCTCGGGGAAGAAGCTCGTCATGTGGCGTTCTGACGCAGGAAGGCCTCAAGCCGTTCGGCGAAGCCCGTTGCCGAGGCGACGAAGTGACCGGCGCCCGGACGCACGGCGCGTTCGCCGCTGAGCGCATCCGCGAGTGCGTCGCAGATCCGCTCGAACGCGGCCACATGGTCTCCTGACGCGACGAGCACCGGGACGCCGGCGTCCCGGATCGCGTCGAGCCGTGGACGTGCCTCGCTCGTCGGCCGGGCACCGTGCGCCCGTCGGACCCCGGCGACCACGCCCCGAGGGAGCGGTCCGTCGCCGATGGGCGCACCGGTGAGACGGAGGAACGCACGCAGTTCGGCCGGGGCGGTGTCCATACCGTGGGCGAGGACCGTATCGCCGAGGCGTTCGAGCCGTGCCGCCTCGGGATCGTCAGGCACAAGGTAGTTGAGCGGCGGCTCGATCAAGGTGAGCGAGCGCACGCTGTCCGGCGCGGCAGCAGCCGCGATCAACGTCCCGAGCGTGCCGTAGGAATGGGCGACGACGTGCGGGCGGCCGGCCAGCAGCGGCGCCAGGTCCAGGGCGTCCACCGCGAAGTCCTGCCGCTCCCGCGGCGGTGGGCTCGGTGGATAGCCGCGGCGGTGGACGTGTGCCAGCGTCCACCGGTCGGCCAGTGGAGCGAGAGCGCCCCATGTGGTCCGCGGGCCGGCGCCGCCGTGCACCAGCAGGATCTCCGGCCCGGAGCCGTCACGTACCACCACGATCTCGCTCACGAGGCGAGCGTAACGGCCGACGGTGGGGCACGATCCCCCAGCGCGAGGCCGCCGACGAGCGCGCCGACGGAGACGGTCGCCCGGAACGACGCGGTGAACAGGACCGAGGACGTGCCTGTACGGCGACGACCGCCGCACAGGCACCCCGGGTCTCCCGGTCTCAGCGGCCGGTCAGCAGCACGATCTGATTGCCGCTGACCGGTGCGGTACGGGCGTGGGCCAGCAGCCCCGCGAGGCCCGCCGACGCCGACGCGCTCGGCTCGACCCCGTAGCCCGTCAACAGGGCCTGGGCGGCGAGCAGTTCGTCGTCGGTCGCGGCGTGCGCCGCGCCGCCCGAATCGCTGATCGCGGTCAGCGCCTCGGGACCGTGCAGGGCGTGCCAGTTGACCAGGGGCTCGTTGTGCTCCGTCGTGACGACGGAGTGGCTCGGCAGGGTGCGGTAAGGGCCCGGCCAGCTCGTCACGATCGGGTTGTTGCCCGGGGAGCCGACGGCGTGGAGGGCCACCGGCCAGCCCAGGGCGCGGAGTTGGCGACGGGCGGCGACGATCGTCGTGCCGTTGCCGACCGGAATCCACAACGCGGCCGGGACAGCGCCCAGTTCGTCGTGCAGGGACTGGACGACATGGCCGTGGCCCTCGAAGATCGCGTCCTTGCAGGGGCCGTCGACATTGCCGTCCAGCGCCCCCTCCGCGCCGGCCACGCGATGGGACTCCTCGACGGCGTCCTCGTAACCGCCCCGGACATACCGGATGTCCGCCCCCGACGTCGCCGCGACGGCGCCCCCGTCGCTCCACTCGGCGGGCAGCACCACGGTGCAGCGCAGGCCCGCCGCCGCGCACGCCGTCGCCATCGCGCGGCCGTAACTGCCGCACGATCCCACGACGATCCGGTCATGGCCCTCGGCGACGGCGCGGGCCACGACCGCGCGCGCCGCCGGTTCCTTGTGGCTGCCGGAGGCGTAACGGCTCTCGTCCTTCAGGAAGACACGGACGCCCGGCAGCAGGCCGTCCGCGACGATCAACGGGGTCAGATACGGATCGGTGGGTGCGACGGAGGTCGGAGGCAGCACGGAAGCGTTTCCCTTCACCGGGTACGGGCAGCGAGCAGTTCGTCCGCTTCGCGCTGGAGGTCGTCGCGCGTGCCGATCTCGGCGGGCGGTACGGCGTCGGGCATCTCGTCCTCGATCAGCCGCAGCCGGTCGTTGAACCAGCCGCGGACCGCCCACGCCAGTTGCAGCGCGCCGCTGACGACGATCAGCAGGGCGAGGCCCCGCCCCGGACCCTCGGATTCGAGCAGTGGCTGGACATAGCGCTCGGCCAGCGGGCCGACGACGAGATAGCCCAGCGGCATCGTCAGCATCATCAGGGTGATGAACAGGGACAGGACACGGCCCTGGAGTTCGAAGCCGACCTTGCTCTGCACGACCGCGATCCAGTGGCCCTCGGCGAGGGACTCACCGAAACCGACGAGGAACATCCCGGCGATGATCAGGGCCGGGACGGTGGAGATGCCGACCAGGACCATCGCGACGCTGCCGATCCCCATCGAGATCAGCATCCCGTGGGTACGCCGGGCCGTACCGCCCCACAGGCCCATCAGCACACTGCCGGTGATCCCGCCGACGCCGCCGGCGCCCAGTGCCATGCCCAGCACCGACGCGGACTGCTCCAGCAGGAGCATCGGCGTGATGACGGCGAAGCCCAAGGTGTAGAAGGCGTGGTCGATCACGAAGAACCGCAGCGCGGCCCGCATACCCGGCCGGCGGGTGATGTAGCGCCAGCCGTTGCGGATCTCCGTACGGAAGGTCTCCTCACGGCGCCGGAACATGAGATTCGGGAAGCGGACGAACAGCAGCGTGAGCGCCCCGACGGCGAACGTGCCCATGTCGACGAGGAGCACGCCGTCGATGCCGATCGGTCCGATGAGCGCGGCGCCGAGCATGGGCGAGAACACCAGCCCGACACCGACACCGAGTTGACCGATTCCGGCGGCGTGGCCGAGATAGCGCTTGGGCACCAGCTGCGCGACCGCCGCGAGATAGGCCGGCCGCTGGAACGCCCCGGCCACCGACGTCACCGACACGACCAGATACACATGCCACAGATGCAGGCCGTCGCTCTGCATGAGGACGACCAGGGCCGCCATCGAGAGCCCGGCCGTGCTGTCGCTCGCCAGCATCACCTTGCGGCGGTCCCACCGGTCGGCGACGGTGCCGGCGATCGGTCCGACGAGGATGCCGGGCAGCAGCCCGATCGCGCTCACCACCGCGAACGAGGTGAGCGAGCCCGTCCGTTCGAGCACCCAGATGCTCAGCACCAGGGTGCTCAGCCCGCTGCCCATCATCGACAGCAGCTGACCGAACGCGATCAGCGCGAACTTACGCAGATCCGGCGCTGTCTCCGGCGCCTCGCTCCGTACCTCGGCGGGCGGCGGCGGGGCGGGCTGCCGAGGCTCCGCGCCCGAGACGAAGTCGACCAGGGCCCCGGCCAGCGGCTCCGAATGACTCTTGACGAAGAAGTGCCCCGCACGTGGCAGAACGGCGAGACCCACCTCGCCGTCGGTGAAGTGCTCCCATTCCCGGCGGCGTTCCTCGTAATGCTCGGTGACCCGGTCACGGGCGCCGACGACCGTCAGCACCGGGGCCTTCAGCGGCAGATACGGCTCCCGGTACGCGGCGGTGAAGTACTCCTCCGCGTCGCGGGCGTCGTGCCGCACGTTGCGCAGGACGAAGGCCTCCTGCTCCTCGTCGTCCAGATCCGTGAAGCCGCCCCGCGCCCGGAGATAGGCCAGATACTCGCGGTTGGAGGTGAAGCGGTCCACCGGCACATGCCGGTAGATCCAGTCGAAGAGCCGTCCGGGCAGCCGGGCCGTCGGGAATCCCGCTCCGAGCGCGACCCCCGCCAACCGCACACCCGCCGCCTCGGCACGCCGCGCCACCTCCACGGTGAGCGCGACACCGAGGCAGTGGCCGTACAGGACGACCGGGCCGTCGATCGCCCGCATCTCCTCGACGATGCGACCGGAGACGACGTCGATCGGCTCCAGCTCCTCGTCGGGTCTGGACCGGTCGTGGCCCGGCAACTCGACCGCCCGCAGCGCCCAGTTCGACGGCAGCGCGTCGGCGAGCGGCTGATACGCGATCGCGCTGCCACCGGAGTAGGGCACCGCCACGACGGTGTGCCCGCCGCCGGGCACATCGGCGTCCGTCGCGGTGAGCCGGTGCAGCAGCCGCTGGTCGCCGGGCGTGGTCCCCGCGCGCGCGTCGAGCTGTGCGGCCAGCCGGCGGATGGTGGCGTACTGGTAGAACTCGACCAGGGAGGGCGCCGGTTCGATGCACCGGACGACCTTGAGAGCCGAGAACGAGTCCCCGCCGAGGGCGAAGAAGCTGTCGTCGACGCCGGGCTCGGGGATCTTGAGGACATCCGCCCAGACCGCCGCGATCCGCTTCTCGGTGTCGGTCCGCGCCGGTGCCACGGCGGACTTCGGGCCGCCGCCGGCCGGGGCGGGCAGGGCGCGCCGGTCCAGCTTCCCGTTGGGCGTCAGCGGAAGTGCGGGCAGGGTGAGGATCCGGGCCGGAACCAGATGGGCCGGCAGCCCCGCCGTGAGGCTCTCGCGACAAGCCGCCTCGTCGGCGTCCGTCCCGTCTCGGGTGACCACATACCCGACGAGCTGTGTGATACCGCCGCGCGGCTGGTACGGGGCCACCGCGCACGCCGCCACCCCCGGCAGCGTGCCGAGCCGGGCCTCGATCTCGCCGAGTTCGACCCGGTACCCGTTGATCTTGACCTGGTCGTCGAGCCTGCCGAGGAAGTCGACCGTGCCGTCGGGACGGAACCGGGCCGAGTCGCCCGTACGGTACATCCGGGCACCGGGCTCGCCCGGATACGGATCGGGCACGAACCGCTCGGCCGTCAGCTCGGGCCGGTCGTGATAGCCGGGTACGACGCCGAGCCCGCCCAGATACAACTCGCCCACCACGCCCACCGGAACCGGCCGGCGGTGCGCGTCCAGGACATAGACCCGGTTGTTCGGGAAGGGCCGTCCGATCGGCAGCGGCGCGTCGTCCGCGAGATGGCCGACCGGGCCTTCGAAGTAGACGTTGTCGACGGTGACCTCGGTGACGCCGTACGAGTTGACGACACGGTTGTCCGGGCCGACGAGCCGCCTCGCCAGCGCGTACTCCTTGACGTGCCATTTCTCCCCGCCGCCGATCAGCAGGTGCACGAACCGCAGGTCCGCCCCGCTGCTCTCGGTGTGGTCGAGGAGCGCGCGCAGCACCGCGGGCACGAGTTCGGTGCAGTTGACCCGCTCGGCCCTCATCAGCGCGTGGAGGGCGGCCGGATCGAGCAGCGTCTCGCGCGGGGCCACCACCAGCCGGCCACCGCTGAGATGCGCTCGCAGCGTCTCGCCCACGAACATGTCGAAGGAGAAGCTGGCCGCCTGGAGATACGTCCACTCCGGGCGCAGCCGGTACGCCTGCCGCCACATGGCGGCGGCGTGGACGAGGTTGCCGTGCGTGACGACAACTCCCTTGGGCCGACCGGTGGATCCCGAGGTGTAGATGACGTACGCCGGATCGTCCGCCGAGTTGCACGGGGGCAGATCGCCGTCGTCGTCCGGGAGACCTCCGGCGAGATAGTCCCCGTTGATCACGACGGTCGGCGCGCTGTCGGCCAGCATGTACTCCAGCCGGTCGGCGGGATAGGCCGGATCCAGGGGGACGTACGCGCCGCCCGACTTGAGCACCGCCCACATCGCGACGAAGAGTTCGGCCCCGCGATCCAGGTTGATCGCCACCCGGTGACCCGGCAGGACCCCCTCCTGGCGCAGTCTCCGGGCCAGCCGGTTGGCCCGGCGGTTCAGCTCCCCGTAGCTGAGGGTGTCGCCCCCGACGGTGAGTGCGGGCGCGTCGGGCGCCGACGAGACCAGGCCTTCGAAGAGTTGGTGTACGGCGGTGGCGTCGGGCAGCGGGGCGACGACGTCGTTCCACTCGTCCACGATGCGTCGGCGCTCGCCGTCGGTGAGCATCGGCAGCATCGTGACCGGGGTGTTCGTCGTACCCGTCGTACCAGTCGTACCCGTCGCCGCGTCGAGCAGCGTCAGCAGGTGGTCGAGAAACGCCTCGACGCGTGCGCCGTCGAAGAGTTCGGCGGCGTAGTCGGCGTTCAGCACCGCCCCGTCGACGGGAAAGTCCAGGCCGATCGAGAGATCGACCATGGTGGCGGCCGGCGGCACCTCGCCGGCGTACCGCACGATCGGGTCGTCGGACGCCGGGGTGTTGTGCACGGTCAGCATGACCGGGCTCAGGCGTTTGGCACCACCTGGCCGGTCCAGGGCGTCCACCAGATCGGGCAGCGCCAGCTGCTGGCGGTCGAGGTCGCCCAGCACCGCGTCCCGTACCCGCGCCACGAGTTCGGCGAACGACGGATCACCCGACACGTCACCGCGCAACGGCAGGACGTTCAGCGCGGGTCCGATCAGCGAGGCCAGCTCACCGGTGGAGCGCCCGGCCACCGGCGAGAGGACGGTGACGTCGGCACGCCCGGTGTACCGGCGCAGTACGGTCTGGAGCCCGGCCAGGACCACCATGAACAGGCTCGCCCGCTGCTCGGCGGCGTACGCGCGCAGCCGGCCCAGCAGTTCGGGATCGAGCGGCCGGCTGACCCGCCCGGCGGCGTACGAGGGGACGGCGGGCCGGGGCCGGTCGGTGGGCAGCTCCAGATCGAGATCGGCGCCGTCGAACCGGTCCCGCCAGTACGAGACGAGTGCGGCGTCACTCTTCGCCTCGGCGCTGCGGGCGGCGAGGTCCGGCGCGGCGCCGGCCGGCGGCAGACCGGGCGCCTCGGCCGGGCCCGTACCGTCGCGCGCGGCCCGGTACAGCGCGGCGAGTTCCCGCCCCAGCACGCCCGCCGACCAGCCGTCGAAGGCGAGGTGATGCACGATCACGACGAGTGTGTCGCCGTTGAGGAAGGCGTGCGCGACCGGGCCGTCCCGGAAGTCGACACCCGCGCGATCGGGCTCGCCCAGAGTCAGCGGGATCCGTGCGGCGGGCTCGACGACCATGCTCGGCTCGGCGCCGTCGTCGGGGAAGCGCGCTCTCAACATCGGGTGCCTGCGGGAGAGTTCGGCGAGCGCGGCGGTAAGGGCCGTGACGTCGACCGGTTCCGCCCAGCGGTACCGGATGCCCAGCGTGTACACGGGCAGATCGGCGCACAGCTGCTCGGCGATCCAGTAGTCGCGCTGCATCGGGCTGAGCGGGTGCGGGACCCGCTCAGCGAGCGTGGCGACGGCGGATTCGGCCGTCGCCGCAGATCCCGCGGATCCCGCCGTCCCCGCCGCGCTGTCGATCAGCCGGGCGAGCGCGCCGACGGTCGGATCCGCGTACCACCGGGTGAGGGTCAGCTCCGCGCCGTGCCGCTGCCGCAAGGCGGCGATGAGGCGTACGGCGTCCAGGGAGTCGCCGCCGAGGGCCAGGAAGTCGTCGGCCGCGCTCGTGACGGGGGCGCCGAGAACCTCCCCCATCAGCGCGGCGGCGCTCCCCTCGGCCCCGGCCGGCGCGGCGTCCGCGGCGTGCTGCCGCGGCACCTTCGCCGCCAGCGCCACCTTGTCGATCTTGCCCTGCGGGTTCAGCGGGAACGCCGCGTGCCGGACCAGCGCCGCCGGTACGAGATGGGCGGGCAGGATCTCGGCGAGGGCGCCGCGTACCGCCGCGAGATCGGTCGTAGGACGGGTCGCGTCGCCGGAGACGACGACATGGCCGATCAGCCTGGCGCGGCCCGTCGTCCCGTCGACCAGCACCACGGCGTCCGTGACACCGTCCAGGGTGCGGAGCGTCGCCTCGACCTCCGCCGGCTCGACCCGGTGCCCCCGGATCTTCACCTGGTCGTCCAGCCGTCCCAGGAACTCCAACTGCCCGTCGGGGGAGCGGCGGACACGGTCGCCCGTGCGGTACTCGCGGCCCCGGCCGGGCGTGGTCGTGAAGCGCTCGGCGGTCAGCTCGGGGCGGTTGAGATAGCCGTCGACGACACCGATACCGCCGATCAGCAGCTCACCGTCGGCACCGATCCGGCAGGTCACACCCGGGTGCGGAAGGCCGATCGGGACCACGTCCCCCGGCCCGCCCGACCACTCGGTCACATCCGCCGCCGTGGCGCCCACCGTGGTCTCGGTCGGGCCGTAGGTGTTGAACAGCCGGGCCGCGCCGCCCACCGCCGCCTGCCAGCGGCGTACCGCGTCGGGCCGCGCGGTCTCGCCACCGATGATCACGCACCGCACGGCGGCCGGAAGCGCGGTCTCGCCCCGGTCCAGGGCGGCGACCAACTGGTGCCAGTACGCGGTCGGCAGATCCAGGATGGTGATCCCGAGCGCGTCGCAGCGGTCGAAGAACAGGTCCGGCCTGCTGATCATGTCGTCGTCGCGCAGCACCAGCGTGGCGCCCCGGAGCAGCGGGCAGAAGACCTCCTCGACGCTGGTGTCGAAGCTCAGCGAGGCGAACTGAAGGATCCGGTCGCCCGGCGCGAAGGAGAACCGGTCCGCGAACGCGGCGGTGAAATCGCGCAGTTGACGGCGGCCGACCAGAACACCCTTCGGCCGGCCCGTCGAACCGGAGGTGAAGATGACGTACGCGGGATCTTGCCGGGACACGGCGTCGTCCAACGGCACCACACCGTCGGCCGTGATCAGCGCACGGGGCCGGGTCTCCTCGATCATCAGGGCCAGCCGGGCCTCCGGATAGACCGGGTCCAGCGGCACGTAACCGGCTCCGGCCCGCAGCACCGCGAGAAGGGCCACGATCGCGTCCCGGCCGCGTGGCAGCCGGATGCCGACGAGATCGCCCGGCCGCACGCCGGCGTCGGCCAGCCGGTCCGACATCTCGGCGACCAGGTCGAACAGAGCTTCGTAGTCCAGCTCGCCGGTCGCGTCGACCAGTGCCACCTCGTGCGGGGTGCGGGCCGCCTGCGCGGCCAGGGACGACCAGACGTCGCCGTCCACGGTGGACGGCGGCGCCTCGTGGGTTCGGGTCACCCGGATCTCCTCGGTTCTCACAGCTCTCACATCGACCAGTGCGTCGGCCGCCGGTCCCAGCGGTGGGCGCGCAACGCGTCGACGAGGTCCGCCGACAGCGGCGCCGAGCCGGACACCCGCAGGTTCGACCGCACATGCTCGGGACGCCGCATGCCGGGGATGACCACGGAGACGGCGGGGTGGTGCAGCACGAAACCCAGTGCCATCTCCGGCAGGGTCCGGCCGTCGGGGACGAGTTCGCGCAGCGCCTCGACGCGCTCGACGGTGGGCGGCAGGTTCTCCGGGCCGAAGTAGACGGCCCGCCAGTCCTCGGGCGGGAACGTGGTGTCGGCGCGCAGGGTCCCGGTCAACGAGCCCTCGTCGAAGGGGACTCGCGCGATGATCGCGATGTCCTCCTCGATGGCGCGCGGGAACAGCTCGTCCTCAGGAGCCTGGTCGAAGACGTTGTAGATGACCTGGATCGCGTCGACCAGGCCGGTGTCGAGCGCGGCGAAGCAGTTCGTCGGCTCCCAGCGGTTGACGCTGATGCCGAATCCGTCGATCAGACCCTGCTCCTTGAGCAGGGTGACGGCCCGCTGCCAGCCGGGTTCGGCGGCCCACCGGTCCTCCCAGACATGGAACTGGAGCAGGTCGATCTTGTCGACGCCGAGGTTGTCCAGACTGCGGCGCGTGTAGTCGAGGACATGCTCGACGGGGAAGACGTCCTCCAGGGTGTCCTGCGGGCGCGGGGGCCATTCGCGGTTGAGCGGGGGGACCTTGGTGGCCAGCCGGATCCCGGAGTCGGGACGGCGGTCGCGCAGTTCGCCGAGGAGGCTCTCGGACTTGCCCCGGCCGTAGACCCAGGCGGTGTCGAAGAACGTACAGCCCATGTCCACGGCGAGATCGAGGGCGTCCGGGGCGATGTCGTAGTTCCAGCCGGTGAATCCGCCCGGACCGCCGCCGATTCCCCACATGCCGTACCCGACGTCGGAGACCCGCCAGCCGAGCCGTCCCATGGTGCGCTGACGCATCGTCGTCTCCTGCTCATTACCGACCATGGGTCGTTCCTCGTCATGCACCGACTGGCTCCTTCGGGCGGGTGATCGATGTAGAGAAAAGTGCTGGATTGTCCTGGAGCAGGTTCTCCAGTACGTCGCGTATACGCGCCTCGTCGTCGGCGCGGCCCCCGGCGCGGTGCTCGATGATCGCGAGCAGCGCGGCCAGTTCGGCGTCGCCCGCCGCCGCCGCGGTGCGCAGCCGGGAGAGGAAACGCGCGCACGGGACCCGCTCGGCGCGCGCGCCGGCCAGCTCGTCGAAGCGCACGCTGCCCGCGCTGAAGAGATGCGAGGCGCGTCCCGGCATGGCCGGGTCCTGTACGGCGTCGACGATGGTGCGGGCGATCGTGTCGACGGGGCTGTAGTCCGACCGGATCGTCGCGCGGGGCACCGCGCCCAGCCGTTCGAACGCGGTGAGCAGCAGATGCGTCAGCGCGGTCGGGTTGGGTACGGCGGTCTCGACGGCGGGCATGACCTCACCCAGCCGCAGCACCGTCGCGGGCAGGTCGCCGGCTTCGCGTACGAGCCGCTCGGCCACCCACTTGGACAGGCTGTAGCCGCTCGACGGCGGTGTCACACCGGTGATGTCCACGTCCTCGGGGACCGGTTCGGCGCTGGTCAGCGCGTGGTCGTACAGGACGCCGAGCGTCGAGACGTAGTGCAGGGGGATGCCGCCGGCCTCCCGGGCGAGACGGATCATCTCCGCCGTGCCCAGCACGTTCGGCTCGCGGTGCATCCGGTAGTCGTAGAGGAGGTTGACCAGGGCGCCGGCGTGGACGATCAGGTCGCACTCCTCGGTGAGCGAGCGCCACCGGGGGGCCGTCAGCCCGAACCCGGGCCGGGCCAGATCCCCGGTGAGCGCGGTGATCCGTGCGGTGTACGCCGGGTCGTTCGTGACATGGCCGAGTCCCTGCGCGGACAGGGCTTCCAGGAGGCGGCGCCGGGCGTGGGAGTCGTCCCTGCCCCGGGTCAGGCAGAGCACCGTCAGGTCGGTGCGTTCGAGCAGCTCGTACAGCAGCCAGGTGCCGACGAAGCCCGTCGCGCCGGTGAGCAGTACGGTGCGTGGCGCCCGGGTCCGCCGGCGGTCGCGCCGCGTCGCCGCTGCCGCTGCCCCCGCTGAGTCTGCCGTGGTGGTGAGGGCTGCGAGGTCGGCGGCGACCAGTTCGGCCGTGGAAGGGACCTCCACCCGCCCGCGACGCGCGATCAGCTGACGCAGACCGGCCGCCGTCGGGCGGTCGACCATGTCCCGGACCCCGATGTCGACCCCGAACCGGTCGCTCAGCTCGACCACGGCCAGCACCGCCTGGAGCGAGTTGCCTCCCGCCGCGAAGAAGTCCTCGTCCTCGGTGAAGTCCGGGCGTCGCAGGGCGGATCGGAGGATGGCCAGCACAGGATCGGTGCCGGTGGCGGTGCCGGTGGCGGGGGCGGAGGGCGCGGAGTCCGGCCGCCGGGCCGGGACTGCGACCTGGATGGGGGCCTGGAGCTGGGCCTGGATCTGGACCGCCAGTCGGCGCCGGTCGATCTTCCCCGCCTCGGTCAGGGGCATCTCATCCAGGACCACCACGCGTCGCGGCACGCTGGTACGGGGCAGCCGGGCCCGCAGATGGGACAGCACGGCGCGGTTGTCCGCCGTGCCGGTGGTGACGAGCACCAGCTCACGGCTCTCGGCCGACCCGGTGACCAGCGCGACCGCCTGCCGGACTCCGTCGCAGGCCAGTGAGAGGGTCTCGATCTCGCCCGCCTCGACGCGCACCCCGCCCATCTTGATCTGATGGTCGATGCGTCCGCCGAAGTGGAAGCGCCCCTCGGCGTCCACGTACCCGAAGTCACCGGTGTGGTACATCCGGCCCGGCAGCCGGTCGGGCCAGGGGGAGTCGAAGAAGCGCTCGGCGGTGCGCCGGGGCTCGCCGTGGTAGCCGGCGCCGACGCAGGCGCCGCCGATGACGATCTCACCGGTCGCTCCGGGCGGCAGGGGCCGCCCGTCGGCATCGACGACGACGGCGGAACAGTTGTCGATCGGCCGTCCCAGCGGGATGTCGTCGCCGTCCTCGGCCGTCACCTCGTGGAAGATCATCCCGATGGCGGCCTCCGAGGGGCCGTACGCGTTGCTGACACGCAGACCGGGCAGCAACTCCCGTATCGCGTGCACGTCCTGAGGGCTGATCTGCTCGCCGCCGACCACGAGATGGCGCAGTGAGCGCAGCCGCTCGACCGTCGCCGGCTGTCGTTTCAGCAGGGTCAGCAGCGCGCTCAGCACCGCCGGGACGAAGTCGGTGACCGTCACGGCATGGGTGTCGATGAGGTCGATGGTGTGCTGGAGGTCGAGATGTTCGCCGCTGGTGGGTACCACGGTCGTACCGCCGTTGGTCAGCGGCCAGAAGAGCTGCCAGAAGGCCGAGTCGAACGTGTGCCGGGTGTTTTGCAGCACCACCTCGTGGCGGTCCGGTGGTGTGCCGAACCAGCGGTTCATGAACGCCAGCCGGTTCGTCAGCCCCCGGTGCAGATTCACCGCGCACAGGGGTGTTCCGGTCGTACCGGAGGTGTACACGCCGTAGATGACGTCGTCCGGCGCCGGGCCGGGGACGTCGGGCGGGCCGTCGTACGTGCGATGCCCGTCGGGCACGGTGAGTTCGACCGCGAGCGCCCGGTCGCGGTGCGCGGCGGGAACGGCGGCGGGGTCGGCGCACAGCACGGCGGGCGCGTCGAGAAGATCGAGGATCTGGGTGATCCGCCGGGTGGGCCAGCGGGGGTCGACCGGTACGTAACCGATCCCGGCGATCATCGCGGCGGCCCAGGAGACCGGCAGGGCGAGACCGTCCGCGACGAGGACGGGGAGCAAGGTGCCGGGTCCCGGCGCCACGGCACGGATCCGGGCCGCCAACGCGTGTGCGTGGTAAGTGAATTGACGGTATGTCAGCGATCCGTCGGCGGCGTGGACGGCCACGGCGTCCGGGGAGGACCGGGCGACGGCCAGGATCTGTTCCGGGACACCGCGCCAAGGCCCCTGGTCGACCGCTGTTCCGGCGAGCGGGCCGAGGACCTCTGACAACGTTGTCTCGGACAGTGCGGCTGCGCCGTCGAGAGGCAGGTCCGGATCGGACAGCACCGAGCCCAGCAGTTCGCCCTGCATTTCGGCGACCGCCGCCGCGGCCCGCTCCCACGCGTCCCCAGGAGGGCAGTGGAACTCGACGGACAGCTGGCCGGCGGAGTCGATCCGCATGTGGGCCGTGGGCCCGTCGGCGCCGTCGGACGCGTCGCGTGTATGGAGGGTGACCGTGGTCGGGCCGATGTCCGCGGGGGACAGGGCCAGTTCCCGGCCCAGTCGCCGGGCTGCTTCCTCCAGCGCCCGGACCGCCGCGTCCGCCAAGGGGACTTCGGGTCTGCGGAGGACGGGACGCCGGTGGCTCCCCCAACTGAGGTTCATGCCCTCAAGTAAGTGGGCTGAGTGATCTTTTAAACCACCGGAGACCGACATCCTTGCGAAGATCATCTTAACTGCGGTCGTGATCGGCCAACTGTGGACGTGAGTTGTCAATAATGGCCAGCCATGGACATTGGTGTTTCGGAAGACAGGGCGCGGGCGAGCGCTGCGAGAGCCGCCGCGAAATCCGGCGTACGGATGCGGGCGCTGGATACGACGACGAGCAGCCACGCCTGCGAGCGGTTCCTCTGCGAGGTGTGGCAGACCGGTCCCGACCACCCGCCGCTCGCCGGAGATGTCGTCAAGGCGATGGCGGACGCGGGGAGTTACGTGGTGGGCGCGTTCGAAGAGACCGAAGGCGCTGACGGCGGCGACGGCGGTGGTGGCGGCGCTGACGACGACGGCGGCGATGGCCGGCTTCTCGGCGTCTGTATCGCCCTGTGGGGCCCACCCTCCCGGCCGGCCCTGCACAGCCATGTCGCGGGCGTCCACGCCGCCGCTCGGGGACGCGATGTCGGGTTCGCGCTCAAACTGGACCAGCGGGCGCACGCCCTGGCGAGCGGCGTCGACCGGATCACCTGGACCTTCGACCCGCTCGTGGCCCGTAACGCCCACTTCAATCTCCGCAAACTCGGCGGTACGGCCGACACTTACCTCCCCGACTACTACGGGCCGCTGTCGGACGGGCTGAACGCCGACGACGAGTCGGACCGGCTGATGCTGCGCTGGGATCTGCTCGGCGACCGGGCCGTGGCCGCCTGCGACGAGGACGCCGGGAGCGGTCTCGCCCGGCCCGGCTCCGCCGCGTCGGCCCCGGGCACGCTGCTGGACATCGACGGTGACCGGCCGGTCATCCGGCGGACCGAGGACCGGACGGTCCTCGTCGCCGTACCGCCCGACATCGACCGGCTGCGCGCCGAACGGCCGTCCGTGGCCCGTGAGTGGCGGCCGGCCCTCCGCGATGTCCTGGGTGCCCTGCTGGCCGACGGCGCCCGGCTGGTCGACTTCGACCGGACGGCCTGCGGCTACGTCCTCACCCGGGGCGAGAGCCGATGAGGATCGAGCGGGTCGCGCTGCGACGTATCTCGCTGCCGCTGGTCAGCCCGTTCCGTACCTCCCTGGGCATCGAGTACGAGCGCTCGGCGCTGGTGGTGCAGGTGACCACGGCGGACACCGAGGGGTGGGGGGAGTGCGTCGCCGGGGCCGACGCCAGCTACTCCTCGGAGTACGTCGAGGGCGCCGAGGACGTCCTCCTGCGGCATCTGGTGCCCCCGCTGCTGGCCGCCGAGTCCCTGACCGCCGCCGCCGTGGCGCCCCTGCTCGCCGGGGTCAAGGGCCATCGAATGGCGAAGGCCGCGCTGGAGATGGCGGTCCTGGACGCGGAACTGCGTTCCTACGGCATGTCGTTCGCCACCGGACTGGGCGCCGTCGCCGACCGTGTGCCGAGCGGGGTGTCGGTCGGCATCATGGACTCGGTGCCGGAGCTGACCGACGCCGTGGCCGGCTATCTGGCGCGGGGATACCGGCGGATCAAGCTCAAGATCGAACCCGGCTGGGACCTCGCGCCGGTGCGCGCCGTCCGTGAGCGCTTCGGTGACGACCTTCTCCTCCAGGTCGACGCGAACGCCGCCTATACGCGCTCCGATGTCCGGCATCTCGCCCAACTCGACGCCTTCGGCCTCCTGTTGATCGAGCAGCCTCTCGACGAGGAGGACCTGCTCGGCCACGCGGCTCTGGCCCGGAGCCTGCGCACCCCGATCTGTCTCGACGAATCCGTGGTCTCCGCCCGCTCGGCCGCCGACGCGATCGCGCTCGGCGCGTGCCACATCGTCAACGTCAAACCCGGGCGCGTCGGCGGCTACCTCGAAGCCCGTCGGATCCACGACGTCTGCGCCGCGTCCGGCATTCCGGTGTGGTGCGGCGGAATGCTCGAAACGGGACTCGGCCGGGCCGGGAACGCGGCGCTGGCCGCGCTGCCCAACTTCACGATGCCCGGGGACATCTCCGCCTCGGACCGCTACTACACCACCGACATCACCGAGCCCTTCGTCCTGGTGGACGGGCATCTGGCGGTGCCGGCCGGGCCCGGCCTCGGTGTCGCGCCGGTCCCCTCGGCGCTGGCCGAGGTCACCACGGCCGTGCGCGAGATGCGCCGAGGGTGAGCGGCGAGACGCTGAAGACACGCCCTGCGACACGCCGTACGAACCTGCCGGTCAGCCGCTCCGCGGCGGGGAGGGCCCGCCCAGCGAGCAGACCTTGCCGGACCCGCCCTAGACCGTGAGCACGATCCTGCCGAACACCGCGCCGGCGTCCATCATCTCGTGTGCCGACGCGGCCTGTTCCAACGGCAGCCGGTCGTGCACCACCGTGCGCAGCTCGCCCCGGGCCGCCGCGGCGAACTGCGCGGTCCGTACGGCACGCAGATCGGCTTCGGCCACGGTCGCGGCGCTGAAGGTGGCGAACGTCAGCGACTTCTGGAACGCCGCCATCATCTTGGCGCCGAAGTCCGCCGGCGGCTGGCCGCCGACCGCGCCGACGGCCACCAGACGGCCGTTCGGGCTCAGCCGGTCGAAGAAGGACGGCATGTCGGCACCGGCCACGATGTCGATGATGACGTCGTAGCCCTCCGGCGCCGGCCCGTCCGATTCGCCGGAGCGGTCCAGTACATGGGTCGCGCCCAGCTCGCGCAGGCGCTCGCCCCGCGTGGCCGAGGACGTCGTGACCGCGACCGCGCCGGCGCCCTCGCGGGCGGCGAGCTGGACGGCCATGATCCCGATGCTGCCGGCGGCTCCGCGTACGAGCACCGACTCGCCCGGGGCGAAGTGGGCGTGGGCGAGCGCGAAGTGGGCGACGGCTCCCGAGCTGCCGAGCGTCACCGCGTCGGCGGCGGAGAGACCGGAGGGGAGGGGGACGATCTCCTCGACCGGCGCCGTCGCCTGTTCGACGTAGCCGCCGCCCGTGCCGGTGAAGGCCCAGACGCGCCGGCCGATCCACGACGTGTCGACGTCGCCACCGACGGCGGTGACCGTGCCCGCCACCTCGCTGCCGGGAATGTGCCCTTCCCGGAAGCCGTACTCCGCCAGCGCGCCGCTGCGGATCAGGGCGTCGGCGCCGCTGACGCCGGTCGCCTCCGTGGCGATCAGCACCTGACCGGCGGTGGGGGCCGGGGCGGGGAGGTCGATGACCGCCAGGCCCTCGGGACCTCCGAACGCCTTGATCGCTACTGCCTTCATGCCGTCTCCTCGCTCCGGCGCCGGTCGGCGCTGTCCTGCTTTCGGACGGTAAGCGAAGCCGCCCTCCGATCGGCCGAAGTGAGAGTGACGGCCGGCGGATTGCCTCAACTCCCGAGTCCTGAGAACGCCTGTCCCGCCACTCATCCCTGACCTTCACGACCACCTGGTGTGACCAGCTGGAATCGGACAGTCACCGATCGGCTGAGTCTGGGGTTCCGTTTGCCGCTGTTGTCCGGACACGATGGTGTTCGCGCGGTGTCGGCCGAAGACGCACCGGGCTCGGTAATGCGTAGTGTCCATACATGCGTGTATGTATAATTGGCGCTTCCGGAGAGATCATCACCGGATCAGGTCAGGCTGGGGGAGTCATTGAGCGTTCAGGAGCTCGATCGCACCGCGGTGCCGGAGCGCACATTTCTCGAACGGGTCGCGGAGTTCACCCTGCGCCGTCGGCGGGCCGTGCTCGCCGTCACCGGTCTGCTGGTCGTCGTCGCCGGATGGTTCGGGGTCGGCGTGGTGGAGCGGCTGTCGAACGGTGGGTACGCGGCGGCGACCGGCAATCTGCGCGTCGCCCAGAGCGAACTGCGCGAGCGCTTCGGCGTGGACCGCACCCATCTGATCCTGGTGCTGCGGGCAGGCACCGACATCGAATCCCCGCGCACGGCCGCCGCGGGCACCGCGTACACCGAACGGGTCGCCGACACGCCCGCCGTGGCCTCCGCCGACTCGTTCTGGACCACCGGCGACCCGCTGCTGCGCTCGGACGACGGCCGCTCCGCCGTGGTGATGGTGCGACTCGACGGGGACGACGACCAGGCGCAGCGTACGGCGAAGCGCATCGCCCCCCAACTGATCGGTGAGCAGGGCCCGTTCGAGGTCGGTGTCACCGGCGAGGCGCAGACCAACGGGGAGTTGCAGCAGCAGAGCGACCGGGATCTGGCGCGGGCCGAGCTGTTCGCGGCGCCCGTCATCCTGCTCATCCTGCTGCTGGTGTTCCGCACCGTCGTGGCCGCGCTGCTGCCCTTCCTGGTCGGCGTCATCGGGGTCGTGCTGACACTCGCGATCCTGCGCGCGGTCAGCGAGTTCACCGATGTGTCGATCTTCGCCCTGAATCTGACGACGGCGCTCGGTCTCGGCCTCGCGATCGACTACAGCCTGTTCATCCTGATGCGTTTCCGGGAGGAGACGGAGGGCGGGAAGTCGGCGCACGACGCGGCGGTCACCGCCGTGCGGACGGCCGGACGCACGGTGTTCTTCTCCGCCCTGACGGTCGCCCTGTGTCTGAGCGCGCTGCTGGTCTTCCCGCTGTACTTCCTGCGCTCGCTGGCGTACGCGGCCATTCCCGCCGTGCTCACGGTCGGGGTCGCCGCCGTGATCGTGCTGCCGGCCGCGCTGCTCGTCTTCGGCCGGTGGCTGGACGCCGGGAACATCACCCCGTTCCTGCACCGTCTGGGCCGTGCCGTCGGGCACAGCCGCAAGGAGCACGCCGAGCCCTGGTGGTCACGCGTGGCGGCCCGTATCGCCCGTCGGCCGGTGGCGGTGGCGCTGCCCGTCGTGGTGCTGCTGCTTCTGCTCGGACTGCCCTTCACCCAGGCGAAGTTCGGCCTCACCGACGAACGGGTGCTGCCCGCGGACGCGGAGTCGTACCGTACGGCCCGGGTCGTCGAGCGTGACTTCGACGCGCACGCGCTCAACCCCGTCCAGCTGATCGTGCGGGACGCGTCACGCGGCGAGCGGGACGCCTACGCCCAGCGGGTCTCGCGCATCGACGGTGTCGAGTACACGGTGGGCGCGACAGGGCGCTTCGAGCGGGGGAGGCAGGCCGGGCCTCCGGGCGCGCCACCGGAGGCGTTCACCAGCGGTGGGGTGAGCCGGATCCAGATCGTGCCCACCGACAGCGCCTTCTCGCCGCGCAGTGAACAGGTGGTCAAGGACGTCCGCGCGCTGTCCGGCCCCGGCGATGTCTTCGTCGCGGGCGACTCCGCGCTCTTCACCGACACCAAGACGGTCATCGCCGAGCGACTGCCTTACGCGCTCGGCATCATCCTCGTCCTCATGTTCCTGCTGCTGTTGCTGTTCACCGGCAGCCTGCTCGTCCCGTTGAAAGCCATCATCTTCAACACACTCAGTCTCACCGCATCGTTCGGCGCGATGGTCTACATCTTTCAGGACGGCCATCTCAAGTGGCTCGTGGGGGACTTCGTCACCACCGGATACCTCGATGTGACCGTGCCCGTACTGATGTTCTGCGCGGCGTTCGGGCTGTCCATGGACTACGAGATCTTTCTGATGTCGCGGATCCGTGAGCAGTACGCCGTGCACGGTGACAACACCAGGGCGGTGATCGAGGGCGTCGGCAGAACCGGCTCGCTCATCACCGCGGCGGCCGTCCTCATCGGAGGGGTGCTGCTCGCGCTCGCCAGCTCCGACATCTCGGTTCTGAAACTGCTGGGCCTCGGCATGTTCCTCGCCGTGCTCATGGACGCCGTGCTGATCCGCGGCGTGCTCGTACCGGCTTTCATGCTCGTCATGGGCCGGGCGAACTGGTGGGCACCGCGCTGGCTCAGCCGGCTCCACGCGCGCATCGGGATCAAGGGGGACGGGTGAAAGGGAAAGTGAACGGCAGTACGTAATCGACCACATGCGAGTCAAATCGGGGGCCATGCTGTGATGCACACCTTTCCCACCGAATGTACGAGCACGCACGACGACGGTGACACGGGTGAGTGTCGCGTCATCCTCGTCGGCAGTTGGCCCGCCCTCCGAAGAGAACAGACCGTCCCGGACGGAGCGGCGGAGATCACTCGCTGTGTCGAACGGGACGAGCTGGGATCGATCGTGTACGCCACGGGCGCCGGCTGGATCCTCGCGGGACAGGATCTCGACGACGGGGACGTCCAGCGCACGATCGCCAAGGCCAGGGCCGTCCGGGAGGGCATCAGGCTGGCCATCCTCGGCCAGAGCCGGGACTGGCGCCGCTGCGAGCGGTGGATGCGGCGCGGCTGCCGGGTGTATCTGGAGGACACGATCAATCTGCGCCGGGGGGTCGCCGCCATCCGCGCGTCGCAGACACTCGAAGTGAACGTGATGGACCGCATCTTCTTCGAGGTCCTGCGCGAGCGGGCCACCGGACCCGCCCCCAATCTCACCCGGCGTGAACGCGATGTGCTCGAACTGCTCCGGCGCGGGATGCGCAACCGTGAGATCGCCGGCGCGCTCTTCGTCACGGAGAACACGGTCGAATATCACATGCGGCATCTGCTGTCGAAGTTCAGTGCCCGCAACCGACTTGAGGTCGTCGAGCGTGCGACCGCGCTCGGGCTCGCGTAGGCAATTGCACTCCTACGGCAATCCGTGATGTATGCGAACGGTCGCCTTCATAAGCTGGAGACGCAAGTTCGGGCAAGTCCGAGAGGAGCATGGGAAATGGCAGACATCACGTTCGACATTGTCGACGAGCAGATCTCCAGCCTGGAGTCGATCGGCGTCGAGGAAGGCTGCACGACCTCGTCGTCGAGCAGTTCTCTCGACATCTCCGACGTCGACTTCGAGTAAATCCGACGCGGAACTCTCAAGGCGTGCGCCCGCGGTCTGCCCATCGGCCGCGGGCGCACCGCCGTATCCGCGTCCCCGTGAATCAGTGAACTGTGGAACCGTGAATCTGTGAATCCGTGAACCGTGAATCCGCGCGAGGCCGGGACGGAGCGAACACATGTCAGCACGCACAGGCGGCGCGCAGCAGGAACTCCAAGGCGACTACCACCGGCGGCTGTTCCACGCGCTGCACGACTGGGAACGGTCCTGGGCCGGCGCGCTCGACGTGGCGGGCGACCACTCGCGGGCCCGCGCCCTGGGCCTCGACCAGCTCGGCCACTTCGGCACCCAGGGCTGCCGGCTGGTGGCCGACGCGATCGCCGAGGCCGGACCGAAGGGCGCCCCGCTGGTCCTCGCCGAGCTGGGCTGCGGATTCGGTGGCGCGCTCCGCGATGTCGTCGACCGGCTGAGCAGGCGCGATCTCACCGTAAGGACCGCCGTCGGGCTGGACTTCGTCGCCGACCACGTCCGGCTGTTCGCGACCATCGAGGCGCAGACCGCGACCGAGGGGGGCGTGGGGCCCGGCGCACGGGCCGTGCACCCCGTCCAGGCCGACGTACGGGCCCTGCCGCTGCGTACGGCCTCGCTGGACGTCGTGATGTGCACCGGCTCGCTCTCCCACTTCGCCCAGACCGACGCGGTGTTCGCCGAGACGGCCCGGGTGCTGCGCCCGGGCGGCCTGCTGGTCATGACGGAGGAGGCCGGCCTGCTCGGCCCCGGCGGTGAGCCCTCCGGGACCTTCCGCCGGCTGCACCCGCCGGACATCTTCTTCCTGATCGGTGTCGAGGCGCGCGTGGCGCAGTTGCGCGCCGCCGGGTTCACCGACGTGGTGGTGCGTGAACTCACCGACTGGGCACGCGCGTTGCTGCACGACCGGCTGAAGGTCATGCGGCTTTTCTTCGGCGACCTCGCGGCGATCTACGGCCGGGACGAGGCGCGGACCCTTCTCGACACGCTCACCGCGGCGCGCGACGAGTACCGGCGGGGCTCCATTGTGCCCGCCCTTGTCACCGCACGGCTTCCGGTTTGATTCGCCCGGGTTTCTCCCCGAAATCAGACTACGGAATTCCGGGTGGAGACCCGGGGCTCCGGCTCTCTAGGATCGAAATGTCGGAAGCCATCACGGGGGACGGACCATGACACGTATACGTGAGCCCTTTCTGTTCACGACAGGTCCGGTCGAGGCCGGGGAATTCGCCGACGTACTGCGGATTCCGTCCGCGTCCGTTCCCTTGTTCTTTGTGGCACGCGCCCTTCCCACGGCCGTACGGTCCGCGCTGGCCGACTTCCTTCCCGTACCCGACCCGGCGCATCTGCGGCACGCCGCGCAGGAGACGACGCTGCACCGATGGCCCGGCGCGCGCGAGGAACTCACCGTCACACCGAGCCTTGAGGCCGAGGGCGACTACGGCTTCCGACGCGCCGTCACTCTGCGCACCCGGATACGGGGCGCGGCCGGGGACGACGTGGCCGATCTGCTGACCACACTCACCGTGGGCCCCGCACGGGGCGACGGCCGGCTGCCCCGGCGCCCGGTGACGACGGGCGGCAGCGGACCCGTGCTCCTCACCTGGCGCGAGCGGGTGCCCGACGACCTGCCACGCCGTTACGCCGAGGCGAGCGGCGACCGCAATCCGGTCCACCTCAGCGACGCCGCCGCGCACCGGGCCGGGCTCCCCGGCGTCATCGTGCACGGCATGGCCACGCTCCTGCTGGCCGTCGCCGGACTGACGGCCAGGATGTTCGACGGGGACGGCGCGGCCGTCACGGCGGTCCGTACCCGTTTCGTACGGCCGGTGCGCCCCGGGGACGAACTCACCCTCGGCGTGCACGCCACCGGGGCGCCCGGCTCGTACGCGCTGCACGCGAGCGTCGCCGGGCAGCCCGTGCTGAAGGACACCCTGGTCACCCGCGCCGCCGCGGAGGTGCGGTGACATGGCCGTATGGGTGTTCCCCGGGCAGGGCTCCCAGCGCCCGGACATGACAGCGGGCCTGGACGCAGCCCCCGCCCTGCTGCGCGAGGCCCTCGACCTGATCGGCGCCGGTCACCGGCCCGATGACGCCGGTCACCTTGAAGACCCCGAGGACCCCGAGTTCGTCCAGCCCGCCCTCTTCGTCGTCGGCGTCGCGGCGGCCACCGCCCTGCTGCGCCACGAGCCGCCCCCGGCGGCGGTCATCGGCCACAGCTTCGGCGAGTTCGCCGCCCTCACGGCGGCCGGCGCGCTGCCGTTCGAGACCGGACTGCGACTGGCCGTGCTGCGCGCCCGCGCCATGGCCCGGCTCGCCGACGCGCGTACCGGGATGGCCGCCGTACTCGGCCTGACTCCGGACCAGGTCCGCGCCGTCTGCGCGGACATCACCGCGGCCACCGGGGACGGCGACTTCGTACAGGTCTCCAACATCAACAGCCCCTCGCAGGCGGTCGTCGCGGGCACCACGGCCGCGCTCGCCGCCGCCGCCGACCTCTGCCGCGAACGCGGCGCCTTCCGTGTCCGGCCGATACGCGTGCCCTACGCGGCCCACACCCCGCTGATGGCCCCCGCCGCCGCCGAACTGCGGGCCGCGCTCGGGAACGCCGACATCCGGGTCCCCGCAGCGAAGCTGTACTCCTGCCTCACCGGAGAGGCCACCGCCGACCCGGACCGCATCAGGGAACTCCTCGTGCGGGGCATGACCCGGCCGGTGGACTTCCACGCCGCCGTGCGGGCCGCCGCGCACGACGGCCACCGGACCTTCGTCGAACTGGGCCCCGGATCCCCCGCCCGACTGCTCGGGCTCATCGCCGAGACCCTCGCCGCCCAAGTGCCGCCCCCACGACTGCGTCTGGTCTCCAGCGACGCCGAGGCGAAGACGCCCCAGCCCTTCGGGGCCGGCCGGAGCAGGCCGCGCCCGAACCCGACCCGTCAGGCGGTGGACGATGCCCGATGACCTCCCGGCGAACAGCTGGGCAGCCGCGATACCCGACGACTCGACGATCCGCCGCGGCCCCCGGGTCGCCCTCGTGACCGGGGCGGGGGGAGCCATCGGATCCGCCGTGGCCAGGGCGCTGGCGGCGCAAGGCACCCGGGTCGCCGTCGGTTTCCGGAGCGACGAGGCGGCGGGACGCGCGCTGGCCGCCGAACTGCCGGACGCGCTGGCCGTACGCGTCGACGTCGCCGACCCGGAGTCGGTACGCGCCTGCTTCCGCGAGGTGACCGAGACCGCCGGGCTCGTCACCGTGCTGGTCGGCGCCGCGGGCACGCTCCGCGACCGGCCCGTGGTGCGGATGCGCGACGAGGACTGGGACGACGTCCTGCGGACCAATCTGACCGGCATGTTCCACTGCGTCCGCGCGGCGCTGCCCTCGATGATCGCGCAGCGCTTCGGACGGATCGTCGGCATCGGCTCGGTCAGCGGCGCGCTCGGCCTGCCGGGGCAGGCCAACTACGCGGCGGCCAAGGCCGGACTCCTCGGCCTCGTCCGTTCGGTGGCCCGCGAGAACGGGCGGTACGGCATCACCGCCAACGTGGTGGCCCCCGGACTGGTGGAGTCCTCGCTCACGGCCGGACTCGGCGCCCCCGCCCGTGAACGCTTCCTCGGTCTGTCGGCGACCGGTCGATACGTGACCCCCGAGGACGTGGCCGGAGCGGTCCGGTTCTGCGTCGACTCACCCGCCGTCACCGGACAGCTGATCAATGTGGACGGCGGGCTCTACTGAGCGGCCACTCGGCCCAGCGGCCACTGCGGCCGAAGGGCCACAACGGAGGGAAGAACCATGAGCACCAGCACCACCCGGGAAAAGGTCGAGAACGAACTGCGCGGACTGCTCACCGAACGCTTCGAGGTGCCCGCCGAACTCATCACACCGCAGGCCCATGTCTTCGGCGACCTCGGACTCGACTCCGTGGACCTGATGAGCGCCGTCGCCATCATGGAGGAACGCCACCAACTCTCCGTCGCCGACAAGGACTTGGAGAATCTGCTGGTCATCGAGGGCATCATCGACCACTTCACCGCACTGCTGGAGCGGACATGACGCCCCGCCGGGTCGCGATCACCGGCATCGGGCCCGTGACCCCGATCGGCACCGGGGTGAAGTCCTTCGAGGATTCCCTGTGGGAGGGCCGCTCCGGCATCGGCCCGCTGACCAGATTCACTCTCGACGGCTTCCCCGTGACGGCCGCCGGAGAGGTGAACGGCTTCCGCGCCGAGGACTATCTCGACCGCCGCAAGCTGAGCCGCCTCGAACGGTTCGCGCACTTCGGTGTCGCCGCCGCCCGGCTGGCGATGCGGGACGCCGGACCCGTCGAGAGCGGGGTCGACCCCCTGCGCGTGGGAGTGGTGATCGCCACCGCCTACGCCGGTATGGAACGTATCGCCGCCGAGGGCCTGGTCCTGCACGAGCGGGGCTGGCGCGCCACGGCGCCCACCACCAGCATGGCCATGATGCCGACCGTCGCCGCCGCGATGGTGTCCATGGAGTTCGGGTTCATGGGCGCCGTCGAATGCCCCACCACCGGCTGCGCCGCGTCCGGCCACGCGCTCTCCCGGGGCGCCGACCTGATCCGCGAGGGCAGCGCCGACTTCGTTCTCGCGGGCGGCTGCGACGCCCCGCTCAACGCGTCGGCGCTCGCCATCTTCGCCACCGCCCGCGTCCTGTCGACCCGCGACGGCGACCCCTCCCGGGCCTGCCGGCCCTTCGACGCCGGACGGGACGGCATCGTGATGAGCGAGGGGGCGACCGTACTGGTCCTGGAGGAGCTGGGGCGCGCCCGCGCACGCGGGGCCCGGATCTACGCCGAACTCGCCGGACACGGCCACACCGCCGACGCCTACAACCTGTCGAGGCCCCGGCCCGACGGCCGGGGCGCCCTGGCCGCCATGACCCTGGCCCTCGCCAGGGCGGGACGTCCCGCCGGCGATGTGGGATACGTCAACGCGCACGCCGCCGGTACCAGGGCGGGCGACGCCGCCGAAGTGGGCGCCCTGCGGCAGCTGTTCGGCGACCGCCTGCCGCCGGTGTCCTCCACCAAGTCGGCGCACGGCCATCTGATGGGCGCCACCGCCGCCACCGAGGCGGCGGCGACGGCGCTCGCGCTGCACCGGGGTGTGCTGCCGCCGACGCTCCACCGCGAGACGACCGACCCGGACCTCGACATCGACATCGTGGCCGACCACGCCCGGGAGGCTCCGGTGGACCTCGCGCTGAGCAACTCCTTCGCCCTGGGAGGTGTCAATTGCTCGCTCGCCCTGGCGAAGGTATGACCCCGGACCCCGAACGCGCCGCGGATTCCCGCCCGTTCGCCGGCCGGACGGCCCTGGTCACCGGCGGCGGCAAGGGCATCGGCGGCGGCATCGCCCGCCGGCTGGCCGCCCTGGGCGCCGATGTGGCCGTGACGTACCTGCGCGACCGGGACACGGCCGAGCGCACGGTCGGGGAACTGACCGCGCTCGGCGTACGCTCCTGCGCCCGCAGGGCCTTCTTCGGCGACCCCCGGGACGATGTGCCGGCCAAGGTGATGGAGTGGGTGACCGGCGAACTCGGCCCGCCGACACTGCTGGTGTCCAACGCCGGTACGGGGGTGCCCCTCTCACTGGTGGACACCCGTCGCAGCCACTGGGACTGGGCCGTGGAGACCCACGCCCGCTCGATGCTGCGGCTGGTGCAGGCCGGGCCCGAGCTGCGGTCGGTGCTCGCCGTCTCCAGCATCGGCGCCTCCCGGGTGCTGCCGCACGCCTACGGGCTGCTCGCCGCGTCGAAGGCGGCGCAGGAGTCCCTCGTCCGCTATCTGGCCGTAGAACTGGCGCCGCGCTGCCGGGTCAACGCGGTCACCCCGGGGCTCGTCGACACCGCCGCCGCCCGCGGTTTCAGCCGGCACCAGGAGCTCTTCGACCAGGCCCTGCCCAGAACGCCCGCGGGGCGGCTGACGAATCCGGCGGACGTGGGCGCGCTGGCCGCGTTCCTGCTCTCCGACGAGGCCGAAATGATCACCGGCCAGACGATCGTGATCGACGGCGGCTACTCGATCCTGATGTGAGGACGTGTCCCATGGCCCATCCCCTTCTCGTGACCGGAGCCGGCGGTGTCGTCGGACAGAGCCTCGTCGAGTGTTTCGGCCCCGGCCGCGTCGTCGGGCTCGTACGCCCGGCGGGGAACCGGCCGGACGGCGCCGCCGAGTTGATCCCCGGCGATGTGACACGCACCCGCCTGGGCCTCGACGCCCCGGCGTACGCCGCGCTGGCGGGCCGGATCGGGGGCGTCCTGCACAGCGCGGCCATCACCTCCTTCGCCCGCGCGGCGGCAGACATCCACGACGTCAACGCCACCGGCACCGCGCACGCGCTGCGGCTCGCCGAGGACGCGGGCGTCCCCTTCCACCTGATCAGCACCATCTATGTGCGGCGCCGCGACGGCAGCCACGAAGACGGGCGCGCACGCCCCTACCGCGAGTCGAAGCGGGCTGCCGAGGACACCGTCAGGGCCGCCCGCGTGCCGTGGAGCATCCTGCGGATGTCGCTGGTGATCGGCGACAGCAGGACCGGCTCCACCCCCCGCTTCCAAGGGGTGTACGCCGCGATGAAGTCCCTGATCACCGGCGGCGCCCCGGTCGTGCCCGTGGCCCCCGGCAGTTACGTCGACTTCCTGCCCCGCGACCATGTCGCCCGGAGCGTACGGGTCCTCGTCGACTCCGGTGCGCTCGGCGAGCACTGGATCACCGCGGGCGAACGCGCCCTGACCATCGAGGAATTCGTCGAGCGCTGCCTCGGCTACGCGCGACGGCAGGGACGCACCGTGCCCCGGCCCCGGCTGGTGGACTCCGAGATGGTCCACCGGCTGATCATCCCCGCGTTCGGCGACAGCATCGGCGCCGACCTGCGCAAGCGCCTTGAGCTGTTCACCGACATCCTCGGACCACTGGCGACCGACCGCACACTGCCGCGACTGCCGGACGGGCTGCCCGGCCTCGGCGCCCCGCCGGACCTCGGGGCCTGTCTGGACACCTCGCTGGAGTACTTCGGGACCCGGGCCAGGCTCACGGCGGCCGGGACCCGCGCATGAGCGCCGACGCCGGGCGGCGGATGGCCCGCGGCGATGTCATCGGTCTCTACCGCGACCATGTGAACTCCGGCCTCGCCCGGCTGGCCGAACTGACCGGCGCCCCCGTCGTCGTACGCGTGGAGGGCGACCACCTCTACACCGCCGACGGTGAACAGCTCCTCAACTGCGGCGGGTTCAGCGTCTTCCTGCTGGGCCACGGCTACCCGCCGGTCGTCGACGCCGTGTGCCGCCAGCTCCGTACGATGTCGCTCACCGGCCCGATGATCTTCCACGAGGAGCTGGCGCTCGCCGCCCGGACACTCGCGGACGCCTGCCCCGACGGCCTCGACTACGTCTACCTCACCAACTCCGGTGCCGAGGCCGTCGAGACGGCGCTCAAGCTCGCCCGGATGAACGGCCGGCGCCATGTCGTGTCGACCGACGGCGGCTTCCACGGCAAGACCATGGGCGCGCTGAGCGTCACCGGCCGCGAGGTCTTCCGGACCCCCTGCGAACCACTGCCGGGACCCGTGGACTTCGTCCCGTACGGAGACTCCGACGCCCTCGCCGCCAAGCTCACCGCCACCTCGTGCGTGATCGTCGAGCCCGTCCAGGGGGAGGGCGGCGTACGGATTCCGCCGCCCGGCTATCTGCGGCGGGTGTCGGACGCGTGCCGAAGTGCGGGCGCGCTGCTGATCGTCGACGAGATTCAGACCGGCCTCGGCCGCACCGGACCGCTGTGGGCCGTCGAGGAGGACGGTGTCACCCCCGACATGCTGCTCAGCGGCAAGGCGCTCGGCGGGGGAGTGGTGCCGGTCGGCGCGGTCGTCGCCACCCCCGAGGTCTTCGCCCCGCTCAACCAGGACCCCGTCCTGCACACCTCGACATACGGCGGCAGCCCACTGGCGGCCGTCGCCGTACGGCACACGGTCGAGGCCGTGATCCGCGAGGAAGTGCCGCGCCGTACAAGGGAGTTGGGGATCAGACTCCGTCAACTGCTCGAAGAGCGCCTCAAGGGCTGCCGTCATCTCGTGCGCGAGGTCAGGGGGCGCGGGGCCCTCTTCGGTGTCGAGTTCCACCAGCCCTCCCTCGCGGGCGAGTTCGTGCTCGAACTCCAGGAGCGCTCCGTGGTCGTCTGCCCCACCGCCAACGCCCTGGCGACCGTCCGCCTCACCCCCTCGGCGTTCTTCGCCGAGCCGGAACTCGAATGGCTCGGGCGGGCGGTCGAGGAATCCGCCGACGCTCTCGGCACGCGATATCCGCCGTCCCGGATCTGACCGTTCAGTCCGTGCCCCAGCTCAGCCCCGGCCCAATGCGGGCTCAGTCCCAGCTCAGGAGGAACACATGCGATACGTCAGGGTGTCGGCCAGGGCGCCGGGCCGGACCGCGGCCGAGATCTATCCGGTCATCAGCGATTTCGCCCGCTATCCCGAACTCACCGACGCCGTCCGCAGCGTGGACGTCGAGGATCTCGGCGAAGGACGCACCGGATGCTCGTGGGAAGTGACATTCCGCCGGGGCATCCTGAAATGGACGGAGGAGGACCACTACGACCCGGAGAACCACCGGGTGGATTTCTCTCTGGTCACCGGCGACCTGGACCATCTCGTGGGTCATTGGTGGATGCGCGACGAGGGGCCAGACTGCCGAATCGAATTCTCCTGCGATTTCGACATGGGAATTCCCACGCTCGCCGACGTCATCGAACCCATCGCTGCCCAGACCCTCAGCGAATACATCACCGTCATCCTGCGCGCCCTCGTGGGAGAGATCGTGACCGAGGACGACGAGCCGCAGGAGCCGTCGGCCGCCGGCGCGCGGCGGAGTCCGGCGTGAGCCGGGCGGGGGACCGGGCCGCCGAAACCCTGACGGCGGCGTTCCTGGCTGAGGACCGCGCGCTGCTCGAACACCATCTGCCGGGCCTCGACGGGCAACTCGCCGCCGTGGACCTCGGCAAGCTCGAACGCCCCGGCTCCCCGGCCGTTGACCTCTTCCGAGGATCGGGCGCGCCCGCGCTGTTCGTCCCCGAGGAGTACTCCGGCCGCGGCGTCGGTCTGCGCGACGGGGTACGGATACAGCGCGCGATCGGCAGCCGCGCGCCCTCCCTGGCGGTCGCCTCCACGATGCACCACTTCTCCGTCGCGAGCCTGACCGGCTGGGACAGCCAGGAAGCCGGCATGGAATGGCTGCTCGCCGAGGCCGTCGCCCGGCACTCGATGCTCGTGGCCTCCGGCGCCGCCGAGGCCCGGCCCGGCTCCGGCATCCTCAACCCCGCCATGTCGGCCCGGCCGGTCGCGGGCGGTGTCCTGGTCAGCGGCTCCAAGAAGCCGTGCAGTCTGAGCCGATCCATGGACCTGCTGTTCGCCACGCTGCGCGTCGAGGCCCCCGACGGGGAGCGGTGCGCGGTCGCCGTGATCCCGGCCGGCTCGCCCGGTCTGACCTGCCGGCCGTTCTGGCGCAGTGACATCCTCGCCGGCGCCCAGAGCGACGAACTGGTCCTGGACGACGTGTTCGTACCGCAGCGGCTGGTCTCCGACGTGGGGCCGGTCGGTACGACGACCGACGCGCTGCGCCGCTCCATGGTCTGGTTCGAGCTGCTGATCGCGGCCTCGTACGTCGGTATGGCGGCGGCCCTCGTGGAGCGGGCCGTCCGCGCGCCGCGTACCGACACCCGGCGGCTGGCCGACCTGGCGGTCGGGCTGGAGGCGGCGACGTACGCCCTGGAGGGGGTGGCCGCGCGGTCCGACGCCGAGGTGGAGCCCGCGACACTGCTCGGCCCGGCGCTGACGGTCCGGTTCGCCGCGCAGGACGCCGTCCTGGACGTCGCGGCGACGGCCGCCGACGCGCTGGGCGGGGGAGCGTTCATCACCTCGCCCGACGTCGCGTATCTCTGTGCGGCCGTACGCTGCCTGGCCTTCCACCCGCCGTCGCGAACGGCGGCGACCGACGCGCTGGTGGCCCATTTGCGCGGTGACTCGGTCTCCATGGATCCGGTGGAGCGGCCGGGTCACGGAAAACCGTAGTTCCGTACTACGGAAAGACGTATCGGATCAGGGACGGCCCGGCGCTAGATTCAAAGACGTGAATAATTCTGAGCCAGCGGAAATGGTTGCCGTCGGTGCCACCGATGTCGAATTGCGACCCCTGGGGGAAGGGCGCGTCGAACTCCTCGTCGGTGCCGTCAAGTTCGTCCTCAGGATGACGGACGAGCAGAAGGCGGCGCTGAGTGAAATCGTCACCGGTATTCTGCCGAAGCTCTCCCGTACCGTTCCCGCCCGGGAGCAGACAACGGCCGCCGAGATCGAGTTGCTGGCGCCGTATGTGAAACAGCTGGCGTCGATGGGGGTGTTGCTCTTTCCGCGTCACACCATCGGGACGGCGGCGGATCTGCGGCTGTACTCGTTCATCGCGCGGCGGACCGACGAGCCCGACAAGGTCTTCGGTTCGGTGAAGGCCAAGTCCGTGACGCTGACCGGCCCCGACCGGCTCACCACGGTGTTCGCGAACCTGCTGAGGGACCAGGGGCTGACGGTCGACGCCGCCGATGCCCGTACGGGCACGGCGGACGCGGCGCTCACCGTCGCGGTGTCCCTGGGCGACGAGACCGAGCTGGACGACACCAACCGCCGGCTCTGCGGCGAGGGCCGCTCGTGGCTGCCCGTCCTCGTCACCCCCGACCAACTGCGCCTCGGGCCCTGGACGATGCCTGGCGAGTCCGCCTGCCCGCGCTGCTACGGACCGCCCCGCCCCGTGCCCGACGACCTGCCCGCGACCGGCAGTTGGCTCACGCTGCAACCGGGCTTCGTCGGCTGGGCGGGCGGGGTGCTCGCCCATATGGCGATGCGCGGCTTCGTCCCGATGGGCGCCGAGCACCCCTGGGGCCGGATCACGACGATCGACGCGGCGCGCTGCGAGCAGACATCGCTGCGCGCCTGGCGGGACCCGTACTGCGCGGTGTGCGCGCCGTACGCCCCCGCACGCCAGGAATGGGCGGAGGTCTGAGCCGTGGACGAGGACATGCTGCGCTGCTTGACGGAGCAGGGCTTCGCGGCCCGTACGCTCCCGCTGCCCCTGTACGTACGGGCGCACGCCGAGGTGCTGGTCCCGGCCGCCGACGCCGGGGAGAACCTTGATCTGCGGGCCGCCGACATTCCGCTGCTCGATGTCGCCGTGGCGGCCGACCGGCGCGGTGCCCTGCGTCAACTGGTCGAGCGGGCAACGGTGTTGAGGATCCTGCGATCCGGCGGTGAGGATCCGTCCGAGGAGCTGGGCCGCCCGCCCGCCGTGGGCGCCGGAGACAGCAGGGACGAGGCGGTGGCGCGCGCGATCTACGCGGAACTGGCCCGCCGCCGGGCCGACTCGGGCATCGAGAAGGGCACCCTGATCACCGGACACGACGAGGGCGTGGGACCGGGCGGCGTCGGACCGGGCGTGGGACCGGGCGGCGTCGGGCAGAGAGGCGTGGGTCTGCGGGGTGTCGACGGCCGGATCGACTGCTATCTGCTGGGCGAGACGGCCGGCGTGCCCGCAGTCGGAGCCGTTCTGCGCCTGGACCGGATGGAACGGCCGTTGTGCGCCGTTGTCTGCGACCTGTGGGAGCGGCGCGGTGTGGAGCGGGCGGTGCGGGCGGTCCTGCGCGAGTTCGTCGTCACCACGCTGCCCCGGCGCGAGGGCGCCGACCGCGAACCCTCCGCCTACGGTGACTTCCAGGACGTGGTGGCCGTCGGCGAGACCGGCTTCGACACGCTGCCCCCCGAACCCCCGCCGGACGAGACCGGCGAACTCCGCGCCAGACTGCGGCTGCACGGCCACCGGGCGGCCGTGCGCACACTCGGCCCGGCCGACGGCCCCGCGTTGGTGGCCTGCCGCGTGGAGCCCGGCCCCGGGACGGCGTCACCGGAGCGGGCGACGGCCGACGCCGAGGACGACTGGCGCCCCCGCGATGTCGTGGCCCTCGGGCTGCGCGCGCCCCGCCAGCTGTCCCTCACCTACGAGCGCGACGACGTGCGCATCGGCCGCGTCTACCACGAGAACTCCAAGATGCGCACGGCATACGGCACGCTGCCTCTGGTCGACCTCGCCGAGATGAGCCCCCCGGCCCGCCGTCTTCTCGGCCAGGCCTACCGGGACTTCGGCCACGCCCGCAGGCAGTACCCGACGCGTCCGGCGGGCGAGCCGCGCCTGCTCACGCTCGACCAGGTCGTACGGCGCAGGCGCTCGTGGGCCGCGATGGGCGACGGCGAGCTGTCACTCGCCGAGTTGGCGCATCTGCTGACCCTGTCGTACGGCACCACCGGAGCCGCCGTCGCGGGCGAGGACCTGCGTCTGCCGCTGCGTGCCACACCGTCGGCGGGCGGGCTCTACTCCTGCGACATGTTCGTCCTCGTGGACCGTGTCACCGGCGTGGAGCCCGGTCTCTACTACTTCCACCCGGGCAAGCGGCTCCTCCAACTGGTCGACGACGAGCGGACGTTGGCGGAGGTCGCCGAGTACACCGGCTACCGGGAGCGGGCGGGCGGCGCCGCGGCGATGGTCGTCTACGTCGGCGCGTTCCGGCGCAACCAGTGGAAGTACCGGGAGCGCGGCTACCGCACCGTACTGCTCGACTGCGGCCATCTCGCACAGAGCGTGGTGACCACGGCGACCTCGCTCGGCCTGGTCGCGCACCCGATGATCGCGTTCGTGGACGACTACTTCAACGCATACGTCGGCGTCGACGGCGTCGAGGACGCGGTGCTCTATCTGACACTGCTCGGCCCGCGACGCACAGGGGATGAGGCCGCATGACGAACACACAGGGCGCAGGCGTACGCGTACACGTACTGGACGACGAGAACGGCTTCGTCGAGACCGCGCACGAGATCCACCGGGTGAAGGGCAAGGGGCTCAGCGCGCTCACGGACGAACTGCCCCCCGAACTGCTGGACAAGCTGCGCATCGCGCCGCCCCCTGCCTCCGCCGCCCCCGACCCGGCCGCTTCGCGCGTACGGCGGCTGGCCGTCACCGGACCGAGGTCGCTGACCCGGCAGTTCCTCGCCGTGGCCGACCACACCCCGGGCCTGGCCGCCGTCGAAGTGCCACAGAGCGAACGGGAGTTGGAGCCGGGCCTGTTCGACCTGGCCGTCATCGCCACGGCGTCGTTGTTCGACCCACGGGCCGCGCGGACGGCCGCCCGATGCGTACGGGCCGGCCGCCCCCACCTGGTGTACGGGGTGGCGCGCGACGGCGTGACCTTCGTCGGGCCGCTGTGGTCGCCGCAGGGGGACGGGGCCTGTTACGAGTGCCTGCGCGTCCGGGTCGCCTCCAACTCGGTCCACGGCCAGACCTGGCGCGCGTACATGACCTTCCTCGCCGAAGGCGTCCGCCCGGACGACGGCGGCGACAGCCCCGGCGACGCACACCCCTTCCAGCACGAGGTCCCCCCGTGGGCGGCGGCGCAACTGGCCGGTGCCGTCGGCCGGAGGGCCGAGGAATGGCTGACCGCGGGAGACGACGAGGCCACCGGCGAGCTGCTGTGGTACGACGAGAGCAGCCCCGCCAAGACGCGGCGCAGCCTCCTGCCGGTCCCCACCTGCGCCGTCTGCGCCGACCTGCACCACGCACGCGCCGAGAACGCGGCCGAGAACGCGAGCGACAACGCGACAGCGAGCGTGACCGCGAACAGGCCTCGCGCCACGGCCCGGCCCACCGGCACCCCGGCGAACGGCGACGGCGGCCCGGAGGCGCTGCGCGCCGCCGAGGACGACCGGGTCGGCATCGTGCACGCCACCAGCGTGCGCCGCGCCGAGAGCGGCCCGCCGGTGTACCTCAGCGGGAGCACGTCCGCCGACCTGTCGCTCATCAAGCGGACGATGAACGTCACGGTCAACGGCGGCGCCGGATTCTCCAAGGGCGAAGCCGTCGCCGCCACCATCGGCGAATCCCTCGAACGCTACGCGGCCGGCCTCTACCGCCCGGCCGAGCTGCGCCTCGCGAGCTGGGACGAACTGGACGCGGCCGGCCGGTCCGCCGTCCCGCCCGCCGAGTTCGGCCTGTTCTCCCCGGAGCAGTACGCGGAACCGGGCTTCCCCTTCACACCCTTCGACGGCGGCAGCCGGGTCCGCTGGACACACGCCACGGATCTGCTGAGCGGCGCGCCCGTGCGGGTCCCCGCGTCCCAGGTGTACATGCATTACCGGCGCGTCCGGGGCGAGGCCGCCATCGGGCAGTCCATCTCCACCGGACTCGCGGCGGGACCGACGTACCGGGCGGCCGTGCTCAGCGGACTGTACGAGGTCATCGAGCGCGACGCCCTGGCCATCTCCTGGCTGCACCGACTGCCGCCCCGCCCGCTCCCGCCGGAGGCCGTCGCCGGCTCGTCACGTGTCTCGTACCTCATCGACCGGGCGACGACCTGGCGCGTGCGGTTCTACGACCTCTCACTCGATCTGACGCCGTCGACGGTGGTCGCCGTCATGGAGCACCACAGCGGTTCGGAACAGATCATGTCCTTCGGCAGCGCCTGCCGCTGGTCGCCGGTCAAGGCGGTGGAGAAGGCGTTCCTGGAGGCCGCGCAAGGGCTCACCTATGTCCGCAGGCTCCTCAGACAGCACGAGGACTGGGAGGCCGCCGAGGACTTCGGCAACGTCGACGACTTCAACAAGCACGCGATCCTGTACTCGAAGTACCCCGAACTGCGCGAGAAGGCGGGCTATCTCGTCCATCCCTCCGCTCCGGCACTCCCCGGCCGCCCCGAACGCCCGGCCCCGGCCGCCACCGACGACCCCGTCGGCCGGATCACCGCCGAACTGGCCGCCGCCGGCCACCGGGTGTGCGTGGTCGACCTGACGACCCCCGACGTCCGCCGCAGCGGCGCGCACGTCGTACGGGTCCTCGTCCCCGGCCTTCAGCATCTGTCCGGGGTGCACGGCTGCCGGATGCTCGGCAACCGCCGCCTCTACGACGTCGTGTCCGCCCTCGGCTGCGACTCCCTGCCCGACAACCCGTATCCGCACCCGCTGCCCTGAAGGCGACAAGGAGTTCCGATGGCGTCCTCATTCCTCGCGTACCCCTGTCTGTCCGTCGTCCGCAACGACGACTTCGCGGACACGGCCGACATCGCCGAGGCGTTCGCCCGGCATGTCACCAGCCGCCAACTGCCCCGCGACGTCTCGCCCGTTCGGTGCTCCGTGGAGAGCGAGACGCTCCCGGGCGGGGTACGGCTGCGCTTCACCAGTACGGCGCCGAAGCTCACCGGGCCGGTCACCGTGACGCACAAGTTCTTCTTCGTCGACCGTGACGAGTCACGCGAACGCCGCCATGCGCTCACCCCGGAGACGACCGCCGCCACCACGGAGCTGCTGGTGCTCTTCGAGGAGGGCCAGGAGCGGGACTACTTCCACGGGTCCGTCTTCGACAGCGACAACCTGCTGCTGGCCAGCTCCGCCGTGGTGTTCGACCGCGAGGGGCGCCATGTCCCCTATCCCTTCACCGAGAAGTACGTCTGTCCGCAGCGCCTCGCCGCCGCCGACTTCGAGGTGACGCGCGACGCGGACGGCCGCCGGGTGGCGCGGTTCTCCCTGGTCTGCCGGGACCTCACCGAATCGCTGCGGCTGTCGATCGCCTGGGAGGCGATCGGCGTGACACACGTGCGGGACCTGGTGTGCACGCCCGAGGCCCCCGGGACGCATCTGGACATGCCGCTGGACGACAACGACGAACTCGCGCCCGGCGACTGGGTCGTCATCGCCGTCGACGACCGACAACGGCTGCTGGCCCAGACCGTGGTGACCCTGGTCTCCACCGAGGCGGACCGGTGTCCGTCCTGACGGGCGGGCCCCGCGACACGACCCGGCCGCGGCACCTGGTGCTCGACAACGGGCTCGAACTCGTCGGCGCGCACCGGCCGGGCGCGCCGCTGGCCGCCCTGCGCCTGCGCCTCGACGTCGGCAGCGCCGACGAGGCGCCCGGCGAACACGGACTGGCCCATGTCCTGGAACACCTCGTCGTACGGTGCTCGATGGGCGGCGGCCGGGTCGCGGACGGGGCGCTCGTCGAAGCCGCCACCGGCAGACCGCACACCGCGTACGACATCCTGGTGCGCACCGGCGACATCGCCACGGCCGCGGCCGTCCTGGGCGCCGCCTTCCGGCAGTTGAGGCCGGACACACGGGATCTCGACGACGAACTGGCCGCGATCCGGCGGGAGCGCGCGCAGCGCACCGCAGACGTGCGATGGCGGGTGCAGGAGGCGATGTTCGCCGCGCTGTGGCCGGACAGCCCGTACGCCCATCCGGTGCTCGGCGACCCCGGGACGGTCGACGGGCTGACCCCCGAGGCCGTGCACCGCTTCCACTCCCGCTGGTACCGCCCCTCGCGCGCCACGCTCGTCCTCGCCTCGGACCGGGTGGACGAGGAACTCGCCGCGCTCGCCGAGTGGGCGCGGCCGTGGGCGCCGGACCGTCCCCGTACGGAGCGCTACGCCGCGCCGCCGCCGGACGGGCACACGGTGGTGTCGCGGACGGCGGGCGCAGGGAGACGGGTCGTCGCCATCGGCTTCACCGAGCCCACCACCACCCACGGCGCGGGCTCGGCCGCCGGACTCGCCCTTGCCCGGCGCTTTCTACGCGCGGCCCGGGGCATCGACGTGATACGGCTCCGGCTGCGGAACCGCACCTGCACCTGGGTCATGCTGTCGGCCGCCGACGAGACGGCGGCCGTCCGCTCGGTCGCCGCCGCACTGCGGGCCGTACACGACCTGCTGCTCGGGCCGGACGGGGCGGCCCTGCTGCGTACGGAGGCGCTCATCCCCGAGCTGCGCTCCGCCGAGGACATACAGCAGTCCGTCGCCGACGTGTCCGACCGAGCCCCGGCCGCCCGGTCGCTGGCGGCGACGGGCGTGGCGGAGGTGGCCGAGGCGATCGCGGGGTGGCGGCGGGGGTTCGCCGCCGCCCCGCCCGAAGGCCCGGCGACATGACGGCCCCCGTCGCGCCGGTCCTGGTGAACAGCGTCGTCGGCGGCCACGCCGTCGCCGCCGCCACCCTCGGACTGCCGCTGGCCGGCGCGAGCCGTGCGAGCGTACTCGCCGCCCCCCTCGTCGCGGCGGCGTGGGCGCGCGGTGTCGGCGCCGAGGCACGGCGCGCCCGCACGCCCGTCAGGACGGAACCGGTGGTCACACCGGACTACGCGGGCATCACCGCCGAGGCCGCGCCCGGCGACCACGACGTACTGCGCGGCGTCGCCGACTGGTTCGCCGCCGTCGCGGAACACGCCCTGGAGGAAGGGGAGTTCGCGACCGTGCGGCGAAACTTCCTGTCCCGAACGCCGCCCTCCGCCCGCTGGTCGGACGCCGTACGCCGCGCGCTCTTCGGCGACCGGCACCGTTACGGCGTCGGCCACGACGAACGGATCGCCCACGCCACCGGCTGCGAACCGGCCGACGTGACCGCGGCGGCACGCGACCTGCTCGGGCCACGCCCCGACGTTCCCCGCCCGCCGCCGTCAGCGCGTCGCCCGGTCCGCGTCCGGCTCCCGGCCGAGGGCGGGGCCGCCTGCCATCTCCTCGGCACACCGGGCGTCGGCCTCGGCTCCGAGGACAAGTACGCCCTGCACGTCGCCTGGGCCCTGCTCGGCGGTCGCGACGGCATGCTCGACCGGCGGCTGCGCGGCGAGTACGCGCTCACCTATTCGCTCGCCGCGTTCAGCCGGGAGTTCGCCGAGGGCGGCTACGGCGCCTGTTTCGCCGCCTGCGCGCCCGGCACGGAGGACGAGGTGGCCGAGCGGACGGGGGAGGTGCTGCGCACCCTGGGACGCGGTGCGTTCGACACCACGCTCGTCGACTCCGCCAAGGAACGCCTCATCATCGGCAACCACCGGTCCCTCCAGAGCGGACGCGGTGTCACGGAGCGGCTGTGCGGCTACGAGATCGCGGGGGCCGACCCCGGCGGTATCACCGAGTACGCCCGTCACGTCGGCGCCGTCACACCGGACCTGGTGGCGGCCGTCGCACGCCGCCATATCGGCGGGAACGACCTGGGAGGGGAAGCGTGAACAGCTCGGGAGGGGACTCGTGAACAGCTTCGCGATCCAAGAGATCTGGCGGTATCCCGTCAAGAGCATGGCGGGCGAGCAACTCACCGGCTGCGCGGTCACGACGGCCGGGCTCCTGGGCGACCGCTGCTGGGCACTGCGTGACGAGGAACGCGCGTGCATCGCCGACGCCCGCAAGCTCCCCGCGATGCTCGACATCCATGTCCGCTACGCCCGGCCACCGGAGGCGGTGCGCGCCGGGGGCCGGTCCGCCGGTGTCGAACTGCGCCTGCCGGGCGCGGGATCGGGATCGGTCGGCTCCGACGACCCGGCCGTCCACGACGTACTGTCCGCGCACCTCGGCAGGAAGGTCACGCTGTGGCCCCTGCTGTCCGCGCAGGAGGACCGGGCGCACTACGTACGCGCCTGGCCCGAGGACGTCGAGCGCTATCTCAAGGAGCTCTTCGGGGTGGCGGACCTGGCCGACATGCCGGACCTCTCGGCGCTTCCGCCGGAGATCGCCGAGTACCAGACCATGCCCGGCACGTACTTCGACGCGTACCCCGTGCATCTGATCACCACCGGCGAACTCCAGGCGCTGGCCAGGGCCGAACCGCCTCCGCCGGATGTGGACCCCCGGCGCTTTCGGCCCAACCTCCTTCTGGAGGGCCCGGCTTCACCGGACTGGGTGGGGCGCCGGATACGTATCGGCTCGGCGGTGCTGCGCGTCGAGGCGGACTGCCCGCGCTGCGTCATGGTGTCCCAGCCCCAGCAGGGCCTGCCGGCCGCACGCGGCCTGCTCCGTACGGTGCACCGCGACTTCGGCCATCAGGTCGGCCTCTACGCGTCGGTGGAGCGGCCGGGCCGGGTGGAGCACACGGACCTGGCCGAGGTCGAGGACGCGGAGGCCTGAACAGCCCGGAAGTCCTCCGGGTCCGGGCGCCCTTCGGCCGCCCGGACCCGGCCTGCGTCAGGCCTCGATCCGTGGTGCCTCGGTGGCCAGTTCGCCGGTCACCCGCTGCCGGCGGGTGAACATGACCACCGCGACCACGGCGGCCAGCGCGCCGGCCACCATCGTGGTCCTGGAGACACCGAGCCCGCTCGCCGTGGCGCCCGCCAGCAGCGGGGCGACCGCGAGGCCGCCGGTGTACGCGAGGTTGTAGATGGCGTACGCGGCGCCGTAGGCGGCGGGCCGGGTGTGTTCGGCGAGCGCGCCGATCAGCACCAGCGTGGGGGCGAGGACGAACTGGGCGCCGAAGCCGACGACGACCAGGCCGGTGACCGACCAGAACGTGGAGTCGCGCCCCGACAGAAGGAAGCCGACGGCGGTGACGGCGGCGCCGATGCCCGCGATCCGGGACGCCCCCACGCGGTCGGTGATCATGCCCGCGAGCGGAGCGGCGAGGCTGCCGCCCAGCGCGGCTGCCGCGAAGGCCAGTCCGATCCCGGTGGTGCCGATGCCGAGACCGTCCAGATGCAGTGGAAGTACCGGCTCGGGAAAGGCGATCGCCGCCGCGCCGGTGGCGGTGAGCGCGATGAGCAGCCCGATGTGGGGGCCGCGCATCATGACCCGGTAGGGGGTGCGTACGTCGGCGGTCGTCGTGCCCCTGATCAGTACGACACGGGCGACCGCGTCGGCCGCCGCGAGCGCCGCGATGACCAGGAACGGCGCGTGCGGGCCGAACGCGTCGGTGAGGACACCGCTGACGGCGGGGCCGAGCAGGATGCCCGCGCCGACCGCCGAGAGCGCGAATCCCATGACCTTGCCGCGCCGGCCGGGCTCATGGGTGGCGGCGATGAGTGCGAGGCCCGAGGTCCAGGAAGCCGCCGCGGCGACGCCCTGGGCGGCCCGTGCCAGCAGCAGTAACGTCAGTCCGGTCGCGCCCGCGACATCGATCGCCGCGGCGAAGAGCACCGTCGCGGCGGCGAGCCCCACGAGGCCGGCCAGCATGGGTGCGCGGGGCCCTGAGCGGTCGACCCACACGCCGATGAAGGGGGTCGCGCCGAGGAGTGCCACGGCGTAGACGGCGAAGAGCGCGCCCGCGATGAACGGCGAACCGTGCACGGCGGGGAGGTCGGGCAGCAGCGGCACGATACTGCCGTAGAGGAACATGTCGACACCGAGCGCGATGGCCGTGACCGTGACGGCCGCGCCGGGCTTGGTGGGGGTGACTGCTTGTTTCATGGAAGAGCCCCTCGAAGCGGGAGAGCGACGCCCGTGGCATCGCTCGGAGGTAGAAGATCCGGATCTGTGGCGGCGAGCAGCGCGGTCCCGCAGAGCCAGGCGAGAAGGCCCGCGGCGGCGCCGGACGGGTCCTCGGCGTGGGCGCCGCCGGCCTGGCCGCCGTCCCGCTTCCCGGCCAGGAAGTCTTCGAGCCGCCGCAGCCAGTCGGCGAGCCCGTACGACTTGGAGGCCCGCCCTTCGGAGACGCCCCCGGGCTGATCCGGACCGTAGGAGGCGTTGAGCGTGATGGTGAGCAGCGCGCGGAAGTGCCTGTCCTCGCGGAGCCGGCGCAGCCAGCTGACGAGGAATTCGCGCAGCCGGTCCTCGATGGACCCGTCGGAGTCGAGCACGGCCCAGACCGGTGCCGTCACGGAGTCCCAGGAGTTGGCGATGACAGCGGCGTGCAGAGCCGTCTTGTCGGTGAAATGGTGGTACACGGCGCCGCGTGTCAGCCCCGCGCGCTGGGCGACGTCCGCCAGTTTCGTCGCCGCCACTCCGTGCTCGGCGAACTGGAACAGGGCAGCATCCAGGAGGGCTGCTTTTGTCTGGGCGGCTTCCTCGGCTGTTCGACGCATACCCCTTTCATACATGCATGCACGTATGAAAGCAAACCATGGGCCGGTCAAACGTTCGGAAATGCCGGGCGGCTGAGACCGGGGCCGGCCGGTCTCAGCCGCCCGTCACTGGCCCACCCTGCCGTCGACGCACTCGCGCAGCAGATCGGCGTGCCCGCAGTGCCGGGCGTACTCGTCGATCCGGTGCACCATCAGCTCCCGCACCGCGATCCTGTCCTTGCCCAGCCGCTCGCCCAGATCCGGGTGCGCGGCCAACGCGGCGTCGGTCGCGGCCTGTTCGCGCGTCAGGGAGGCGTACGCCTCGTCGACCACGGCCTGTTCGGCGACGGCCCCGTCGAAGTCACCGTCACGCACCCCGTACAACTTCGGGAGCGGATCGCCGTCCCTGATCCAGTTGTGCCAGTCCCGCTCGACCTCGGCGAGATGGCGGACGAGGCCGAGCAGCGACATCGTCGACGGCGGAACCGACCGGCGGGCCAACTGCTCCGCGTCCAGGCCCTCGCACTTCATCCGCAGGGTCAGCCGGTAGTTCGCCAGGAAGTCCTGGAGCGTGGCGAGTTCACCGTCCGGACCGACCGCCTCGTTGTCGCGGGGGTCGTCGTCCGGGTCGGTCCACATGTCGGGGTAGACGGTCGCCCGGGTCCAGCATGCGGGTTGTTCACTCATGCGAGCCATATTCGTCCCCGGGAACGAGGGCCCGCCAGTTCTTTGCCGGACGCCTCGGCGCCGTCCGGCCCCGGCCGTGGCGGATGCCACGGCCGGGACCCCGGCGGGACTCCGTACGGACCTCGAGCTTGTCGACCACGAACTCGGCCGGGTTGGGCGCGTGGTCGACCGACGACACCTGGACCGGGCGGTACGCGGCGAGTTCGCCCCGGCCGCGCGCCGGGCCGGCGGCGAGCGCGCTGCCGGCGGCATGACTCGTTCCGGGGAGCGCGACCCCGAGGCCGAGGCCGGCGAGCAAGGTCGAGCCGGTGGCGACAACTGCCCTGCGGGAAGGGTGAGATGACTGGTTCGGCATGAGTGACGTGATCCATTTCAGGGAAGCCCTCAAGAGCAAACGGCCTGCACAGGCCGTCTGACAACGTTGCCATAGGCTGTAATTCCGTGCCGGTTCTGTCAAGAGCCAGGACATTTCCCGCCGTTTCCCGATGCCCGTCGCCGGAGCATGTCGGTCCGCCCTGTCTCCGGTCTGCCGGTGCGCTCGTTCGCCTGCCCGCCCGGCCGCCCGCTCGCCCGGCCGCGCGGACCGGCGCGGCGGGCCCCAACCGCCCCTCCAGGGACGCCTCCAGTGACTTTGCCATTCCTTTACAACCCGCCCCGGGGCTGCCTCGTCTCTCCCCCCGATCTGTAACCCCCGCCGCCCGCCGAGTCCCTGGGCGGGCGGGTGGACGACGAAAGAGAGCGATTCATGCGCCGAACTGTTCTGAGCGCCTTGGTGCTCGCGAGTACCGCCGTACTGGCGGGCGCCGTCCCGGCGTTCGCCGACGACGCGACCCCGAGCGCGGCGCCCAGCCGCCCGAGCACCTCCACGCCGCCCACCGACGAGGCGGGCCAGGCACCTTCGGCCGCCCCGTCGCAGAAGACCCCCGACCGGGGTCCGAGCGCCGTGCCGTCCCGCGGTGACGCTCCCGCCCAGGTCGCCGTCGTACCGGAGGGCGCGCCCGACACCGGCGTTGGCCCCGCGTCCGCGCGGTCCGGCTCGGCCGACAGCGTGCTGATCGGTACCGGCGCCGCGGCCCTGTTCGCGGGTGGCGCGGGGGTCTTCGTCGTACGCCGTCGGCGAGCGAACGAGGCGTGACCCCGCTCTCCAGGCGCGCCTTCACCGCCGGGGCGCTGGCCGCACTGCTCGCGGGCTGCGGCGGCCCCGGCACCGATCGGGCCGCGCGCGGGCCCGGCGACGCGGACAAGGCACCGCCCGCGCCGCCCGCCGACAAGGGTGGGGCGCGACGGACGGCCAAGCCCGTCGGGCGCTCGGTCCCGGTCCGACTGCTGATCCCGGCCATCGAGGTCGACACCCCGGTCATGCGGCTGGGGCTGGCGGCGGACGGGACCATGGCGGTGCCTCCGATCGAGGCGGACGACCGGGCGGGCTGGTACGAGCACTCGCCGACGCCGGGTCGGGTCGGCCCGTCGGTGATCGTCGGTCATGTCACCGTCGGTTCCTACGGCGACGGGGTCTTCCGGGACCTCGCGCGGCTGCGCCGGGGCGACAGGATCACGGCGCGTCTGGAGAACGGCGCGGAGGCGGCGTTCGCCGTCGGTGAGGTGCGGGCGATCGCGAAGGCGGACTTCCCGGCGGACGACGTCTACGGCGACGTGGACCGTCCTGAGCTGCGGCTCATCACCTGCGGCGGCCGGCTCACCGATGACGGCTATGTCGACAACCTGATCGTCTTCGCCACGATGATCGCGGCGAACGGTCCCTGACGGGCCGTCGCGTACACCGGATCCCGGCGCCGGATCCCGACAGGGACGCGGGCGTCGGAGTCCGGACACCCGATCCCGGACCGGGGGAGTGGAACGAACACCTCCGGTCCGGGCTCTTCCTCTACGAACACCACGAACCCCCCACTGCGGCCACGGCCATGGAGAGCGTTGAAACGGTCCCGCGACAAGGAGGCGTCCGACCTGTTCGCCGCCCTCTACCCGCGCCTCGCCGGCTGGTGCCGCAGGCTCGTCGACGACGACGAGACCGCCCACGAGATCGCCTCCGAGGCGTTCACCCGGCTCTGGTCGCGCTGGACCTCCGTACAGGAACCGCGCGGCTTCCTGTACGTCACGGCGGCCAACATCGTCCGGGACCACTGGCGCAAACTGGAGCGCGAACGCAAGGCCATGCGCCGTATCACCTCGGAAGCCGCCACCGGCTCCCACACCGAGCAGACCGATCCGTCCGTACGGATGCTCGTACAGTCGTTGCCGGAACGTCTGCGCGTCCCGATCCTGCTGCACTACTACGCCGACATGCCGATCCGGGAGGTGTCCGTGCTGACCGGGCGTAAAGAAGGAACCGTCAAGGCCGACCTCCACGCGGCCCGCGAACTGCTCCGCGCCCATCTGAGGGGAAGCCTTGACCACACGCGCTGACGAGGGGCCCGAGTTCGACCCCGACGACCCTCTCGCCGTCCTCCTGCGGCCCACGTCCGACATCCTCGGCCCGCCCCCGCGCCGGTACGAGACCATCCGCCGCAGCGCCGCGCGCCGCCGGGTGCTCCGTGCCGCCGCCGGAGTCGGTCTGTCGTGCGCCGCCGTCGCACTGGTCGCGCTGCCGTTCCATCTCGCGACAGGCTCCGACGGCCCCGTGGCCCCGACGGTCCCCCTCGCCCCACCGGCCACGCGTAGTACCTCACCCGCGCCCACCCCGCCGCAGTCACCCGACCTCGTCACCCCGAACCCGCAGCGGAGCGACGGGCCCGACGACGCCGCGCTCCCGACTGGCAGCCCGTCCGCGCAGGCACCCGGTGACCTCTCCGCCGAACCGTCTGCCGTCCAGCGGGAAACGGGGCGCGGTGCTCCGTCGCCCGACCGAGGAGCGCCCGATCCGCGCGGCGCGGGCGTGAGCGAACCGCCGACAGCCTGCTGCTGACAGCACGGGAACACCGGCTGGGGCCCGGGCAGTTGATTCGGTATGGCGAACACGGTGTGGCAAGTCGCGGGCGTGGTGGCGGTGTTGGGCGCGGGCGCGTTCCTCTTGGACCAGATCCTGTTGTGGACGGAGAGGCGCGGCTGGATCTACTGGCGCAAGCGCAAGGGTCTTTCGTCCATCGGGGCCGACTTCCTCCAGGAGATCTCTCCGGGCGCTCAGGCCGGCAAGCGCGCCATGGCGGAGGAGCGCGTGCGGAAGAACGTCAGGCCGGCCGAGGAACCTCCCTTCCGCGTGGACCTCGACGCGGGAGTGGTCCGGATCCGCCGTCCCGGGCGGGCGGCCGAGCGCCCTTGAAGGGCGCGGGCCCGAGACGCCCCGGAAGGCCACGGCGCGATGACCCGCCACGGCCTTCAGCTGTCCGACGGCCGGACATGTGCTGCCGCTTCGGGACGGGCGCCTGGGACGGGCGCCTGTGGGGTGAGGGCGTTGAGTCGGGCGGTTCAGTGGGTGCTCAGGAGCCGGCGCGTCTCCCGGTCGATCTGCCGCGCCTCCCCCGTGGGCACGACGACCACCGGGACCGCCGCCCCCGCCGCGCTGACCAGCTGGGCCGGCGCGTCGTCGGCCGCCTCCGGCACCCGCAGCCCGCCGGCGACACCGAGGATGCCGAGCCGCGCGCAGATCTCCTCGCGTACCTCCGGCTGGTCCTCGCCGATCTCGCCGGTGAACACGACCGCGTCGACGCGGTCCAGGGACGCGGCCATCGCGGCGATGCCACGGCGGCAGTGGTGGGTGAAGACGTCCAGCGCCAGCGCGGCCCGCTCGTCGCCGGCCGCCCGGTCGCGTACCAGGTCCCGCGTGTCGCCGGACGTCCCGGACAGGGCCAGCAGCCCCGAGTGGTGGTTCAGGGCGTCGTCGATGTCCTCGGCGGACAGGCCGTGCCGGGTCTGGAGCCAGATCAGGGCGCCCGGATCGACGGCGCCGCTGCGACGGCTCATCACCAGACCGTCCAGTGGAGTGAAACCCATGGTGGTGTCGACACTCCTGCCGTCGCGCACCGCGCACACGGAGCAGCCGCCGCCGAGATGCGCGATGACGATCCGCAGGCTCCTCGGCCGCCGCCGGAGCAGATCGGCCGTGCGGTCCAGCGCCCAGGCGTACGACAGGCCGTGGAAGCCGTAGCGCCGTACGCCGAACTCGCCGCGCCAGGTCTCCGGCACCGCGAACTCCCGCGCCGCTGGGGGCAGTCCGGCGTGGAAGACGGTGTCGAAGCAGGCGACGTGCGGCACGTTCGGCAGCAGCTCACGGGCCGCGTCCAGGACGCGCAGGGCCGGTGGCACATGCGAGGGCGCCAGGTCGGCCGTGCGCTGGAGGGCGTCCCGGACGTCGTCGTCGACCAGCGTGTGCCGCCGCAACTCCGGGCCGCCGTGCACGATCCGGTGTCCCACCGCCGCCGGGGCCGGGGCGTATCTGAGCAGGTCCCGCAGCTGCCCCGCCATGTTGTCGCCCGGCGCCGACATGTCGTCGTACGAGGCGAGGGCCGTGCCGTCGTTCGCGAAGACGGTCAGGTGCACGCTGGAGGACCCGGCGTCCGCCACCAGCACGGGTTCACGCTCACCAGCGGCCACGACATGCCCTTCCTCTCAGCTCTTCCTGTCGGCTCTTCCTGCCTCGGAGCGCGCGCGTCAGCCCGGATCGCCCGTGGCGCGGCCCGAGGGCAGCAGCGCGCCGATGTCCACGGGCAGTGCGGCGGCGATCTTGTTCATCAGCTCGGGGGCGAGGGCCGCGTCCAGCACCTCAAGCACCGCCGCAGACTCACGCAGCGCGGCGTCCTCCGTGGTGCCCGCGCGGTCCGCGACCCGGCCCGTGAAGGCGATCAGGTCGAACCGCTCGCCGGAGCCCGCGTCCCGCCCGTTCGCCGCGGCGAACTCCGCCGGCAGCCGCAGGGCGGCGGCCAGGTCCGGCGGCAGCTGCGCGGCCACATGGTCGGCGAGCCCGGCCGGCAGCCGCTCACCCAGGGTCCGCAGTACGGCCTGGGTCGCCCGCTCGGTGGATCCACGGTCCGGCAGCTGGGCGAGCGCCTGAATCTTGCCGATCAGCTCGTCGTGGTGCATGGCGTGATCCTCTCCGGACGTGACGGTCCCCGGCGCCTGCCGCGTCGGCCGTGGCCCGCAGCCTCAGGGTGAGTCCGGCCCCGCGTTCCGGCAAGTTTGGGGCTCCGTCATTCGGCTAGTCATGGAGGCGACCCGTAGCGGGCGGCGGCCGTGTCCGGCGGCCCACGACCCCCAAGCAGGAGAGGCACCATGCGGATCGGAATCATCGGAGCGGGCCGTATCGGCTCGACGCTCGCGCGGCACTTCGCCGGCATCGGCCATGACGTCGCCCTCGCGAACTCACGCGGCCCCGAGACGCTGACGGAGCTGGTCGCCGGGATCGGCGGTCCGCTGCGGGCGGTCAGCGCCGAGGAGGCGGCCCGGTTCGGCCAGGTGGTCGTCGTGTCGATCCCGTACGGGCACATCCGCGATCTGCCCGCCGCCCGGATGCGCGACAAGGTCGTCATCGACACCTGCAACTACTACCCGCAGCGCGACGGCCACGAGCCCGACCTGGACGACGACTCCACGACCTCCAGCGAGAAGGTGCGGGCCCTGACGGACTCCAACCTGGTCAAGGCGTTCAACGCCATCAACTGGCAGACCCTGCGCGACCGGGGCCGCCCCAAGGGGGACCCGGACCGTCTGGCCATCCCGATCTCCGGCGACGACGAGGAGGCCGTCGCCGTGGTGGCCGGTCTGATCCGCGACATCGGCTTCGACCCGGTGAACGCCGGCCACCTCGGCGGGGGAGGCCGCAAACACCAGCCCGGCACCGACGTCTACGGCGTCGAGCTGTCGGCCCACGAACTCGACGCGCGGCTGCACAGCTCCTGAGACGCCGTCGCTGCCACCGGCCGCCGGCTCAGGACCCTTCGGCCGTACGGCGCGACCAGATGACGGACCAGCGCCACCGCCGCGAGCAGCGCCACGAGCGCGCACACGCCCCGCCACCCGCTCCGGCCGTAGATCCACACCCCGAGCCAGGAGCCGGCGCTGCCGCCGAGGTAGGAGCACGACATGTACGCCGTGTTGAGCCTGCTGCGGGCCTCGGGACGCAGGGCCAGGACACGGGCCTGGTTGGCCACCATGCCCGACTGCATCGCGACGTCGAGCAGCAGCGTCCCCACGACCAGGGCGGCCAGTCCGGGCGCACCGCCCAGCTCCCCGGGGACCAGAAGCGCCGCCGAGACCAGCACCCCCAGCAGACAGACGAGGTTCACCGGATCCGGCCCCCGGCGGTCCACCAGCCGGCCGGCGAGTGGGGTGCAGACCATCGTCGCCGCGCCGATCAGGGCGAGCGCCCCGACCGCCTGCGCGCCCATCCCGTAGACGGGGCCGGTGAGCAGCAGCGCCACACAGGTCCAGACGGCGGAGAAGCCGGCGAAGACCGTGGCCTGGTAGAGGCAGGAGCGGCGCAACTCGGGTTCCGTACGCAGCAGCCGTACCGACGCGGCGAGCAGCGCCGGATACGGCTCCCGTGAGGGCGGCGTCGTGGCGGGCAGGGTGTGGCGCAGGACCACGGCGAGGAGCAGTGCCAAGACGGCAGCCACCAGATACGGGGCACGCCAGCCCAGCCACTCGCCGAGCGACCCGCTGAACGTGCGGGCCAGCAGCATGCCGCCGATCGAACCGCTCAGCAATGTCCCCATCACCGCCCCACGGCGCTCGGGCCCCACCAGCCCCGCCGCCAGCGGCGCGATGATCTGGGCGGCCACCGAGGCGACTCCGACGAGCGCGCCCGCGGCGACCAGCGGCGGCAGCGCGGGCGCGCATCCCGCGAGGGCCAGTCCCACACCGGTGAGCGTGAGCAGCGTGACCAGGAACGGGCGGTGGGGGAGCCGGTCGCCGAGCGGCACCAGCAGGAACACGCCCGCCGTGTAACCGATCTGAGTGGCGGTCACCACGAGAGAGGCCGACTCGGGGGAGGTGTCGAGCCCGGCGGCGATCAGCGGGCCCACGGCCTGCGGGAAGTAGATGTTGCCCACGGCCGTGCCGCAGGTCACGGCGAGGATCAGAAGCGTACGCCGGTCCAGTTCGACGGCCACCTCAGTCGACCGGCCCGCCCGCGACGTACAGCACCTGTCCCGAGACGAACCCCGCATCGGGGCTCACCAGGAACGACACCGCGTGCGCGATGTCCTCCGGCACACCCACCCGGCCGACGGGTATGGAGCGCTCCGCCTCGCGCCGGAACTCCTCGAAGTCCAGGCCGAGCCGGCGCGCCGACGTCCGGGTCATCTCGCTCACGACGAAGCCCGGGGCGACGGCGTTGGCGGTCACACCGTGCCGGCCGAGCTGGAGGGCGAGCGACTTGGTGAAGCCGATCAGCCCCGCCTTCGAACTCCCGTAGTCGACACGGGCCTTGTCACCGACCGCCGAGAGGCTCGACATGTTGACGATCCGCCCCCAGCCGGCCGCGACCATATGCGGGCCGACGGCCCGGGTGAGGAGGAACGGGCCGCGCAGATTGGTCCCGAGGACGGTGTCCCACTGCTCGGTGGTCAGGTCCACGAGTTCGGCGCGGGGGCCGATCCCGGCGTTGTTGACCAGGACGGTCGGCGGTCCCAGTACGTCGGCGACCCGGGCGACGGCGGCGGTCGCCGCGTCCTCGTCGGCGACATCCGCGCCGACCGCCGTCGCGGACCCGCCGGCACGTTCGACGGCCTCCACCGTGCCCGCGCAGTCCGCCTCGTCCAGGTCGACCACGCCGACCGCCAGGCCGTCACGGGCCAGCCGCAGGGCCACGGCGGCGCCGATACCGCGTGCCGCGCCGGTCACGATCGCCGTACGGCGCAAGGGTGATGTCGATGTCATGCGGGCAGTCCACGGCATCGCCACCCGTCCGCCAACAGATGTAGCGTATGGCTTAATGATCAGTTACCAGCTGGGTGTCGAGGACCTGGCGGACACCCGGTTCGCGCTCTCGCCCCTGAACGAGACCGTGCTGAGCCTGCGGGTCCTGCGCGATCCCGGGCTGTCGGCGCTGCATCTGCCGTGGCGCAGATCGGTGCTCGACAAGCTGGGCGGCACGGCACCGGACATCGGCCCGCTGATGTCCGTGGTCGGCGACCGGCTGACCCTGCCCGACTTCCTGACGCCGCGCCCCACCACCTTCGCCCCGTCCTTCGAGGAGGAGCTGGCCACCGTACGGCGGACGCCTCCCGCCCTCGTCCGCCGCGACCTGACGGCCGTCCACCCACCCGCCTCGCTCCCCGAGGCCCTGCGGGACGCCGTCGCCGCCGACGACGCGCCCGTCGCCGCGCTCCGCGACACACTCTGCGCACTCCTGCGGCAGTACTGGCACCTCGCCGTCGAGCCCGCCTGGACACGGATGCGGCTGCTGCTGGAAGCCGACATGACGTACCGGGCACGGCAGTTGGCGGTCGGCGGCGCGCGGCTGCTCTTCGCCGACATGCATCCGAACCTGCGCTGGCGAAACGGCGTCCTGTACATCGACAAGATGATCAGCCGGTACGACGCCGCGGCGGCCGGCCGGGGACTGCTGCTGGTGCCGTCCGCCTTCGCCCACAAGCCCGCGCCGCCGGTCAGCGCCGAGGAACCGCCGCTGCTCGTCTATCCCAGCCGTGGCGTGGCCACGCTCTGGACCCCGGCGCCCGTCCCCGACGCACCGGCCCTCGTCTCGCTCCTCGGCGCGACCCGCGCACGGCTGCTGCACCTCCTCGGCGAACCGCTGCCCACGATCGAGATCGCCCGCCGGTTCCGGGTGACGCCGAGCGCCGTCTCCCAGCATCTGCGGGTGCTGCACGCGACCGGACTGGTGACCAGGGCGCGCGACGGCCGTCAGGTGCTCTATCGCCGCAGCCCGCTCGGTGACCGGCTGACCGGCTGACCGGCTGAGCGGTCTCCCGGCGCAGTACCGTATGTAAGGAGGAGGGAGTCATACATGAGCACAGATACGGCTACGGAGAAAGCGGTCCTCGCGGGCGGCTGCTTCTGGGGTGTGCAGGATCTGATTCGCGGTCTGCCGGGGGTGATCTCCACCAGGGTCGGCTACACCGGTGGTGACATCCCGAACGCGACGTACCGCAATCACGGAACGCACGCCGAGGGCATCGAGATCGTCTTCGACCCCGAGAAGACCAGCTACCGCCAGATCCTTGAGTACTTCTTCCAGATCCACGACCCCACGACGCTCAACCGTCAGGGCAACGACATCGGCCTCAGCTACCGCTCGGCCATCTACTACATCGGCGACGAGCAGAAGCGGATCGCCGAGGACACGATCGCCGACGTCGAGGCCTCCGGCCTGTGGCCGGGGAAGGTCGTCACCGAGGTCGCCGAGGCAGGCGCCTTCTGGGAGGCCGAACCCGAGCACCAGGACTATCTGATCCGCTACCCCGACGGATACACCTGCCACTTCATCCGGCCGGGCTGGAAGCTGCCCGCCCGCAGCGAGCGACAGGCGTCCTGACCGACGCTTCCGCCACCGATCGCCGGACGGGCTGCTGAGAGCGGCGGCCTGTCCGGCGATCGGCCTGTCGGGCGAGCGGCCTGTTGAGCGATCGGGCCGCGTCACCGATCCGTCAGGCCGGTCTCTCCCGCACCACGTCCGCCGGGTTCTTGTCGTCCCGTAGCCCCACGAACCGCGGGTGGCGCAGCATCCCGTCCCGGGTCCACTCGGTGAACGCGATCTGGGCGACGAGCCGGGGCTCCGACCAGTGCGGAGCCCGCTCCTTGACCACATCGGCGAACGGCGAGCGCGGTGTCGCGGCCTCGTCGAGACGCCGGCGCAGCTCCACCAGCGTCGCGTGGTCGTACCCCGTACCCACCTTGCCCGCGTACCGCAGCCGGCCGTCCTCGTAGTGCCCCAGAAGCAGCGCGCCGAAGCCCACGCGGGAGCCCGACGGCTCCGTGTAGCCGCCGATGACGAACTCCTGCCCCCGCTCGCACTTGAGCTTCAGCCATCCCGACGAGCGCCTGGGCTCGTAACGCCCCGCGGCGCGTTTCGCGATCAGTCCCTCCCAGCCGTCGGCGCACGCCCGGTCCAGCAGCTCCTGACCGCCCGCGTTGCGGTGCGGTGTGAAGCGCAGCGGCGCCCGGAAGGTCAGCGCCCTGCGCAGCAGCGACTTGCGCGAGCGCAGTGAGATCGCGGTGAGATCGGCGCCGTCGAGCCGCAGCAGATCGAACAGGTAGTACGTGACGGCCACCCCGGTGGCGCGCGCCCGGCGCGCGTCGGCGATCCCCATCCGCCGCTGGAGCAGGGCGAAGTCGGTACGGCCGTGGGCGTACGCGACGACCTCGCCGTCCACCGTGAAGTCCGGGCAGTCCTGCGCGGCCAGGGCGTCCACGATCTCCGGATAGGTGGTGTCGAGCCGCCGTCCGGTGCGCGACAGCAGCCGTACGCCGGAGGCGTCGCGCACGGCGAGCACCCGGACACCGTCCAGTTTGCGCTCGAACAGCCAGCCGTCGCCGAAGATCCGCCGGTCGGTCAGGGTGGCGAGCATCGGCGCCGACGCCAGCAGGGCGCCGGACCGGGTGTGGCCCAGTCTGCGCCGTTCGTCGGCGGGCAGCGTGTCCAGGAGGCTGCTCATGGGGCTGCTCATGGGGCCTCGCCTCTTTCTCTCGGGGTTCGCGGGCCGTCTTCGGCGGCCACGGGAGGAGGCTCCCCGGGAAGAGGCGCGAGGTGCGCGTGCGCGCATGGCCGATCACCCGTTGGGCCCTGTCCGCCGCGCCGCCGCGCACGCCTCTGCCGCGCACGCTTCTGCCGCTCCCGCCGCCGCGCCCGTGGTGCGACGGGGGCCGAAGGACTACCCCCTGGCCCTTCGACCCCCGCACCCCGACCACGTGCGTCGACGCTCAGCGCACCGACGCGCGTGGAAGTGCGATCTGACCGGTGACGAACTCGCTCCAGAGCCCGAACCGCAGCTTCTCGTCCCGGTCACCGGTCAGTCGGGCGAAGCTGACGTCCCGGCCGCCGGCCCTGCGGGTGGCGCCCCACTCCAGCTGGAACCGCGACGTTCCCACCCGGTCCTCGGGAGGTACGGCCGTCACCGGCAGGATCTCGTCCAGTGCCCACTCGTAGCCGCGCTGTCGGTACTCGGCGGTGACCCGCTCCCAGGTCAGCTCCAGGATCGTGCCCGAGGCGGGGATGACGACCAGGGCGCCGCGCAGGCCGTTCGCGTGGCGGGCGTTGAACGCCACCACCTCCGCCGTGCCCTGCGGATGGAGATGGCTGGTGCCCCGGCCGACCCGCGACCCGTCCGGGCACGCGCCGACGCCCGCCGTCTCGATCACCTCGCGCGCACAGACGGGGAAGGCGTCCGGACGGAAGTCGAGCGACGCGTCGAAGAGGAAGACGAAACGCCGTGCGCCCGCCGGGGCCCCGCCCGTGTCGGACCGGCTCGTACGGTCGAAGGCCACCCGTACGCCGTGCTTCGTACCGCCGTCGGGTGTGACGGCCACCGACAGCGCGTCGATGTTGCGCGGGCCGGGGACATCGGGCTCGTACGGCCGCTGCGGGCCGCCGGGAGCCGGATCGGGCGGCGGATCCGTCGCGACGGCGGGCGCCGGTCCCGCCAGCAGCAGCGCCGCCGCTGCCACCAGCACCGACACCTTGCGTACGGCGCGTACGCCGGGTGTGCCTGTGCGCATGACTGCCACCTCTCGTCCATGGCTCGGTGCTTCATGTTCTCCCTGATGACCGGCCGCTCCCTGTGCCCCGGCGAACCTGGGTGCCGCCGTACCCTGGGTCCGCCGGGCCCACGATGGACAATGAACGGCATGGGGAAACAAGGGGAGTTGGGTGATTTCCTGCGCTCGCGCCGAGCCAGGATCCAGCCCGAGGACGTCGGTTACGCCTCGGGATCCGGCCAGCGCAGGGTGCCGGGACTGCGCCGGGAGGAGCTGGCGCATCTGGCGGGGGTGAGCGTCGACTACTACGTACGCCTGGAGCAGGGGCGCAACCACAGCGTGTCCGACTCGGTGCTCGGAGCTGTCGCCGACGCCCTGCGGCTGGACAGGGACGAGCGCGAGCATCTGTTCCGGCTGGCCCGCCCGCAGAAGACGGGGAGCGGACGGGCGGTGGCGGTCCCCGGGGCGTCCGGTACGCCCGTACGGCCCGAGGTACAGCGGCTTCTCGACTGGATCACGGCCCCGGCGCTCGCCCTCGGCCGCCGGATGGACGTCCTCGCGTGGAACCGCCCCGTGTGCGGACTGATCACCGACTTCGGCGCGCTCCCGCCGCGCGAGCGCAACATGTGCCGGCTGCATCTCCTGGACGAGGAGATCGGCGCCCGCTACCCCGACCGCGACATGATCGCCCGCGAGGCCGTGGGCAATCTGCGGATCGCGGCGGGGCTGTTCCCCGACGACCCGGAGTTACGGGAGCTGGTGGACGAACTCAGGGAGCACAGCGCCGAGTTCCGCCACCACTGGGCGCGGCACACCGTCCGTACGAAGGCCCATGGCATCAAGCTCATCGACCATCCGGACCTCGGTTTCCTCAGACTCGGCTACGAGATCACCCACTTCCCGCAGGACGCGGAGCTGAGCCTGCTCGTCTACACGGCGGCGCCGGGGACACCGGAGGACAAGGCGTTGCGGGAGCTGGCCGAGAACTGACCGAGAGCTGAGCGGCGGCGCGGGCACACCCACCCGGCGCCGGGTGGGTGCGTCCGTACCCAGGTTGACCGCGCCCCGGGTCGTCGCCGCCCCGGGTGGCCGCCGCCCCGGGGCGGGCCGAGCGACGGGACCGGGCGGGTGGTCGGCCGACGATGAGGGCCAAGGTTCGATCGATCCCCGTACGCGAAAGGGACCCTCATGCGTCTGCTCGTCAGCGGTCTGACCACCCTGGCGCTGGGCATGCTCGCCCTCGCCCCCGCTCCCGCCCCGGCCGCCCCGGCCGCCACGGCGACCCCCGCCCCCGACCGGTACGTCGTCCCCGGCGACCGCGCCTTCCCGACGGGCCTGGCCCTCGATCGGCGTACCGGTCACTACTACGTCGGCAGCGCCGAGGACGGCACCCTCTACCGGGGCCACACCGGCCGCCCCCAGGCCACGGTCTGGTCGCCGGACGGGACGGACGGCAGATCCTTCACCTCCGGCATGACCGTGGACGGCGACGGCCGCCTCTTCGCGGGCGGCGGTGACACCGGCACCCTGCGGATCTACGACACGCGAACCGGCGCTCTGCTCGCCCGGCTCACCGGCACCCCGGGCGGCTTCGTCAACGACGTCACCCTCGCCGAGGACGGCGCGGCCTACGTCACCGACTCCTACAGCCCCGTCGTCTACCGCGTGGCCCGGGAGGACGGCCGCTGGACGATGCGGCCCTGGCTCGACGTCGACAGCTCCGCCGTCGACTGGGTGCACGGCCAGCACAATCTCAACGGCATCCTCGCCCTCGGCCCCCATCTGCTCACCGTCCAGAGCAACACCGGGCAGCTGTGGCGGATCGACCGGGCCACCCGTACCGTCACCGAGGTGGATCTCGGCGGTCACCGGCTCCTGGGCGGCGACGGTCTCGCCTGGCGCGACGGACGGCTCTATGTGGCGCAGGGCAATCTCTTCGACGGCCCCGGCGCACAGGCGCAGGTCGCGGTGGTGGAGCTGAACGACGAGCGGACCCAGGGGCGTTACGTCTCCGGGCTGGTCCCGCGGGAAGGCTTCCAGCACCCGAGCGCCGTCGCGATCGACCCCGCCGACCGGGGCAACGCGGCGCCGAAGGGCCGACTCCTCGTCGTCAACAGCCAGTTCAACCGCTGGCAGGCCGGACAGCCGCCGCTGACCCTGCCGTTCACCATCGCCACCGTGCCCCTGCCGCACAGTTAGCCGACTCCCGGCGACCCCGCCGACGGCCTCACCGGGGCGGGGTCACCAGGCCCATCTCGTAGGCCATGATGACGAGTTGGACCCGGTCACGGGCGTCCAGCTTGCTGAACAGCCGTGCCACGTGGGCCTTGGCCGTGGCCACACTGATGACGAGCCGCTCGGCGATCTCACCGTTGGACATCCCGCGTCCGACGAGCACCAGCACCTCGCGCTCCCGCTCCGTGATACCGGCCACCGACCGTGCGGGCGGGGCCGGTTCGGGCCGGGCGGCGAACTCCTCGATCAGCCGCCGCGTGACGCTCGGGGCGATGAGCGCCTCACCGGCCGCCACCACCCTGATCGCCGAGAGGATCCCTTCGAGGGACATGTCCTTGATGAGGAAGCCGCTCGCCCCGGCGCGAAGCGCCGCGTACACGTACTCGTCGTCGTCGAACGTCGTGAGCACCACGACCCGCGCCGACCCCGGAACGGCGGTGATCAGCCCCGTCGCCTCGATACCGTCCATGCCCGGCATCCGGATGTCCATCACGACGACATCCGGCCGCAACTCCCTGACCAGCCGCACCGCCTGCGCACCGGTCCCCGCCTCGCCGACGACGTCCAGGTCGGGGTGGTCGGCGATCAGCACACGCAGTCCGGACCGGATCAGCGGCTGGTCGTCGGCCAGTACGACCCGCACCGGAGCCCCCGCAGGGCCGTGTCCCGTCGCCTCCGTCGTCACCGGGCCGCCTCCGGCCGCGCGAGCGCGTCGCCCGCCACGACGGGCACCGGCAGCCGCGCCGCCACCCGGAAACCGCCCTCCGGGCGCGGTCCGGCGGTCAGCCGGCCGTCCAGCAGACCGACCCGCTCCCGCATACCCACCAGGCCCCACCCTCCGGCCCGGTCGATGTCGGCGGGCTCGCACCCACGCCCGTCGTCGACGACCTCGACGGACACCTCCTCGGGCCCGTACTCGACCGTCACCCGGCAGGACGGGGTCCGCGCGTGCCGTACGACATTGGTGACCGCCTCCTGGACGATGCGGTACGCCGAGAGGTCGATGTCCGCCGGAAGCGCCCGGCGCGCCCCGCGCCACCGCAGCTCCACCCGGACCCCCGCGCCCGCCGCCGTCGCCGCCGTCAGCCGTTCGAGGTCCGCGAGTCCCGGTGTGGGATCGAGCGATACGGGCTCCGCGCCGGGAACCGGTCCCGTACGGCGCAGGGTCCCGAGCGTCCGCCGCAGCCCGGCGAGCGTCTCCCTGCTGGTGGCCTCGATGCTCAGCAGCGCCTTGCGGGCCTCGTCGGGCTGGGTGCCGATCACCCGGCTGCCCACCCCCGCCTGGATGGCGATGACACCGACGCTGTGGGCGATCATGTCGTGCAACTCCCTTGCGATCCGCAGCCGTTCGGCGGCGACGGCCTGGGCCGCCAGCTGGGTGCGCTGCCGCACGGCGTGCTCGCGGCGCTCCGCGACCGACAGCCCGATCATCCAGGCGGCGACCAGCGCCAGGACGAGGACGACCAGGGTCCGGACGAAGACGTTCATCCCGGACGTGAAGTAGGTGGCGGACGCGATCTGTACGAGGAGCGTCGGGACGGCGGCGGCGAACGCGACCCGGCGGGCACGGGAGGCCACGACCGCCAGCACGCTGAGATCGTTCACCAGCACCAGCAGATACACCACCTCCCACGGAGGCCGCTGCGCCGAGACGGCGAACGTGCCGACGAGGATCAGCGCCGTACCGGCCAGCGGATGGCGTCGCAGCAGGGCGACCGGCAGCACGGTGGCCACGGCGGAGAGGAAGAAGCGCAGGCCCGCGGAGTCGCCAGGACCGCCGTGCGCCGCGAACCACAGGACGAGCGGATAGGCGATACCACCGCACCAGGCCACGACGGGATTCCGGAGCCGGTCCAGGCGTCTGAGCTGCGAAAAGAGTGGAGTGGCCGACATGCGCCGATCGTAACCGGCAGCGGGGCGAGGGGGTATTGGCCGACAGGCGTACGCCCACGGGCCACCTCCGCGCCCGCCGGTGTGGCCGCCGGCCCGATGCCGGACGGCACGCCGCCCGGCCACTGTTGGCCAGGTGATCGAAGTCAACGGACTCACCAAACGCTACGGCGGGACCACCGCCGTCAAGGACCTCAGCTTCACCGTCCGCCCCGGCCGGGTGACCGGGTTCCTCGGCCCCAACGGCGCGGGCAAGAGCACGACGCTCCGGCTGCTCATCGGGCTGGACCGGCCCGCCGGCGGCACCGCCACCATCGACGGCCGCCCCTTCCGCGACCGCCCGCGCGGGCTGCGGCACGCCGGCGCCCTCCTCGACGCGCACGACGTCCACGGCGGGCGCACCGCCCGCGCCCATCTCGCCGCGCTGGCACGCGGCAACGCACTGCCGAAGAGCCGGGTGGACCGTGTTCTCGACGAGGTGGGACTGGCCTCCGCCGCCCGGCGCCGGATCGGCGGGTTCTCGCTCGGCATGAAGCAGCGGCTCGGGATAGCCGCCGCGCTGCTCGGCGATCCGCCGGTGCTGCTGTTCGACGAGCCGGTCAACGGCCTGGACCCGGAAGGTGTGTTGTGGGTGCGGGGGCTGTTCCGGCGGCTGGCCGCCGAAGGACGCACCGTGTTCGTCTCCAGCCATCTCATGAGCGAGATGGCGAGCACCGCGGACGATCTCGTCGTCATCGGCCGGGGCCGGCTGATCGCCGCCGAGAGCGTGTCGGACTTCGCGGCCCGTGGCACCCGGTCGAGCGTACGCGTCCGGACGCCGGACACCGCGGCGCTCATGGCGCTGCTGCGGGACCGGGGCGCGGACGTACAGGCGGCGGCGGGCGGCCTGCTCGTGGTGACCGGCCCGGACGCGACGGGCATCGGTGAACTCGCCCACCAACACCGCCTCAGGATCAACGAGTTGACGACCAACGCCGCCTCGCTCGAAGAGGCGTTCATGGAACTCACCGCCGACAGCGTCGAGTACGGCGCGGAGGACCCACGATGAACGCGACCGCCGACCCCCGCGCCCGGTTCCACCATCTGATCGCCGCCGAGTGGCTCAAGATGTGGTCGCTCCGCTCAACTCCCTGGGCCCTCGCGGTGAGCGCGCTGCTCGTCGTCGCGATCAACACGAACGCCGCCGTCGCCGACCACCACAACTGGCCCGGCTACTCCGAGGGGATCCGGGAGCTGTTCGTCCCGATCTGGGCCCTGCGGGACGCCTTCACCATCGGCGGGGCGATGGTCCTCATGCTCGCCGCGTCGAGCATCGGCGCGCTGACACTGGTGGGGGAGTACGGCACCGGCCAGATCCGTACGACGTTCGCCGCCGTACCGGCCCGCCGGTCGGTGGTGGCCGCCAAGGCCGTCGTGGTCACGGCGGTCACCACCGCGCTGGGCGCGGTCGCCGCCGTGACCTCGTTCGCCGTGACCCAGGCGATCCTCTCCGCCCACCACGTCGGCCTGCCCTTCGACTACCCGGGCGCCCTCCGCGTCATCCTGGCGTCGGCGCTGCTCGCCCCGGTGTGCGCGCTCGTCGGCATGGGCCTCGGAGCGCTGATCCGGCACACCGCGACGACGATCGTGACGCTCACCCTCCTTCTGCTGGTCCTGCCGTCCCTCCTCGACGCGGGCCGCCACTGGACCGCCTCGCTCCTGCACGCCCTGCCCCAGGGCGCCTGGTCCGAACTGGTACGGGTGCGCGACTCCCCGGTCCCCCCGCTCCATCCCGCGACGATCGGCGGCTCGTGGCTGGTGTACGGGCTCTGGGCGCTCCTCGCGGTACTGGTCGCGGTGGCGGCCGTCCACCACCGCGACCCGGCGCCCTAGGGGTGTCTCGTACGCCTCAGGAAGCGCGGTGCGCCGGCTGGAGGCCGGCGTACACGCCGCCGCTCGTCATCAGCGCCTCGTGCGTGCCGACCTCCGCGATCCGGCCGTGTTCCATCACCACGATGCGGTCCGCGCCCCGGATGGTGGAGAGCCGGTGGGCGACGACGAAGACGGTGCGGCCGTCGACCAGCCGCGCCAGCGCCTCCTGCACCAGCGCCTCCGAGCGGTTGTCGAGCGCGGACGTGGCCTCGTCCAGGACCAGCACCCGGGGGTCGCGTATGAGCGCGCGGGCGATGGCGAGCCGCTGCTTCTGGCCACCGGAGAGGCGGGCGCCGCGCTGGCCGACGACGGTGTCGAGGCCGTCCGGCAGCCGGTCGACGAATTCGAGGGCGTTCGCGTCCCGCAGCGCCCGCCGCACCGTCGCCTCGTCCATGCCGTCGAGCCCGTAGGTGACGTTCTCGCGGATCGTGCCCTCGAAGAGGATCGACTCCTGCGGTACGACGGACAGGAACCGGCGGTAGCTGCGCAGATCGAGGGTCGCCATGTCCGTGCCGTCCAGCAGGATGCGGCCCTCCGTGGGGCGGATGAAGCCGATGAGGAGGTTGAGCACGGTCGACTTGCCCGCGCCGGACGCGCCGACCAGGGCGATGGTCTGGCCGGGCCGGGCCGAGAGGGTGAAGCCCGTCACGGCGGTGTCGGGCGAGCCGTCGTACCGGAACCCCACGTCCTGGAAGTCGATGCGCCCGGTGACCGAACCGACCTGCTCCTTGCCCGCGTTGCTCTCGAGGTCGGGAGCCTCGAGCACCTCACCCGCCGACCGCACGGACTCAAGTCCCTTGCTGATGACGGGCGCCAGGCCCAGCAACGTCACCATGGAGCTGGTCAGGGTGGTGAAGAAGGCGCTCAGCATGACGACGTCGCCCGCCGTGATGGGCAGCAGGCCGTGGTACGCCACGAGCGCCGAGCCCGCGAGACACACCACACCCAGTGAGTTCAGCAGGATCCACGCGAGCGCCCCGAAGCGCCCGTTGAGCAGATCGAGCCGCACCCCGGCCGCCAGGACCTGTCGCAGCGAGCCGTCGATACGGACCATCGCCGCGCCCTCCAGACCGTGCGCGCGGGTGATCGGGATCAGCGACGTCATCTCACTGACCCGGGACGACATGCGCTCCACCTCACTGCGGAACGCCGCGTTGTGACTCCGGAGCCGGCCGCGCAGTCGCACGATCAGGAAACCGGCGGCGGGCACGACGAGCAGGAAGACGGGGAGGAACGACGGTACGCGCACACCGATCACGACCAGACCGCCGATGAGCGTGACGACGGCGGCCAGCCCCATGTCCGAGGACTGCTGCACCATTTGCTCGACCGTCTCCACGTCCCTGACCACCTTGGCCTGGAGGACGCCGGCGCTCACCCGCGAGTGGTAGCCGATCGAGAGCTGCTGCATACGGCGGCACAGCGCGTCGCGCAGCGCCATGCCCACGCGCCGTACGCTGCCCGCCAGACAGCGCACATAGAGCAGATGCAGCGGGAGGTTGAGCAGCAGAACCACGAGCAGCACGCCCGCGTTGAGCCAGATATCGGATTCGGGACCGTGCTGGACGACGGTGTCGATGATGTTGGCGGTGATGAGGGGAAGCAGCCAGATCGGGCTGTGCTTGCCGATGAACGCGAGGACGGCGAGCGCGAGTCGGGGGAGGTCGGGACGGAAGAGATAGCCGAGGGTCCGTACGGGATGCTCACCCCGGTAGCGGTGGTCGAGCGCGGCAGATGACGGGGTGGTGGAGACCGGTCGCTGCATGTGCCAAGCAAATCCCGCGCCGCGCGGGCCCTGCAACCCCGTTTTCTGCCGGGCTCACCCGCCGTCCGCGCCGCCCCCGTTCGCCCGGCTCAGCCGGCGAACGGGGTGCCGGGGACGCCCTGTCCCGCGTCCGGCAGGACGAGGAGCGAACCGGTGAGTGGGTGCGGGTCGACGATCCCCACGCGGGCGGTGGTGATGTACAGGTCTCGTAGCTCCGGGCCGCCGAACGCGCAGGAAGTGGGGCGCGGTACGGGCAGTTCGACGGTACGGTCCAGCGCGCCGTCCGGCGTGTAGCGGCGGATCGCGGCGCCGTCCCATAGCGCGACCCAGACACAGCCGTCCGCGTCGACGGTCAGCCCGTCCGGGTGTCCTGCGCCGGGCTCGAACGTCACCAACGGACCCTGGTCGATGAGCGGTTCGCCGGGGGAGTGGACGTCGGCGCGGAACCGGTCGACACGCCCGGTGGGGGTGTCGACGTAGTACATCGTCCGCCCGTCCGGACTCCACCCGGTGCCGTTGCCGACCGTGACGGGGCGGGTGTCGGTGACGGCACCGTCCGGCGCCACCCGGATCAGCGTCCCGCCGCCCGGTGCCTCGTCGTAGCGCATGCTGCCCGCCCACAGCGCCCCGTCGGGCGCGACGGCCGCGTCGTTGCCCCGGCGGCCGGGCACCGGGTCACGCACCAGCCAGCCGAAGTCGCCGCCGGGGCCGTACAGACCAACGCCGTCACGGAGGTTGACCACCAGACCGCCCCCGGCCCGGGGCAGCGCGGCGCCGACATGCTGCTCGGTGGCCAGGGTCGTACGGCGGCCGTCGGCCGGATCGAAGGTGTGGATCCGCGAGGAGAGGATGTCCACCCACAGCAGCCGTCCCGTCGCGGGGTCCCAGACGGGTCCCTCGCCGAGCTTCGCCCCGGCCCGTACGGCGACCTCGATCATCGCGCCCCGTCTCCGCTGCGGTACCCGTTGCCGTTGCCGTTGCCGTCGCCGTTCCCGACCGACTGCCAGGTGCCCCCGTGCGGACGCTGCCCCGCACCGCTCCTGCTCCAGTCGCAGACCCCGCCCGGGAACACCGCGCGCAGCTGCCGGAGTTCACCGCCGGTGAACGTCACCGCGTAGTCGGCCGGATCGACCGCCTTGCGCCGGCACGCGATCACGTCGTCCGCGAGCGGCGCCCCGGCGACCAGCCTCGGCGTCGGGAACGCCGGGTAGAGCGCCCCGCACTCACCGGCGTTGTCGTAGCCGAGCCGCTGCTCGATCTTCCGGGGTTCCGCGTCCTTGGTCCAGCACGCGTCGGTCAGCCCCGCCGGCTTCCGCGCGACGACGTCCCGCGCCGTCCACCCCTCCCGTGGGGAGCGTGCCGTCAGCGAGGTCAGCCAGGTGTCCATCCCGGTGAGCGCGTGCCGCAGCGCGGGGCTCTTGAGAGAGAACCCGTGGCGGTTGTCCTCGGCGAGCATCACCTGGTTGTCCGCGTGGCCGTTGGCGGCGAGCAGCCGGGCGCGGGTGGAGAACCCGTGCACCGCCATATGGATGTCGCCGCCCGGCAGATCGTCGGTGTACGAGCGGTGGTCGATGACCGGCGTGGTGGCCAGCCCGGCGCCGCCCCACAGGATGCGGCCCGTCCCGTACGCCGCCTCGGTCGCCGTACGGTCGGCCACCGTGCGCCCCGCGGTGAACTCGGCGTCGCGGTCGATGCCCCCCACCCGGGAGTTGAGGTCGATGAACTGCCGCTTGTCGATGGCGCCCTCGTTCAGCGCGTCCAGGCCGTACTGCACACCGGCGTTGTCCAGCGGGCGCAGCGCGGCGCCGGTACGGCGGTCGGTCCCGTACACGTTCACGGTGTGGTCGAAGACCGTGCCACGCGCCCCGTCGGGGTTGGCGTTCGCGTCGTAGCGCTGGTCCGCGGGCAGCGCGGCGGGGAACTCCGCGTCCGGGTCCAGGCGCTTCGCGCCGTCGCTCAGATTCGGGATGCTCGCCCGCTCCCGGAACCCGGCGACGGCGGTCTGCTGCCCGGCGCTGAACTCGCCCGGCGCCGTGGCGGTGAAGTAGTGGTCCAGCACCCGGGAGTCCAGCAGCGTGGTGTTGGTCGCCGACGTCACGTCGGGGAAACTGCACCCGACGATGATGCCGTCGAGCAGCCCCGGGTAGTTGTCGGCGATCTGATAGCTCTGGTACGAGCCGCCGGAGCATCCCCAGCCGATGGTGAAGCGCGGGACGCCATACCGCTCCACGAAGTGCTCCTTGACCATCATCGTGGTCTCGGACGCCAGCAGGTCGTTGCAGTTGTTGCCGAAGACGTTCAGGGACGACGAGGCCACGGCGTACCCGCGCCCCAGCATCTCGGTGTCCAGCACGCCGCCGGTGTCCGCGCCCTGCGTGTACCAGCCACCCCGGCAGCCGCCGCCGAACGTGTACATCAGGCGCCCGTTCCACCCCTCGGCGGGCCGCGCCCGGGTCGGCCCGGGCGCGGCGGGGTCGGCCAGCATGGAGATCTGGTAGACGCCCCGGTTGAGCGTGCCCGTCTCGATCCGGATGAGGAACGGCACCCGCGCGCCCGTGGTCGTGGTCGTCGTCGCCAGGTCCGCCGGACGGCTCGCCGGATCGGCCAGCGGCTTCACACTGCCGTCGGTGGAGCGGTACGCGTGGTCGACCCGGGTCGCGATCGAGCAGTCCTCGTCCAGCGGCGGCCCCAGCGTGGACCCGTCGACCAGCTTGAACGACTCCGTACCGCACACGAAGGGCCGCTCGTGCGGACCGCTGATGACCGGGCCGGTCGACGGATGGTCGCGCACCTCGATGGCGGTCCGCGCGCCGGGCCTGCCGGGTACGGTCGCGACCAGCCGGCTGCCGTCCGCGCGCAGCGACGTCACCAGTCCCGTCAGGGTCCCCGGCGCGGAGTCCGCGGCCGTGAACGCCGACGTGACGTCCGTACCGTCGCGGGCGACGCGTACATCGTCGGGATCCACGCCCCGCGGAACGCCGACGCGCACCAGCACGTCCCCACCGGTGACCACGTCGGGCCGGGTGGAGAGCGTGTCGAGGGTGAGCCGCTCGCCGCCGGCCCGCGCGCCGTCCCCACCCGGCGGCTGCGCGGCGGCACTGGGCAGAGAGGTCAGCAGCAACGCGCCGGCGGCGAGCGCGATGGCGAGGACAGGCCGACGGGACACCGATGAACCCCCAAGATCGGTACACCGGCCGCCCCGGCCGGTGCATACTCGTCTCACTCCACTTCACTCCAGATCACTCCTGGACCCGCAGAATGGTTCATGCGGCGCGGTGCCGGGTCAAGACCACGTACCTGCTTCGTGGCTCGCCCACCCCGGGGGAGGGGTGTAGAAAGGGGTCATGGCGGGACGCGACGGCCGCCGGCGTTCGGTTCTGAAGTTGAGAACAGTCGCAGGCCAGGTCTTTCTCCTTCAGGTGGCGATCGTCGTACTGCTCGTCGCCGCCGCCTCCACCGCGCTCGTACTCCAGGGCCGTACGGACAGCGACCGGGAGGCGCGAAACCGCTCCGTCGCCGTGGCCGAGACCTTCGCGAACTCGCCGGGCATCCAGGCGGCGCTCAAGAACCCCAATCCCGCCGAGGTCCTGCGCAGACCCGCAGAGCAGGCCAGGGAACGCTCGGGCGTGGACTTCATCGTCGTCCTCAACACCCAGGGAATCCGCTACACCCACCCCATTCCCGACCGGGTCGGGAAGAAGTTCGTCGGCAATCTCAAGCCCGCCCTCCAGGGGCATGTCATCACCGAGAAGATCACCGGCACCATCGGCCCGCTCATCCAGGCCGTCGTCCCCATCTTCGACGCGAGCGGCAAGGTCGTCGGGATGGTCTCAGCGGGCATCACCATCAAACGCGTCAGCTCCGTCGTGGAGGACGAGTTCCCGCTGCTGTTCGGGGCCGCGGGCGGCGTGCTCCTGCTGACCATGGGCGGTACGGCCCTGGTGAGCCGCCGGCTGCGCCGCCAGACACACGGGCTCGGACCGTCCGAGATGACCCGGATGTACGAGCACCACGACGCGGTTCTGCACGCCGTACGCGAAGGGGTGGTCATCGCCGGCGGCGACGGCACACTGCTGCTCGCCAACGACGAGGCCCGCAGACTGCTCGACCTGCCGGCCGACATCGAGGGCCGCCCCGTCACCGAACTGGGTCTGGACCCGGGCACCGGGACACTGCTGGGCTCCGGGCGGACCGCGACCGACGAGGTCCATCCCGTCGGCGACCGGCTGCTCGCCATCAGCCAGCGCCCCACCGACCAGGACGGCGGCCCGCCCGGGTCCGTGACCACCCTGCGTGACACCACCGAACTCCAGGCGCTCACCGGGAAGGCCGATGTGGCCCAGGGGCGCCTGCGGCTGCTGTACGACGCCGGATCGGAGATCGGTACCACCCTGGACGTGGCCCGGACCTGCGAGGAGCTGACCGAGTTCGCCGCCGCCAACTTCGCCGACTTCGCCACCGTCGACCTGGCCGAGGCCGTCCTGCGCGGCGAGGAGCCCACCACCGTGGTGCTGGACATGCGCCGCACCGCCTACAGCGGCCTCGACGAGGACACCTCGCTCTACCCGCTCGGCGAACTGATCCACTTCGCCCCGGGCACGCCGATGAGCGACGCCGTCGTCAACGGCGAGCCCATCCTGGTCCCCGACCTCGCCGCGTTCTCCGGCTGGCACAAACAGCAGCCCGACCGCGCCAGGAAGCTCGTGGACGAAGAGGGCATTCACTCGATGATCACCGTCCCGATGCGGGCACGGGGCGTCACCCTCGGCGTCGCCACCTTCTGGCGGTCCGCGACGCCCGAGGCGTTCGAGAGCGAGGACCTGTCCGTCGCCGAGGAGCTGGTCGCCAGGGCGGCTGTCAGCGTCGACAACGCCCGCCGCTACTCCCGTGAGCACACCATGGCCGTCACGCTCCAGCGCAGCCTGCTCCCGCGCGGCCTCCCCGACCAGAACGCCATCGACGTCGCCTACCGCTATCTGCCCGCCCAGGCCGGTCTCGGCGGTCTCGGCGGCGTCGGCGGCGACTGGTTCGACATCATCCCGCTGCCCGGCGCCCGCGTGGCGCTCGTCGTCGGAGACGTCGTCGGCCACGGCCTGCACGCCGCCGCCACCATGGGCCGGCTGCGTACCGCCGTCCACAACTTCTCCACGCTGGACCTGCCGCCCGACGAACTCCTGTGGCACCTGGACGAACTCGTCGCCCGTATCGACCAGGACGAGGCCGTCGACGGGGCCGACGCCGGAGTCACCGGCGTCACCTGCCTGTACGCGATCTACGACCCGGTCTCCGGGAACTGCACCATGGCCCGGGCGGGCCACCTCCAGCCCGTCCTCATCCACGAGGACGGCACGGCCGCCTTCGCCGAGGTTCCCGGCGGCCCGCCACTGGGACTCGGCGGACTGCCCTTCGAAACCCTTGAGGTCCACCTGCCGGAGAACAGCCGACTGGTGATGTACACCGACGGACTCGTCGAGGACCGCCACCGGGACATCGACGAGGGCCTGTCGCTGCTGCGCCGTACGCTCGCCGGACAGGCCGGGCGGACCCCGGAGCAGGCGTGCGACGCGGTCCTCCAGGCGCTCCTGCCCGAGCACCCGCGCGACGACATCGCCCTGCTGGTCGCCCGCACCCGCGTACTGGACGGCGCGCACGTCGCCGACTGGGAGATCCCCGCCGACCCCGCGGCGGTCGGCAGGCTACGGGCGGACGTCACACGCAAGCTGACCGAATGGGGCCTGGTCGAAGAGGCGTTCACCACCGAGCTGATCCTCAGCGAACTGGTCACCAACGCCATCCGCTACGCCTCCGGGCCCATCCGCGTCCGGCTGATCCGTGACCGCAGCCTGATCTGCGAGGTCTCCGACCACAGCAGCACCTCACCGCATCTGCGGCAGGCCGCCGGCACCGACGAGGGGGGCCGCGGACTCTTCCTCGTCGCCCAGTTCGCGGAGCGCTGGGGGACCCGCTACAGCGCCCAGGGCAAGGTCATCTGGACCGAACAGCCGCTCCTGGGCGACTGATCCCCCATTCGGGCCATTTCCGTCGTTTGTCAAGCTGGATTCGGCCGTACGGGAGCCGACGAGCGAGGTCCGTGCGGACGCCATAGGCTTCATGAAGGGTGCGAATCAGGCACGCCGGAGTGAACTCCAACAGACCGCTCAATTCCAAGCTCAGGCTGGGAAGAGAAAGGGACTGGGTTATGGGGCTGTGGCCGACCGTACTGATATCCCTCTCATTTCCGGCGCTGATGCTGCTGGTCACGGTGGCGCTCGGACGTATGGAGGAATTCCTGCTGCCCCATCTGCGAGCACCACTGCCGGCCGACCCGGACACCCCTCCCGCCGCCACCGACGGACAAGCCGACGACGAACGAACCGACCTCGAACAAACCGACGTCGAACCGGCCGAAGGCAGCCGGGAAAACGAGATCCGCATCGCCCAGGCCCGTGCCGACGCCGCCCGCCGCGCCGCCCGGCGCCGCGCCTACGGCCCCCCGCGGCCCGTCGGCCGCACCAACACCGGCCCCCCGCGCGGCGCGCGGACGACCCCCCTGAGGTTCCGATGACACAACGCGCCGTCGTAGCCGCACTGCTCCGCTCCCACGGCAGCACGTACGCCGAGGACGCCGGCATCCGGCTGCGTGACACTCCGCAGCCCCTCTACCAACTCCTCGTCCTCGCCCTCCTGTTGAGCGCCCCCATCCGGGCCGGCGTCGCCGTCGCCACGGCGCGCGCCCTCGACGAGGCGGGCCTGCGCAACCCGCGCCGGATGGTCGGCGCGACCTGGCAGCAGCGTGTCGACGCCCTCGACCGGGGCGGCTACCGGCGTTACGACGAGAGCACCGCCACCCAACTCGCCGACGGCGCCCATCTGTTGATCCGGCGCTGGCACGCCGACCCGCGCCGGATGCGCGCGGAGGCCGACGGCGACGTGCCGGTCCTGCGCCATCTGCTCCAGGACCTGCCGGGCATCGGCCCCACCGGGGCGGACATCTTCCTGCGCGAGGTCCAGGCGGTGTGGCCCGAGGCGGTGCCCTACTTCGACACCAAGGCGCTGCGCGGCGCGGAACGGCTCGGCCTCGGCACCGACGGCGCGGCGCTCACCCGGCTCGCCGGTGACGCGGGCCCCGCCGCCCTGGCCGCCGCGCTCGTACGCGCCTCGCTGGACGACGACCTCGCCGAGGAATGCCTGCGCGAGGCACGACGCGACACCCGCTCCGCGGCATAGGGCGTGCCACGCCGTCGGTCCGCGCCGTGAGCGGTCAGTACTCGCTGTCGATACCCGTCACGAACGCCGGGCCCAGCGGCGCCTCGTCCGCCGAGAAACCCGCCCCCGTGAGCGCGGCGCCCGCCACCCGCTTCGCCTCCGTCTCGGCGGCCCGTTTGTTGTCGGCCTCGATCTCCAGCCTGATGCTGAACGTGCCGCCCTCGTGGACCGTCAGCATGTCCAGGTCCTCGGCCTCACCCAGAGCTGTGTGCTGCGGGTCCGCGGGCCGCAGCCCCCGCAGCAGCGCCGCGCGGGAGTCGGCGTCGAGCGTGCGCAGGAAAGTGCCCGGGACAGTGATGACGTACGCGGTCATGCGAACTCCTGGCGTTGACGGCCCCCGCGGTACGGGGTGGGCTTCGCGCCCCACCCTGTGACCTGCCCGGTTTTCCGTGCCGATCACCTCCCGGTTGCGGATCGCCGTCCGGATCGCCCCCGGCGGATCCACCGCCGGCCGGTGATTCGCGCGTCCACTTCCGCGAATCGGAATCCGGCGCGCACTTATGCTCCACGAACATCTGCCCAGGCAGGCGGGGGAGGTTTCGCTTCCGGGCCATGGTTTCGTGTGGGATGCTGGAGTCTCCGCTTCTCCCCTTCTCCCTGCCGAGGCACTATGCGCTGCGTCATCGCCCGCTTCCCCTTCGAACTGGTCAAGAGCGAGGTGCAGCAGGCGATGAAGGGCATCAAGCCCGAGCCGATCACGGGTGAGTCCGTCGTCATCAGCCGCCGTACGTACCCGGTGAAGCAGGTGGGCGAGGTCATCACGCGCCAGGACCGCCGGGACTTCTCCGCCGCCGAGGTCACCCGTGCGCTGACCCGGCTCGGCTTCACCTGCCGCAGCGTCCCCGTCCCCGCCCCCGTGGTGGAGCCCAGCCCGCTGGAGACGGCGTCGGCGATGCTCGGCACCCCCGCCGCCCAGGGCTGACCGGCCCCGCACGGACCACGACATACGCGAAGGGCCCCGTCACCACCCGGTGACGGGGCCCTTCGCGTGCGTGGAGGCTACGCGGACCAGCTGCGCGACGACGACTGGCGTACGCCGCCCGACCGGCCCTGCGAGGCACCCGAACCCGACGACCTGCGGCCCTGCGCCGGACGGCTGCGGCCACGGCTGCCCGAACCGCTCTTGGCGCGCTCCGAGACGGGCGTGGAGATGACCACGGGAACGCCCGACGGCGCCTGCGCCCCGGTGATCCGGCTCAGCTCGGCCTCGCCGGAGCGGACCTGCGCGATCTGCGGGACGATGCCCGCGTCGGCCATCAGACGCGTCATGTCGCGACGCTGGTTGGGCAGGACGAGCGTGACGACGCTGCCCGACTCCCCGGCGCGCGCGGTGCGCCCGCCACGGTGCAGATAGTCCTTGTGGTCGCTCGGCGGGTCGACGTTCACGACGAGGTCGAGATTGTCGATGTGGATGCCGCGCGCCGCGACGTTCGTCGCCACCAGCACCGTGACATGCCCCGTCTTGAACCGGGCGAGCGTCCTGGTGCGCTGCGGCTGTGACTTGCCACCGTGCAGCGCTGCGGCGCGTACGCCACTGTTCAGCAGGTGCTCGGTCAGCCGGTCGACGGCGTGCTTGGTGTCCAGGAACATCAGCACCCGGCCGTCACGCGCCGCGATCTCCGTGGTGGTCGCGTACTTGTCGGCGTTCTGCACATGCAGGACGTGGTGCTCCATGGTGGTGACCGTGCCGACGGCGGCGTCGACGGAGTGCACCACCGGGTCGTTCAGATAGCGGCGGACCAGCAGGTCGACATTGCGGTCCAGCGTCGCCGAGAACAGCATCCGCTGGCCCTCGGTCCGCACCTGGTCGAGCAGTTCGGTGACCTGCGGCATGAAGCCCATGTCGGCCATCTGGTCGGCCTCGTCGAGGACGGTGATGGCGACCCGGTCCAGCCGGCAGTCGCCGCGCTCGATGAGGTCCTTGAGCCGGCCCGGGGTCGCCACGACGACCTCGGCGCCGCCGCGCAGCGCGCCGGCCTGCCGGCCGATCGACATACCGCCGACGACGGTGGCCAGCCGCAGCTTCAGCGACCGGGCGTACGGGGTGAGCGCGTCGGTGACCTGCTGGGCCAGCTCACGGGTGGGTACGAGAACGAGCGCCAGCGGCTGCTTCGGCTGGGCGCGCTGTCCGGCGGTGCGGACGAGCAGCGCCAGACCGAAGGCGAGGGTCTTGCCGGAGCCGGTACGGCCCCGGCCGAGGACATCGCGTCCCGCGAGCGAGTTGGGCAGCGTCGCCCCCTGGATCGGGAACGGCTCGACGACCCCGAGACCGGCGAGCGTCGTCATCACCGGCGACGGCATGTCCAGCTCGGCGAAGGTCGCGACCGCGGGGAGGGCGGGCGTGATGGTGACCGGCAGGGCGAACTCGCCCTGCACGGCGGCGGGCCGCCGGCCGTAGCCGCCCGACCGGCCCGAGGAGCCCGACCGGCCCGAGCCCGACGACTGCGGACGGAAGCGGCTGCCGCCTCCGCCGGAGGCGCCGGAGCGGGTACGTGAGTAGCGGTCGTTCGTGCGAGGTGTGCGGTTCATGCTGAACCTCTCTCGATGCGGCACGTATCGAGGAACTCTTGAGCAGAATGACCGCGCAAAGAATCGCAAGAACGAGCCGGGGGAAAACAAAAACAGAACCGCGCCGGGGCGTGGGAACGCCGGAACCGACACGTGGAAATGCTCGGAATCGACCGAGCGTAGGCGACCAGGTCGCCGGGAGTACGGGGGCCCGGCAGTCCGGTGCGGGGCCGGCATCGCCGAAGATGTGCCGGCCGGCCGTCAGGACGGCGAGGAGAAACCTGGTCCCGCGCCACACGTCAATGTGTCACGCGCACCGGGCGGGCCCCGGAGAAAAAGCAACGTAGCCGGGGCCCGCATCGCAAGGTGCGGGCCCCAGCTACGTCTTACGCCTCAGCGTCAGGCGGGAACGATGTTCTCCGCCTGCGGGCCCTTCTGGCCCTGCGTGACGTCGAAGTTCACCTTCTGGCCCTCCTGCAGCTCACGGAAGCCCTGGGCGGCGATGTTCGAGTAGTGGGCGAAGACGTCAGCGCCGCCGCCGTCCTGCTCGATGAAGCCGAAACCCTTTTCCGCGTTGAACCACTTGACGGTGCCACTAGCCATTTTGATCTCCTTCAGGGCAATGCTGCCCGGGGGCTCGCACTGTGCGAACCCCACGTCGCCTTAAATGATTACCCCGTCCGGAGAAAATCACCGGAAATACAAAAGCGCGCCCACCGACACATAAAGTCGGCGAGAGCACTTGAAGTCTTCGGGAACCACAACTGCAACTGACGACTACAGTAGCACGGTGCATGCGGTCGAGTACGGGACGTCTTGGCGATCCCGGGCGGCGCACCGGAAAATCGACCGGGCCGCCGGAGAATTTTTCGCGGGCCGCGATCCGGGAATATTCTCCGGTTCTTCACTCCTCGGCTACTCCCACGGGCGTATACGCGGCTCGGCGGACCCGCTTAGCGTGAACGGCGTGAACCGGGAGACGACCTTCGAACGCCTGCTTCCGCGCGTCGGGGCGGTGCCCCCGCTCGCCGTCGATCTGCTGGTGGCGGCGGGCGTGGCCGTCTTCACGGCGGCCGACGCCGCTGTCAACGATCCCGAGTACCGGCAGGCCGACTGGTTCACCTGGCTGCTCGTCGCCGTCTCGGTCCTCGCGCTGGTCGCGAGACGCCGCAGGCCCGTGCCGGTCGTCGTGGTCACGGGGGCCGCCTGCGCCGGCTGGGCGCTGTACGGGCACATCGGGGAACTGCTGAACCTGCCGGTGATCGTCGCGCTGTACACGGTCGCGGTCCGGGGCGACCGGCGGCGCACCGTGTGGACCGGGGCCGTGGCCGCCACCGTGTCGGGCGCCGTGGCGCTGCGGGTGGGGCACGACGTGGCCAATCCGCAGGGGCTGCCGGTGCTGGAGATGCTCTGGCCGCTCGTACCCCTGCTGCTCGGCGAAGCGGTCCGTACCCGGCGGGAGTTGCTGCGTGAGTACGAGGCGAGGGCGGCCCGCGCGGAGGAGGACCGCGAGCGGGAGGCCGAGCGTCGCGTCCACGAGGAGCGGGTACGTATCGCCCGCGAACTGCACGACATCGTCGCCCACACGGTGACGGCGATGACCGTGCAGGCCGGCGTGGCGCTGGACGCTCTCGACGCGCGGCCGGAGATCTCCAGGAAGGCGCTGCGCCAGGTGCGTGACTCGGGCAAGGAGGCCGTCCGCGAACTGCGCGCGACGGTCACGGTGCTGCGCGAGCGCGACGACGAGCCCAGCGCCCCGGTGCCCGGGATCGACGGACTCGCCGAACTGGTCGAGCGCTTCGAGGGCGGTGGCGTCGAGCTGGCGATGCGGTGGGAGGGGGAGCTGGACGGGCTGTCGCCGATGGCCGAACTCGCCGTCTACCGCATCGTGCAGGAAGCCCTGACCAACGTCGTCAGACACTCCGGCGCCCGGCGCGCCGCCATCTCCCTCGTCCGCCACGACGACCGGCTGACCGTGGAGATCGCGGACGACGGACCGGCCGGGGGAGCGGGAGGGACCGGAGCGTCCGAGGCGCGTGGCGGGTTCGGGCTGATCGGGATGCGGGAGCGCGCGACCGCCGCGGGCGGCGGTGTGGAGTACGGACCGGTGCCGGGAGGCGGCTTTCTCGTACGCGCCTGGCTGCCCGCCGTGCGGCGCTCCGGGCGGACGGGAGGCCGGTCATGACCGTGCGGGTGGTGCTGGCCGACGACCAGACCGTCGTACGCGCCGGGTTCCGGGCGCTGCTCGATCTCACCGACGACCTCGTGGTGGTCGCCGAGGCCGCCGACGGCGTCAGAGCGGTGGAGGCGGTACGGACCACCCGGCCGGACGTCGTGCTGATGGACATCCGGATGCCCGGTATCGACGGCATCGAGGCCACCCGCCGGATCGCCGCGGACCGTGCGCTCGACGCGATCCGCGTCGTCATGCTCACCACGTACCGGATCGACTCCTATGTCTTCGAGGCGCTGCGGCACGGCGCGGCCGGGTTTCTGCTCAAGGACATCGAGCCCGACGACCTGCGTGCGGCGATCCGGACCGTCGCCGCCGGGCAGAGCCTGCTGGCACCGGCCGTCACCCGATCCGTCGTCGAGGAGTTCGCCCGGCTCAAGGCGCCCGAGGCGCTCGGCGCGGAGCGGCTGGCCCCGCTCACCGACCGGGAACGCGAGGTGATGGCACTGGTCGCCCGCGGTCTGACCAACGCCGAGATCGGCGGGGCGCTGATCATGAGCCCGCTGACCGCCAAGACCCATGTCAGCCGGGCCATGACCAAACTCGGCGTACGGGACAGGGCGCAACTGGTGGTCCTCGCGTACGAGACCGGTCTGGTGCGGGCGGGCGGGCGCTGACACCGCCGCGCCGGCTACTCCCGCCGGAGTAGCCACCGACTCCGGGTGACGGATGCCGGCCGGCGCCGCTCTCCGTAGCGTCGAAATCATGATCGAAGCAACGGAACTCACCAAGCGATACGGCGGCAGAAACGCCGTCGACAGGCTGTCGTTCACCGTACGACCCGGCAGGGTGACGGGCTTTCTCGGCCCGAACGGAGCGGGCAAGTCGACCACCATGCGGCTAATCCTCGGCCTGGACAGCCCGACCGCCGGGCGCGTCACCGTCTCGGGCAAGCGGTACGCGGACCTCGCCGCACCCCTGCGTACCGTCGGCTCGCTCCTGGACGCCAAGGGGGTGCACGGCGGCCGGTCCGCCCACCAGCATCTCGCCGCCCTCGCGGCGAGCAACGGGATCCCGGGACGGCGCGTGGACGCGGTCCTCGATCTCGTGGGCCTGCCCGCCGCCACCGCCCGTACCCGGACCAAGGGCTTCTCGCTCGGCATGGGCCAGCGGCTCGGGATCGCCGCCGCGCTGATCGGTGACCCCGAGGTGCTCATCCTGGACGAGCCGGTCAACGGTCTCGACACCGAGGGCATCCGCTGGATCCGCACACTGATGAAGTCCCTTGCCGCGCAGGGCCGTACGGTCTTCCTCTCCAGCCATCTGATGAGCGAGATGGAACTGACCGCGGACCATCTCATCGTGATCGGCCGCGGCAGACTCATCGCCGACACCACGATGCGCGACTTCATCCGCGCCAACTCCCGCTCCCACACGCTCGTCCGCTCCCCGGAACCCGAGAAGCTACGGGCGCTGCTGACGGCCAGGGGGTGGGAGGTACGGCTGGATCCCGGCGGCGGTTGGCAGGTGACGGGCGCCGACGCCACGGCCATCGGCGACCTGGCGCGCGACCACGGTCTCGCCGTCCACGAACTCACCCCGGTCCACTCCACGTTGGAGGAGGTCTACACGGCGCTGGCGGGCGAATCGGCCGAGTACCGCACCGAGCCGGCCCCGGCCGGGGCGGAGGCGGTCCGATGAGACACGACCGCCTCGCCGCGAAGGCCGGATTCCGGCAGGCACTCGCCGCCGAGTGGATCAAGTTCCGCAGTGTGCGCTCCACTGTGTGGACAACGGTCGCCACCGCCGTGGTCCCGGTCGCCGGGGCGGTGTTCGTCGCCGCGACCGGGAGCCTCCAGGACGACGACACGGTCATCGGCGGCAGCCTCACCCTGTCCGTCGTCGCCCAGATGCTCGCCGCCGTCGTCGGCGCGATGACGATCACCGGCGAGTACGGCAGCGGCACCATCCGCACCACCCTCGCGGCCAACCCGGGCCGGGGCACGGTTGTCGCCGCCAAGGCGACACTCGTCGCCGGGCTGATGTATGTGATCGCCCTGGTCTCCTGCTCGCTCGCGGTGGCGATCGGCGGCGTGCTGCTGCCCGCGAGTCACCCCGCCGGAGAGGCGTTGCCCGCGCTCCTTGTCGTCGCGGCTTCCTTCGCCGTCGCCGCGCTGTTGGGCCTGGCGGTCGGGACGCTCGTACGGCACGCGGCGGGCGCCGTCACGACCGTCATCGGTCTGCTTCTGCTGCCGTCCCTCTTCGGTCCGCTCTTCGGGGGCGCGCGGCGCTGGATCGCCGGTCTGTCGCCGACCGCCGCACTGGAGAAGCTGACCCAGACCTCGGACGCGACGGCCGAGACGGTCGGCAGTCTGGGGCCCTGGCCGTCGCTGTGGCTGGTGGCGGGCTGTACGGGGGCGCTGCTGCTGGTGGCCGTCGGGGCGCTGCGCCGCCGCGACGTCTGACCGCGTCCCCGGCGCGGTGGGTCAGGGCGTGAAGACGTACGGCGTGGTCGTGCTCAGCTCCTCGAAACCCAGCCGCCGCAGGATGGGGCGGCTCTGGCTCGAAGCGTCGACCTGGATGTAGCGGTAGCCGCGCTCGGCGGCCAGCCGCGTACGGAAGGCGACCAGCGCGCGGTACAGACCCCGGCCGCGCCACTCGGGGATGGTGCCGCCGCCCCAGAGGCCGGCGAACTCCGTGCCGGGCGGCAGCTCCATCCGCGCCGCGCTCACCGGCAGGTCACCGGCCAGGGCGACGGCCGCCGCCACGTCCCCCGGGGCGGCGGCGAGTTGGGCCAGCAGCCGCTCGCGGGTGTGCGAGCGGTTCGTACCGAAGGCCTGCTCGTGGACCTCGGCCATCAGCTCCACACCCGCCGCGTCGGTCACGGCGATCAGCCGCACCCCGTCGGGCAGCGCCACCACGTCCGGCAGGGCCGCGGCCTCGGCGATCATCAGCGTCTCCGGCGGCTCCGGCGCGAACCCGGCCGCGACGAGCCGGCGGGCGAGGTCGCGGGGCCCGTCGTGGGAGTAGACCTTCCACTCGAACTCCAGGCTCAGGGAGGTGAAATGACGCTTCTGGTCGGCGATCGCGGCATCCGCCGAGTCCTCGTCCAGGTCCGACCAGAGGACACCGTTCCAGCCGCCGTCGGCGACCGCGCCCGGTCCGCCGGCGGCGGTGGTCGTCTGGCGGACCACTGCGCCGACCCGTTCGACCACGGCCCCGGGGCCGTCGGCCGGGGCCTCCCGGCGCATCTGGCGGTCGAACAGCGCGCGTACGGCTTCGGTGTCCATCCGCACACTTCAACGGGGTGCCGGCCGCGCCGCAACCGGGTTTCGGTGCCTCAGGCCGCCTTGCGGGTCTCGGTCAGCCGGGCGAAGGCGACGACATTGCCCTGATACCCCGTCTTCTCGGTGAACGCGCCGCCGCAGGTGATCAGGCGCAGCTCCGGCGCGCCCGTCGCGCGGTAGACGTTCCCGGCCGGGAAGTTCCGCTTGGCGAAACCCTCGACGCCGTAGACGGTGAAGACGGCCGTGGTGCCGTCGGCGCGGGTCACCTCGACGCGGCTGCCCGTGGTGAGCCGGCCCAAGTCGTAGAAGACGGCGGGACCTTGAGCGGTGTCCACATGGCCGACGATCACCGAGGTGCCCTGCTCGCCGGGTGTCACCGACCCCCGGAAGTGGCCCGCCAGACCGGGACGGGTGGGCGGCGGCGCGTCGATCCAGCCGTCGGGGTCCAGCGACACCCGCGTCAGCGGCGCGTCGACGCGTACCGAGGGGATACGGATCCGGGTCGCCGTGGACCCCGGCAGCGGCGTCGCGGCCCGCGCCGCGGCGCCCAGCGGCCTCGGCATCGGCACGGCGTCCGGGCGGGTGTCCCGGTCGCCGTCGGACCCGGCGGCGTCGGCGCCCGCGGGCTGTGGCGGGAGGACGACCGGGCCCTCGCCGCTGAGCCGCACCACGAAGATGCCCACGAGCAGGAGCAGCACGACCGTCGACCAGCGGGAGGCCCTGAGCCGTTCCGTCTCCGTCATCGGGAGCCGTTCACCGGCCGGGTGCGGACGAGGTGGACCGCGCCGCCGGCCGCGACCGCGATGACCGCCGCTCCGGCCGCCAGGCCCGCCGTGTTCGGCCCGCCGTCGGTGCTGCCACCGATACCGGCGTTCACGCCCTTGCGCGCGCCGTCCTCGTGCGGCTCGCGTGGCTCGTGCGGGCGCTGCTCCGGGGGCTCCGGCCGGGACGGCTCCCACGGCGCCGGCGGCTCGGCCGCGTGGGGTGGCTTTCCAGGCTTCTCCGGCTTTCCGGGCTTGCCGGGCTTGCCGGGCTTGCCGGGACCGCCGGGCTTGATCATCAGCGGCAGCGAGCGGATCACTCCGTCGCAGTCGAAGGTGATCTCGTACTCCGCCTCAGGCTTCACGTCGTCGAAGATCCTGGCCGACTTCTCCTCACCCTCGCCGAGGGTGACGGTCTCGAAGACCCCGGACGACACGGTCACGGTGGGCGCCCGGCAGCCGGCGGTCCGGACCGTGACCTCGCCGCCGGGCTCGATCGCCTCGGGGGAGACGCTGTAGTCGTACTCGGCCTCGTCACCCGCGAACACGGGCGACCCCGCTCCGAGAACGAGTACCGCGGCGCCCGCGACCGCCGCGAAGGCCGTACCTGTCGTGCGCCGCATCGGATCTCCCACTGGTGATCGTCCCGTGTACGTCAAAGGCGCCACGGCGGGAATTGCCGAACGCGCCGCACCGCGATCCCGACGCTAGAAGTGATGAATTGTCAGCGCACTCCGGGGGCCCGCCACTGCGGCCACACGGGTTACCCGGACGAGCACTCGGGTTACGGCGCGGTCCCTGTGGCCGGTGTGGTGGCCGGGGCGCGCGGGGCGGGACCGGCGCGGGGCGCGGCCCTCACGGCGTACGACTTCGGGGAATTCACCGAAACCCGGCCGACGGGCCCATGGCGCGTGCCATGCTCGGTAAGCACTCTTACCGGTGACCGCGCCACAGGTGCGTGGCGTGATTCGGGCACGGTGTGATTCGGGGAGAGCGGATGGAATCGACAGATGATCCCGTCGGCGGTGCGGACGGGACCCACCGGGCGGACTTCGGCACCGGACACGCACGCAGGGCACTGCGCCGTGAGCGGCTGCTGACGACGGCGACCGACCTCTTCACGACCCGCGGTTACGTGGGCACCTCGATCGAGCGCATCTGCGCCACGGCGCATGTGTCGATCCGCGCGTTCTACCAGGAGTTCGACGGGCGTGAGTCCCTGCTGATCGCCCTGCACAACCAGGTCGCGCGGGCCGGCATGGAGGCGACGCTCGCCGCCCTCGACGGCCCCGGACTCGACGTGGCCGACACCCGGACCCGGGTGACGGCGCTGGTGCGCGCGTACGTCGGCGCGGTCACCGCCGACCTCGCGTCCGCGCAGGTCGCCTTCGTCGAGGTGATCGGAGTGAACCGCGCCGTGGAGGACCACCGGGTGGTCTGGCGCAGCCTCTGGACGGACTTCCTGACCGGCGAGGCGGACCGGGCCGTCGCGCGGGGCGAGGCGGTGCCGCGTGACTACACCCTGGCGATGGTCGCCCTGATCGGCGCCATCAACGAGCTGATGGCGCACTGGGCGCGGGGCGGCGGAGTGTTGCCCCGCGAGGTCGTGGCGGACGAGATGGTCCGGCATGTGCTCGCCACGATCGGCCATCCCACGGCACCGGGAGACGGCTCCGTGGCACCGGGAGACGGACCCGTACGGGCGGACGAGGGGGTGTGAGGGCATGAGCGGGCTCTGGCACCAGGTCATGCGGAGCATGTCCCGGCCGGACGCGTCGCCCGACGACGACATCCTCGCCCTGGCCGCCGCCGACATCGCCCTGCGCAACCACCCGGAACCGCCCGCCGACGCCGACGTCGTGCTGGACATCGCGCGCTCCGAATTCGCCGCCGTACTGACCGCGCGACAGGCCAGGGCCGCGCTCCAGCGGGCCCGCGAGATGGCCAGGGAACAGGCCGCGCGGGACCGGGACCGTACGGACGGGGACGGCTGAACGGCAGTTCAGCGGGTTACGCCGCCGGGAAGGCGGTCCGTCCGCTCGGTTAGCCTGAGCGGACGATGAACCGTTTGACGACGCCCTGGGGCGATCTCGACCTCGGCCGCTTTCCCGAGCAGCCCCGTGACACGCTCCGGGCATGGGACGCGGCCGACGAGTACCTGTTGCGCCATCTCGCCGAGGCCGAGGCCGAGGCCGAATCCGAGTCGGGGTCCGAGTCCGGGTCCGAGGGCTTCGGCAGTGCCGACGGCGGCGCAGGCAGCGGTACCGGGAGCGGTACCGGGGACGGCGTCTCGTGCGGCGTCGACCTGTCCGGCCGCGTGGTGGTCGTCGGCGACCGGTGGGGTGCCCTCGCCACCGCGCTCGCGCCGCACCGGCCCGTACAGATCACCGACTCCTACCTCACCCAGCAGGCGACCCGCGCCAATCTGCTGCGCAACGGCATCGACACCGACGCCGTACGGCTGCTGTCGGCACGCGACACACCGCCCGAGCGGATCGACGTCCTGCTGATCCGGGTCCCCAAGAGCCTGTCCCTGCTGGAGGACCAGCTGCACCGGCTGGCGCCCGCCGTCCACCCGGGGACCGTCGTCGTCGGCACCGGCAAGGTCACCGAGATCCACACCTCGACGCTGAAGCTCTTCGAGCAGATCCTCGGCCCCACGCGTACGTCGCTCGCCGTGAAGAAGGCGCGGCTGATCTTCTGCGCGCCCGCCGCAGAACGCGCCCGTACGGGCACGGGCCCCTGGCCGATCTCGTACCTCGTGCCCGAGGGCGCCGGTCCCGGTTCGGGGCTGACCGCGGTCAACCACGCCGGTATCTTCTGCGCCGAACGCCTCGACATCGGTACGAGGTTCTTCCTGCGCCATCTGCCCGAACGCCGTGGCCGCGAGCATGTCGTCGACCTCGGCTGCGGGAACGGCGTCGTCGGCACGGCCGTCGCCGTGGCCAATCCGGCGGCCCGGCTGACATTCATCGACGAGTCCTTCTCGGCCGTGGCGTCCGCCGAGGCGACCTTCCGCAAGAACGTCGACACCGCCGGGCCGGTGGAGTTCGTCGTCGGCGACGGCATGTCCACCGTGGCGGCCGGGTCGGTCGATCTCGTGCTCAACAACCCGCCGTTCCACAGCCACCAGGCGACGACCGACGCGACGGCCTTCCGGATGTTCACCGGCTCACGCGAGGCACTGCGCCCCGGCGGCGAACTGTGGGTCGTCGGCAACCGGCACCTCGGCTACCACACCAAGCTGCGGCGGCTGTTCGGCAACTGCGAGGTCATGGCGAGCGATCCGAAGTTCGTGGTGCTGCGGGCCGTACGGCGCTGACTCCTGTCCGGGGAGTGGCACGGCCGCGGCCCACTCATCGGTGGCGCACCCGGCGCCCCCGACGTACACGGCGCCCCCGACGTACACGGCGCAGCGGTACCACCGGCGGTGCGTGCTGTGCGTCGCGCTGACCGGCCGGAACCTGTCTTTCCTGGCGACCCGTTGGGCAGACTGGGCCTGTGACGTCACTGCCGCAACTTCCGTCCCAGATACAACACGGCCCGCAATCCGGTCACATGATCGTGTGTGGCGACGACGCGCTCGGTCATCGGCTGGCCGGTGAGCTGCGTGAGGTGTACGGGGAACAGGTGACCCTGGTCGTCCCACCCGTACGCGCGGAGCGCAGGGACCCCGCGCCGCTCACCGGGCGCGGCCGGGCGTCCGCGCTCATCGGCCGGATGTCGGCGGTCATGGCCCGGACGTACGGCCCCGCGACCGGCGGCCCCGACGCCCGGCCCGGCGATCTCGCACTCCCCGCGCTCATCGAGACGCCGGAACTCGACACGGAGGTCCTCGTGGAGGCGGGTGTGGCCGAGGCGGCGGCCCTCGCGCTCGTCCACGACGACGACGAGGTCAACATCAGGACAGCTCTCGCCGCCCGGCGCCTCAACCCCCAACTGCGCCTCGTCATCCGGCTCTACAACCGCAAACTCGGCCAACATCTCGAAGACCTGCTCGACCAGGCGGCGGCTGTCGCCGTCCCTGGACTGGACGTCGCCGCACTCGACGCGTCCACCACCGTGCTCTCGGACGCCGACACCGCCGCACCCGCCCTCGCGGCCACCGCCGTCGCCGGCACCAGCAAGATCGTCCGCGCCGACGGGCTGATGCTGCGGGCCGTCGAACGCAACCCCCCGGGCCCCGGCGAGGTCGCCGACCCCGGACTGTGCACGCTCGCCCTGCTGTCGTCGACCACCAACGACCCGGCGGGCGCGGAGGGTTCGGACAGCAGCGGCCACGACGGACCCCGGCTGCTGCCCGACGACGCCAGCACCGCGGCGGCCACCGGCCGGGGCACCGTGGTCCTGGAGGCCGTCTCCCACGAGGGCGAGCCGCTGTCACGCCGCCGGACGTCCGGGCGCGGGGCGCCGCTCGGCTCGCTCTTCTCCCGGCGGCTGCGCTGGTCGTTCGCCGGGATCGCCGTCGCCGTACTCGCCCTGGCCGTCGCCTCCTCGATCACCATGGACGACGATCCGCTGCACGCGACGTACCTCGTCCTGCTCGACCTGTTCGCCATCGGAGACCCCGCGACCGGCGAGGACCTGGACCGCCAGATCATCCAACTCCTGTCCGGACTGGCCGGGTTGCTGCTGCTGCCGGTGCTGCTCGCCGCCGTGCTCGAAGCGCTCGGTACGTTCCGCAACGCCTCCGCGCTGCGCCGGCCGCCCCGCGGTCTGTCCGGTCATATCGTGCTGCTCGGCCTCGGCAAGATCGGCAGCAGGGTCCTCGTACGGCTGCGTGAACTCGACATACCCGTCGTGTGCGTGGAGGAGGACCCCGAGGCGCGGGGCATCGCCCTCGCGCGCAGCCTGCGGGTGCCGACGGTGGTCGGCGACGTGACACAGGAAGGCGTCCTGGAGGCGGCGAAGGTGCACCGGGCGCACGCACTTCTCGCGCTCACCAGCGTCGACGTCACCAACCTTGAGGCCGCCCTGTACGCGCGCTCCGTCAAACCCGACCTGCGGGTCGCCCTGCGGCTGTACGACGACGAGTTCGCCACCGCCGTCTACCGGACGCTGCGCGCCGCCCATCCCCGCGCCCTGACCCGCAGCCGCAGCGTCTCCACGCTCGCCGCGCCGGCCTTCGCTATCGCCATGATGGGGCGTCAGATCCTCGGCGCGATCCCGGTCGAACGCAAGGTGCTGCTGGTCGCCGCCATCGACGTGGCCGGTCATCCGAGGCTCGAAGGGCGCACCGTGGCCGAGGCGTTCAGACCGGGCGCCTGGCGGATCATCGCGCTGGACACGGCGGCGCCGGGGGACCGGCTCCCCGACCTCGCCGACACCCGACGCGACCACGACGAGGACCGCACCACCGGTCTGGTCTGGGACCTGCACCCCGGCTATGTGCTGCGCGCGCAGGACCGCGTCGTACTGGCCGCGACCCGCCGTGGCCTGGCCGAACTGATGGGCCGTCAGTCGGCGCCGCCACGACCGATGGCGTAGGAGGCGTGGCCGACGCCGCCTTCGGGGCGCCGCGGCGGCCCGGAACGATACCGGCCATCGCGTACGTCTGTTCTCGCCGTACTGCGTACGGTGCCGGTCCGCGTAAGCCTCCGTCCCCCCGTACGTCACTCAACTGGCCTAGCGTTCAAGTCACTTCACTCGTATGACGGGAAGGCCGGGAACAATGGGAAGACTGATGCGTACGACGGTGGCCGCGAGCGCGGCCGGGGCGCTGGCGCTGGTGGGCGCGCTGGGGCAGGCGGGTACCGCCGTCGCCGACGAACAGCTGGCGTACTCCTCTTCCACCGGGGTCGGGGTCCACAACGCGTACGAGAAGACGACCTTCCCGTACTTCGCCGACGCGCTCGACTCCGGTGCCGGGATGCTCGAACTCGACGTGTGGACCAATGTGTTCGGCGCGTCGTGGCGGGTCTCGCACAGCAACCCGCTCGGCAGCAACAGCAACTGCGTCAACGCCGCCAACGCCGCCGAACTCCGTACCAAGGCGCGCGACCAGGGGCTGCCCGGCTGTCTCAAGGACATGAAGGCCTGGCACGACGCCAACCCCGGCCACCGGCCCATCCTGGTCAAGGTCGAGCTGAAGGACGGCTTCCAGAACAACGGCGGACGCGGCCCCGCCGCACTCGACGCGCTCCTCACCTCCACGCTCGGCGACGCGCTCTACCGGCCCGCCGACCTCGTCGGCGGCAACGCCAACCTCGACAGCGCCGTCCAGGAGCGCGGCTGGCCGGCCCGCTCCGCCCTCGCGGGCAAGTTCATCTTCGAGCTGATCCCCGGCACCGTCGAGCAGGCGAACCCCCTCGACACCCTGTGGACCGACCGCGAGTACGCCACCCACCTGCGCGACCTCGCCGCCGCCGGCCGGCTCGGGCAGGCGGCGGCCTTCCCCGCCGTGCTCGGCGCCGCCGCCCCGGACCCCCGTACCCGATACACGGACGCCTCGATCCGGCCGTGGTTCGTCGTCTTCGACGGCTCCGCGTCCACGTACGCCGCCGAGGGCTTCGACAGCGCCTGGTACGACCAGCGGCACTATCTGGTGGTCATGACGGACGCGCACGCGGTGGCGCCCGCCATCGACGGTACGAACCCGACGGAGGCGCAGGCGCGGGACCGCGTCGCGCTGCTGGCGGGGCGGCACGCGAGCATCGTGTCGTCGGACTGGAACGCGCTGCCGTCCGTGCTCGGCTCGGTGGTGGAGCGCGGCGCCGCTCAGTAGCCGGTGAGCGGGTTGCGCGGTCCCCCGTGCCGCGCAACCCGTCCCCGGACCGATCGGATCCCCTGGCGGCCGGCCCCCCCCGGTCAGATCCCCGCGAGCTGACCCCCGTCGACCAGGACCACGGAGCCCGTCTGGAAGGCGAAGTCCGGGGAGGCCAGGCCCAGTGCGGCGCTCGCCATCTCCTCTGGTGTCGCCATGCGCTTCAGCGCGTCGATCCCCTGCCTGCCAAACTCGGCCTTCGTCGCGGCCCATTCGGCGTCCGTCAGCCCGTCGGGACGGTGGACATCCAGCATCGGGGTGTCGGTCATCCCGGGGGCCAGCGCCACGACGCGGATGCCGTGCGGGCCGTTCTCGATGGCCGACGCCTGGACGAGACCCGTCACACCGCCCTTGCTCGACGTGTAACTGCCCAGCCCCGAACGGGTCATGAACTGGTTGGAAGAGCCCGTCACGATGATGACGCCGCCGCCACGCGCCCGCATGTGCGGGATCTGGTACTTCAACGCCAGGAACACCCCGCGCGTGTTGGTGAGCGCGACGTCGTCGAAGTCCTCGACCGTCACCTCGTGCAGATCGGTGAACGGCTTCTGGATCCCCGCGTTGTTGAGGGCGATGTCCAGGCCGTCGTACCGCCGCACCACCCGGTCCACGAAGGACTTCACCTCGGCGGGGCGACGTACGTCGGCCCTGATGAATGTCGCCTCACCACCCGCCGCCCGGATCTCGCGCTCGACCTCCTTACCGAGGTGCTCGCGGCGACCGCAGAATCCGACCTTGGCCCCCTCGGCGGCGAACGCGACGGCCGCCGCCCGGCCGATGCCCGACGTCGCGCCGGTGACAAGGACGGTCCTGCCCTCGTACCGGCCGCCACCCTTCTTGCCCCGTCGGGCGGTCGGGACTCCCGCGGCGCTCGCCCCCGGCGCCCCGAACGCCAGTCCGGCCGCCGCGGTCGCCGCCGCGCCACCCAGCACGGTGCGCCGGCTCATGGGCCCGGACCCTGTTCTGCCCTTCACGACAGTCCTCCTCTGTAGGCGAATGAGTGCTCGTACTCGTCCCCTGCCGCCGACGACTCTTCGGCATCCCGGCACCCGGCACATCCGTCGTAAGACGGCCCGGCGGCACCGACTTTCGTCGAATGTGCGGGGCGGATCCGCTCCCTACGATGGGCGGATGACGACAACGGACGCCCAGCCGCGCGATCGTGTGACGACGCTGTTGCACTGCCGGCTGCTGCGGGCCGCGGCGTTCGCGCTCGTGTCGTACAAGGCGGTGTACGACGGCCTGACGTCCGATGCGGGACTCGTCGACGGCGCGGCGGCGAGCGCGCTGGCCGCGGCCGGGATCTGTGCCGCGCTGCCGCTGTACCGGCGGCTGCCCGTCGCCGTCGCCGCACTGGCCCTGGCCGGGTTCCTGCTGGAGAGCCAGTTCTGGCCCGTACTGATCGCCCTGTACTGCGTGACGGTGCGGCGCCCGGCGCCGGTCGCGATCGGGCTCACCGCCCTGGCATTCGTACCCGCCGCTTACGGGCCGTTCCGCGAGCTGGTGAACATGCCCCAGGTCAGCTATCTGCCGTGCGCGGTCGTCACCGTCCCGCTGGCCTTCGGCCTCGCGGCGCGCAGCCACCGGCGGCTCGCCCGGTCGCTGGCCCGCCAGCTCGACCACCTGGAGGCCGCGAACCGGCTGCGCGACGAGCGCGTGCGGCTCGCCGAACGCGCCCGTATCGCACGCGAGATGCACGACGTGCTCGCCCATCGGCTGAGCCTGCTCGTGCTGCACACCGGCGTGCTCCAGCGGCGCGGCGCGGAGGTGCCCGACGCGGTACGGGAACGGCTCGGCCTGCTGCGGGACACCAGCGCCCACGCGCTGGACGACCTGCGGGACCTGCTGGGCGCGCTGCGCGATCACGAGGGCCCCGCACCGCTCGGCCCCACCGCCGACGATCTGCCGTCACTGATCGCCGAGTCGGAGGCGGCGGGTACCCGGGTGCGCGGTGCGGTGGACGAGACCGGAGAACTGGCGGCGCTGCCCGCCGCCGTACGGCTTGCTGTGCACCGCATCGTCCAGGAGGCGCTCACGAACGCCCGTAAGCATGCCCCGGGCGAACCGGTGGACCTCACCGTCACGGTACGGCGCGCGCACTCCCGCGTGGAGATCAGAGCCGTCAACGGCTGCCCGCCGCCGCTCACTTCGCCCGGCGGGCCACGCGGCTACGGTCTGGTGGGCGTAGGGGAACGGGTGGCGGCGCTGCACGGCGAACTGACCACCGGCCGCACCGACGACGACCGCTTCGTCCTCCGGGCCCAACTGCCCATCCCGCCGCATCCTTCCAAGGAGGGCGTGTTGCGGCAGGCCGTCGTCGGGGCGGCGGTCCGGTGAGCGGCATACCTGCGCGGCGGCCGATCAAGGTACTCGTCGTGGACGACGACCCGTTCGTCAGGGCGGGACTCGTCGATCTCGTCGCCACCGACGACGGACTGGAACTGGTCGGCGAGGCGGGCGACGGGCGCGCCGCCGTGGAGACGGCGAGCCGCCTCCGTACGGATGTCGCGCTGGTCGACATCCGGATGCCGGTGATGGACGGCATCGCCGCGACGAGCGCGCTGCGGGCGCTGCCGTGGCCACCGGCCGTGGCCGTGCTCACCACGTTCGACCTGGACGAGTACGTCTACGGGGCGCTGGAGGCGGGCGCGGCGGGCTTCCTCCTGAAGGACACCGCGCCGGACGAGATCCTGCGCGCGGTACGGATCGTGGCCGAGGGCGGCGCGATGCTGTCCCCGACGGTGACCCGCACGGTCATCAGCCGCTTCCACCGCCCCGACGCGACCCGCACCCGGGCCGCGAGGGCGGCGGCGGCACGGCTCACCCCGAGGGAACGCCAGGTACTCGCGTCACTGGCGGACGGCATGACGAACGCGGACATCGGCGACCTGCTCCAACTGCGTGAGTCGACCGTGAAGGCCCATGTGAGCCGGATCCTCACCGAGTTGGGCGTCTCGAACCGCGTCCAGGCGGCGATGGTGGCGAGGGATCTGACGTCGTGACAGGTGGGGCCGCGGTCGTGCGACGCGCAGCGCTGGCGGCTCCTGCCGTTCGTGGCACCAGCCACGCCAGGCGGCCCGCCCGCCGCCGCCCGCAGCGCCCGCCCCCCTCGCCTACCTACCCAGCACCGTCTCCAGCGTGTCCGCGTCCGATGCATGCTTGTCCTCGCGGTGGCGCAATACCCGTGCGAAACGGAGCGTCACTCCCGCCGGGTAGCGCGATGAGCGCTGGAGTCCGTCGTACGCGATCTCCACCACCAACTCCGGGCGTACCCGCACCGTGAACCCGTCGTCGTCCAGGGCCAGTTCGCGCAGGCGCGCCGTCTGCCATTCCAGCATCGCGTCCGTCAGGCCCTTGAACGTCTTACCGAGCATCACGAATGAGCCGTCCGGCTGCCGGGCGCCCAGATGGAGGTTCGACAGGCGGCCCGTGCGTCTGCCGTGGCCCCATTCCGCCGCCAGCACCACGAGATCCAGTGTGTGGACCGGTTTCACCTTCACCCAGCCGGCCCCGCGCCGGCCCGCGCTGTACGGGGTGTCGAGCGCCTTGACCACCACGCCCTCGTGGCCCCGGTCCAGGGTGGCCCGCCAGAACTCCTCCGCCGCCTGTGCCGCCTCCGGCGCGGGCACCACCACCCGCCGTACCCGCATCGGCTCCGGGACCAGCCGGTCGAGTGTCGTACGGCGTTCGGCGTACGACAGGTCCAGCAGGTCCTCGCCGTCGGCGGCGAGGACGTCGAAGAAGACCGGCGACAGCGGTACGGCCACCGCCGCCGCCCGTACGTCGGTGCGCGATCCGACCCGCCCGGCGACCTCCTGGAACGGCCGGGGCCTGCCGTCCGCGTCCAGGGCGATGACCTCCCCGTCCAGGATGAGACGGTCACCCTCCAGCGCCAGCGCGGCGGCCGTCACCTCGGGCAGCCGCCCGGTGATGTCGTCGAGTGTGCGGGTGTAGACCCGTACCGTGTCACCGCTGCGGTGGACCTGTACCCGGATCCCGTCCAGCTTCTCCTCCACGGCGCACGGCCCCAGCTTCTCCAGGGCCTCGGCCAGACTCCCGGCCGGCCCCGCCAGCATCGGCAGTACGGGACGGCCCACGGTCAGCCGGAACTCGGCGAGCGCCTCGGGGCCGTCCGCCAGCAGCCGTTCGGCGACGCTCTGGAGCGACCCCGCCAGCATCACCGCCCGCCGGACGGCGGCGGGCGGGGCCTGCGTCGCCTGCGCGAGCGCCTCACCGGCGACGGCGTCCAGCGCGCCCTGGCGCACCTCACCGGAGAGCAGCGCGATCAGGAACCGCTGTTCCTCCTCGGTCGCCGCGCCCAGCAGCGCCTGGACGAGCCGTCGGCGTTCGCCCTGCGAGCCGGGCCCGGCGACGGCGGCCAGAGCGCTGACCGTGTCGTCCGCCTCCCCGATGGTCAGTGTCGCCGTCTCCGCCGCCGGTACGGGGTCCTTGAGCGCCTGCCAGCCGACACCGATCCGCCCCTGGGGCAGCCGGCCCGCCAGCCACGGGATGACGACCGGCACGTCCTCGGGTCCGGCCGCGCGGAAGAGTTCGGCCAGCAGGGCGATCTTGCGGGACCGCGCCGACGTCGCGGCGACCTCCCGTGAGACTTGGGCGAGCGTGGCCAGCAGCATGCGCCCATCCTGCAACGCCCGGCGCCCACGCGCCCGGCAGGAGCGGCGGAGCATCCCCTAACCTGGGCAGTCCGGCCGGCAACGGAGGTGGGAGCCACGGTGGGACACGCGGGCACGGACAGGACGAGGGACACCTCTCTCCCCAAGGACGGCGACCCCGGCCTCTTCGGCCCCGGCTCGGTCACCTGGCAGCTCCACGGCGACCCGATGATGTGGATCGCCGGCATCCGGGCGCTCTACCTCCAGGCCCTGCACCCGCGCGCCGTACGCGGCGTCATACAGAACAGCGACTTCCGCCGGGACGCCTGGGGACGGCTGCGGCGTACCGCCAACTTCGTCGGCACCATCAGCTACGGCACCACCGAGGCCGCCGAGAAGGCCGGCGCCCGCGTCCGCCGAGTCCACACCCACATCAAGGTCACCGACCCGGCGACGGGCGAGCGCTACGGCGTCGACGAACCGGACCTGCTGCTCTGGGTGCACTGCGCCGAGGTCGACTCCTATCTGCATGTGCTGCGCCGCTCCGGCCTCCCCATCAGCGACGCCCAGGCCGACCGCTACATCGACGAACACCGCGAGGGCGCCCGCCTCGTGGGGCTCGATCCGGCGCGCGTACCCGCCGACCGCGCCGAACTCGCCGCCTACTTCGAACGGGTACGACCCGAGCTGGCCGGCGGCCCCGAGTCACGGGAGGTGGACGACTTCCTCCGCCGTCCCCCCGTACCCCCGATGCTCGTCCCCGCCCGCGCCGTGCTGTGGCGCCGCGTCTCCGCCCTCGCGTACGACTCACTGCCGGGCTACGCCCACGAGTTGTACGGCAGACCCGCCCCCGCGCCACGGCGGGTCACCCGCCGGCTCGTCGTCACCGGGCGGCTCCTGCGCGCCGTGCCCGGGTGGCTGCGCCGCCGTATCCCGCCGGGCCACATCAGAGGCGCGATGGCCAGACTCGGGCGGGGCGCCCGGCCCCGCACACGCGAACTCAGGAGACAGGCTGCCGAACTCGGCGGGCGGACGGCCATACTGGACGGGCCGGGGAGGGCGCAGCGAGGCGACGGGGGCGACGGCGGGCGATGGCGGAAACGAGTCTGATCCAGGGCCGGTACCGGCTGCTCGATCTGATCGGGCGCGGTGGCATGGGCGAGGTGTGGCGGGCCAGGGACGAGTCGCTCGGCCGGCACGTCGCCGTGAAGTGCCTCAAGCCGGTCGGCCCGCAGCAGGATCAGAATTTCACCCGCGTCCTGCGTGAACGCTTCCGCCGCGAGGCGCGCACCGCCGCGGCCCTCCAGCACCGGGGCGTCACCGTCGTCCATGACTTCGGCGAGCACGACGGTGTGCTGTATCTGGTGATGGAACTGCTCGAAGGACGCAATCTCAGCCAGCTCCTGGAGGACGGCGGACAGGGCCCGCTTCCGGTGCCCGACGTCGTCGACATCGCCGAGCAGGTCGCGGACGCGCTCGCGTACACGCACGAACAGGGCATCGTGCACCGGGACTTGAAGCCCGCGAACATCATGCGGCTGACCGACGGGGCCGTGAAGATCTGCGACTTCGGCATCGCGCGGCTCGGCCACGACATCGGTTTCACCTCCAAGCTCACCGGCACGGGCATCGCCATGGGCACCCCGCACTACATGTCGCCCGAGCAGATCGGCGGCGGTCACATAGACCATCGCAGCGATCTGTACTCGCTCGGCTGTGTGCTGTACGAGATCGCCACCGGTGCGCCGCCGTTCGACCTGGACGACGCGTGGGCCGTGCTGGTCGGGCACCGGGACACCGTGCCCCTGCCGCTGCGCAGGCACCGTTCGGAGCTGCCGGAGTTCCTGGAGCGGATCGTGGCCGATCTGCTGGCGAAGACGCCCGACGAGCGTCCGGCGGACGCGACCGCGCTGCGGCACCGGATCATCGCGGCCCGTTCCATCTCCGGCCAGGAGGGCCGCCCGCCGACCCTGCCGCCGATGTTCGCGCACCCGCCGTCGGCGTCCGGCTCCACGTCCCACGGGCATGCCGCCGGTGGTCCCGACACGCGGGGCGCCCGGCTGCCCTCCTGGACGCACGGCATGACGATCGGCCACAAGGCGACCGGCTCCGTCGGCCCGCGCGTCACGCCGCCCGACCACACGGCGGGGCTCACCGGCGAATGGACCACACCGTCGGGGCCGACGGGCGCCACGACCGGTGGCTACGCGCGCCCCGAGCGCCCCACGCCCTCGCCCGAGCACATCGCCGTGCTCAACAGCAGGCACAGCGCGGGCCTCAGCCTGGGCAGGCTCGGCCGCTGGGACGAGGCGGGCGAGGTGCACCGCTCGGTCGCGGCCGAGCGGGAACACGCGCTGGGCCCCGACCACCCCGACACCCTCGGCAGCCGCTACGAGGTCGGCTTCACGCTCAGCAGGACCGGCCGCACGGCGGACGCGCTACGGGAGTTCGTCCGTGTCACGGAGGGCCGCGAACGGGCTCTGGGCCCCGACCATCCGGAGACCCTGGCCGCGCGTCAGGAGACGGCGTACGTCCTCGGTCAGCTCGGCCGGCACTTCGAGGCGCACGAGGTGTACGCGGCGGTCCTCGCGTCCCGTGAACGCACCATGGGCGCCGACCACCCCGACACACTGCGCTGCCGCCACAACCTCGCGTTCAACCTCAGCCGGCTCGGCCGGATCGAGGACTCGTACCGGATGGCGCTCGACGTGGCGACGGCCCGCGCCAGGGTGCTGGGCGCCACCCACCCCGACACGCTGGTCACGCGGTACGAGGTCGCGTACGCGCTCGGCATGCTCGGCCGCTGGACGGAAGCGCTCCAGACGTACCACGAGGTGGCCGCCGACCGCACCCACGCGCTCGGCGCCGACCACCCCGACAGCCTCGCGGCGCGCTACGAGGTCGGCATAAGCCTCGGCAGGCTCGGTCGCAGCGAGGAGGCCCTGGAGCTGTACCGCCGCCTCGTCGACGACCGCACCCGCGTACACGGCCCCGCCGACCCCGAGACGCTGCGTGCCCGGCACGGGCTGGGCGTGAATCTCGGGCGGCTCGCCCGCTGGGAGGAAGCCCTGGTGGAGTCCCGCGACGTGTGCGCGATCCGCGAGCGGGTCCTGGGCCCCGACCATCCGGACACCCTCGTCAGCCGCCGCGAGGTCGCCGTGGGCCTCGGCTGGCTGGGCCGCTGGTCCGACGCCCTGGCGGTCTACCGCACGGTGGCGGAGTCCCGCGAACGGGTCCTGGGCCCGGACCACCCCGACGCACTCGCCAGCCGCAACGACGAGGCGCACTGCCTGGAACAACTCGGCCGGGGCGGCGAGGCGGTGGAGCTGTACCGCCGGGTGGCGGCGCTGCGCCAGCAGCGCGAGGCGGGACGGCGCTAAAACGCGCCTTTCGGGCGCGCGGGAGGGAACTCCTCCCGGTACGCCGGCTTGCCGTGGTGTCAGCGTTGGAGGATCTCGACGAGGCGCGGTCCGGTGGCTTCGGTGCACACCACGAAGGTGACCGGGACGCTGTGGCGGGCCGCGGTGCGGGAAGTCGTCACCGAGGAGGCGGACCACGGGCCGGTCCGGGCGCCCGGGACTCAGGCCGATCGCGGCGGGGGAGGCCTCGTGCCACTCCGCCGCCGGAGGGCTCGGCCGGGGTTTGTACGCATGGAGAGCGGACTGGGCGGACTGGCTCGTACGCCGTCTGGCGCCGGGCGGTCCGGGCAGGCTTCGCACGACTGCCATACGCGCGTAACCCCAGGCCGTTGACCCCTCGCCACCCGCTTGCGACGATCGCGGGCATGGCCGAACGTGTCCGGCCGCCCCTGCTCGTCGCTCCGGGTGAACCAACCGGCCCACTCGTGGCGACAGGCGTCCGCGGCCCCGGTGGTGTGCTCCCCGGATCCGTGTCGTACGACGGGTCCGTGCCCCGTGGTGGGCTCGATCCGCGTACGGCGCCGGACCCGACGGCCACGGCGACCGTTCGGGCAGTGGCGCGCGGCGCCGCCGGGCGGGAGCGCGTCAACGCCTTCCGGGCCCACCACTTCACCGCCCTCGGCTGTCGGCGGGCCGACAGCACGCGCTGAACGTCCGCGTCTCCCGTACGGGTTTCCCGTACGCGTCGTCTCCACGTCCCGCGCGCCTCGCCCTGCCCTCTTATCTCTTCGCGCCTCCTCACCTTCCTCACCGGCATCCGGCCCGTCCGGACAAGGAGCCCAGCCATGACCGCACCCGTTTCCGTCGTCTCCGTACAGAGGATCGGCGGCCACATAGGCGCCCGGATCGACGGCGTCGACCTCGCCGGCGATCTGGACGACGCCGTGATCGCCGAGATCCGCGCCGCACTCCTCGCCCACAAGGTCGTCTTCTTCCGCGACCAGCGCCTCGACGCCGCCTCGCAGGAGACCTTCGCCCGCCGCTTCGGCACCCCGACGACCGCCCACCCGACCATCCCGTCCCTGGAGGACACCCCCGCCGTCCTCGACCTGGACTACGGCCGCACGGCCGGCCGGGCCAACCACTGGCACACGGACGTCACCTTCGTCCAGCACCCGCCGCTCGGCTCCGTCCTGCGCGCCGTGACCATCCCTCCTTACGGAGGGGACACCGTGTGGGCCAACACCATCCACGCGTACGAGACCCTGCCCGTCGAACTGCGTCTGCTGGCCGACCAGTTGTGGGCCGTGCACTCCAACGCCTACGACTACGCCACCTACCGTCCCGGCGACGACTCCGACGCCGCACGCGCGCAGCGAGAGGTCTTCACGTCCACCGAGTACGTCACCGAGCACCCGGTCGTCCGTGTCCACCCCGAGACGGGCGAACGCTCGCTGACCCTCGGCGGCTTCGTACGCCGCTTCGTCGGCTGGAACGCCGAGGACTCCCGCGATCTGCTCGGCATCCTCCAGCGCCATGTCACCCGGCTGGAGAACTCGGTCCGCTGGAACTGGCGGGACGGCGACGTGGTGTTCTGGGACAACCGCGCCACCCAGCACTACGCGGTGGCCGACTACGGCGACCTGCCCCGCCGCGTCCAGCGGATCACCCTCGTGGGCGACGCGCCGGTCTCCGTGTCGGGCGAGACCAGCCGCGCGGTCACCGGTGACGACACGGAGTACAACACCGCGCTCGCGCGGACCGGTGACGGGCCGTCGGCGCCCTGACCGGCCGGGCGCCCTGGTGGGGCGGGGTCCCGCACCGGCGGCAAACGTGTTACCAAGAGCCATGCCCGCACTCGCCTCTCCCGCCCGCACCTCCTACGACGCCGTGATCGTCGGCGGCGGCCACAACGGACTTGTCGCCGCCGCCTACCTCGCCAGGGCCGGGCGCACCGTCCTCGTCCTGGAACGCCTCGGACACACCGGCGGAGCCGCCGTCTCCACCCGCCCCTTCGCCGGTGTCGACGCCCGGCTCTCGCGCTACTCCTACCTGGTGTCGCTGCTGCCGCGGAAGATCGTGGACGAGCTGGGGCTGCGGTTCGCCGTCCGGAAGCGGACCGTCTCCTCGTACACACCGGCCGAGCGCGGCGGCCGTGCCACCGGACTGCTCGTGGGCGGCGGCGCCGACCGTACGAGGGAGTCGTTCACCGCCCTCACCGGAGGCGACGCCGAGTACGCGGCCTGGCAGGAGTTCTACGCCACGACGCTGCGGGTCGCCGAGCGGGTCTTCCCCACCCTCACCGAACCGCTGCCCGAGCGCGCCGAGTTGCGCGCCCGGATCGACGACGAGGCCGCCTGGCGCATGCTCTTCGAGGAACCGATCGGCGTCGCGATCGAGGAGCGGTTCGCCGACGACCTCGTCCGCGGCGTCGTCCTCACCGACGCGCTGATCGGCACCTTCGCCGACGCCCACGATCCGTCCCTGCTCCAGAACCGCTGCTTCCTCTACCACGTGGTGGGCGGCGGCACCGGCGACTGGGACGTGCCGGTCGGCGGCATGGGCGCACTGACCGACGCACTCGCCGACGCGGCGCGCGCGGCGGGCGCGGAGATCGTCACCGGCCACGAGGCGACCCGCGTCGAGACGGACGGCGGCCACGCCGAGATCGCCTTCCGTACGGAGGCGGGCGACACCGGGCGCGTCGCCGCGCGCCACGTCCTGGTGAACGCCTCCCCGCAGGCGCTCGCCACTCTGCTCGGCGACGAGGCGCCCGCCCCCGCCGCCGAGGGCGCCCAGCTGAAGGTCAACATGCTGCTGCGCCGGCTGCCGCGGCTGCGTGACCGGAGCGTCGACCCGCGCGACGCCTTCGCGGGGACGTTCCATATCGCCGAGGGCTACGGGCAGTTGGCGACGGCGTACGAGGAAGCGGCGGGTGGCCGGCTGCCGTCAGCGCCGCCCTCCGAGATCTACTGCCACTCGCTGACCGACCCGTCGATCCTGGCCCCGGAGCTGGCGGAGCGGGGCTATCAGACCCTCACGCTCTTCGGACTGCACACGCCCGCGCGGCTGTTCGCCGGGGACAACGACGCCGTACGCGACGAACTGCTGAAGGCGACCCTGGACCAGTTGGACACGCACCTGGCCGAGCCGATCGCCGACTGTCTGGCCGTGGACGCCGAGGGGCGGCCCTGTATCGAGGCGAAGACGCCTCTCGACCTCGAACGTGAACTGCGGCTGCCCGGCGGCCATATCTTCCACCGTGATCTCTCGTTCCCCTACGCCACGGCCGGCACGGGCCGTTGGGGCGTGGAGACGGCGCACGCGAACGTGCTGCTGTGCGGCGCGGGCGCCGTGCGCGGCGGGGGAGTCAGCGGCGTACCGGGCCACAACGCGGCGATGGCGGTGCTTGAGCCGGACGGCTGATGTCTGTTTGATCTTGTTTGTCTCCTTTTGGTGCCGGGTACACGGTGTCGGCGTCAGCGGCGCCGTTGGGTGCCGCCGCCAGCGAGGAGGCAGAACATGGGTCCGAGCGGAGCCCCGGTCATCGGGACCATCACCACGAAGGTCCCGGCGAGACTCGACCGGCTGCCGTGGTCACGGTGGCACTGGATGATCGTGATCGGCCTGGGGACCGTATGGATCCTCGACGGGCTCGAAGTCACCGTCGTCGGCAATATCGCGAGCCGTCTCTCCGAGGACGGCAGCGGGCTGCCGATCAGTGACGCGCAGGTCACCGGCGTGGCCGCGGCGCTCTATGTCGCGGGGGCCTGCTCGGGGGCGCTCGTCTTCGGCTGGCTCACCGACCGGTTCGGCCGTAAGAAGCTCTTCCTCGTCACCCTCGCGGTCTATCTGATCGCGACCGCGCTGACCGCCCTCTCCTTCTCCGTGTGGTGGTTCCTGCTCTTCCGGTTCCTCACCGGATTCGGCATCGGCGGCGAGTACGCGGCGATCAACTCCGCCATCGACGAACTCATCCCCAGCAAGTACCGGGGCCGGGTCGACCTCATCATCAACGGCAGCTTCTGGCTCGGCGCCATGGCCGGCGCGCTGCTCTCCGTCCTCGCGCTCAACACGAACATCTTCCCCAAGGACGTCGGCTGGCGGCTGACCTTCGCGCTCGGCGTCGTCCTCGGTCTCGTCATCCTGCTGGTCCGCCGGCACGTCCCCGAGAGCCCCCGATGGATGTTCATCCACGGCCACGACGCCGGCGCGGAGAAGATCGTCGCCGGGGCGGAGCACCAGATCGAGCGGGAGACCGGGAGGAAACTGCCGGAGCCGGGTGAGTCCATCACCATCGAGCAGCGCCGGAGCATCGGATTCGTCGAGATCGCGAAGACGCTGTTCCGCGTCTACCCCAAACGCGCGGTCCTCGGCTTCTCCCTCTTCATCGGGCAGGCGTTCCTGTACAACGCGATCACCTTCGGCTTCGGCACCATCCTGGTCAACTTCTTCGACGTGTCGAGCGGTTCGACCGGGTACTACTTCGCCGCCATCGCCTTCGGCAACTTCCTCGGACCACTGCTGCTCGGCCGGCTGTTCGACACGGTGGGCCGCAGGCCGATGATCGCGGGGACGTACATCCTCTCGGGGCTGCTGCTCTTCGGGACCGCCGGGCTCTTCGGCGCGGGCCTGCTCGACGCGACGACCATGACCGTGTGCTGGGCCGTGGTGCTCTTCTTCGCGTCCGCCGGGGCCAGTTCCGCGTATCTGACCGTCAGCGAGATCTTCCCCATGGAGACCCGCGCCCTGGCGATCGCGTTCTTCTACGCCATCGGGACGGCGGCGGGCGGCATCTCCGGACCGCTGCTGTTCGCGAGCCTCACCGACAGCGGCGTCGTCGGCGACGCCGTCATCGCGTTCTGCGTCGGCGCGTCGCTGATGGTCGCGGCCGGTGTGGTCGCGGTGTTCTTCGCCGTCGCCGCCGAGGGCCGATCGCTGGAGGACATCGCCACGCCGCTGTCGGTACGCAAGTGAGTGACGGGACTTCGCAGACCCGCCCCGACGCTCGCCGCGACGTTCGCCCTAACGCGAGACGTTCTTCATCTCCACGGAGGCGATCCGGCCCGCGGCGTCGAACAGGACGTCGACCGTGGAGCCGCCCGGCAGGTCGGCGCTGATCCGGTCCGTCTCCTGGCGCTGCGTCAGCCCGTGGTGGCCGAAGTACCCGGCCACCACGGCGCGGGCCGAACTCCCCGCGAGCAGGCCCGCGCCCGTCAGCAGCACACGCGGCAACGTGATCCCGTCCGGCACGGCACGCGGCACCTGCGGATCGTCCGGCACCATGTACAGACGGCCCTCGGCGGACGCCTGGACGCCGAGATAACCGGCGGCGCCGAGCGCGCCCATCGCCCCGAACGCGAGTGTCTCCACCGCGAACCGGGGGTCGTCGAACGCCGACAGGTCGACGAGGTCGTCGCTGAACTCGGGGATGCTGTGCGCCTCACCCAGCCGCCGTATCTCGTCCGCGGCGCCGACGACGGGCGTGCCGCCGAAACCGGGATTCGCCCAGCCCCACAGCCACGAGCCCTCGGTCGTGTCGAAACTCCCGAGCACCGAGATACGCAGATCGCGGTTCGCCTGGCGGTACAGGCGCTGGTCGAGATCGGCCGTCCACGGACCGGTCGGCATGAACTCGTTGAAGGCTTCGAGCTGTTGCGCGCCCCAGGCGGCATGCCGCTCGGTCATCCGGCGGAAGGGGTCGCTGAAGGTGGTGGTCACGGTCATCCGAAGACCCTAGTGCGTGGCCGTCCGCCTCATATGCGGGGGTGCGGGGTGCCGAGCGGCCACCGGATCAGTCCGCCGACACGCTCCAGCCGGCCGGTTCGACGCGGGCCGCGTCCCCCGGCCGGGAGTCGTCGAACACCGTACGACCGCCGTCCTCGACCCGCAGCGCGTCCACATAGACGCCACGACCGACGTACGGGGCGCCCGCCACGTACCGCCAGCGCAGGCGCACCCGTCGCCCGCGCCGGTCGGCGAGACCGGCGTCGAGCCGGTGCCAGACGCGACCCGACCAGCCCGAGACCGAGCCCGTCGGATGCGGTGTGCCCGCCTCCTGGCCGGCGGCTTCCGCGAGTGTGCCCGCGTCCTGGCGGGCGGCTCCCGCGCCCATCGCCGTGGTCGTGAACGGCACCGGCAGCCAGGTGGGATCGGCCTCGTCGGACGCCTCCAGCACCAGGGCGCCGGTCGTGGGCTCCGTGTCCCACCACAGGGCGCACCGCAGCCGCCCCTCCCCGGTGGCCAGGCGCAGCGCGGGCAGCGTGAGCGTCGCCGTGGCGCCGGCGGCCATGCCGGAGAACCACGCGGTCCGGCCCCGCCCCGGTGACACGGGCACGGCGCGCGCCAGGTGGTCGGCGGCGGCCACCCGTGGGGCGCTGCCCGAGCGCCAACCACGCACCGGATGGACGGAGTTGCCGAGCACGACGAGGAACGAGTCGGTCGTCGGGTCGAGTACGAGACTGGTCCCGGTGAAGCCGGTGTGCCCGGCCGTACGCGGTGTGGCCATGGCTCCCATGTACCAGTGCTGGTAGAGCTCGAAGCCCAGACCGTGCGCGTCGCCGGGGAAGTCCGCGTTGAAGTCGGTGAACATCAGCTCCACCGACGCCGGACGCAGGATCCTGGCCCGGCCGTACGCGCCGCCGTTCAGCAGCGTACGGCCCAGGATCGCCAGGTCCCAGGCGCAGGAGAAGACCCCGGCGTGCCCGGCGACGCCGCCGAACGCGTACGCGTTCTCGTCGTGCACCTCGCCCCACACGAGACCGCGGTCGAGTCCCGACCACGGCCGCCGCATGTCCTCCGTGGCCGCGATCCCGGGCCGCCAGGACGGGGGAGGGGTGAAGCGGGTGCGGTGCAGGCCGAGCGGCGCGGTGATCTCCTCGCGCAGCAACACGTCCAGGGCGCGCCCGGTGATCTTCTCCAGGACGAGTTGGAGGGAGATCAGATTGAGGTCCGAGTACCGGTAGACACTGCCCGGCGGGCTCGTGGGCGCCTCGTCCCACAGCCGCCGCAGCATCGCCTCCCGCGTCGGCTCCTGGTAGAGCGGGATCCAGGCGGCGAATCCCGAGGTGTGCGTGAGCAGTTGGCGGACCGTGACGTCCTGCTTGCCCGCGCCGCCGAAGTCGGGGAGGTACGAGGCGACGCGCTCCTCCAGGGCCAGCGACCCGCGTTCGATCTGCTGCACGGCGAGGATCGAGGTGAAGAGCTTGGAGACCGACGCCAGGTCGAAGACGGTGTCCTCGGCCATCGCGATCTGCTCGTCGGCGGGGAGTTCGACGCCGGTGTCGGTCGTCTCGTCGTACGCCGAGTAGCGCACGGCCTTGCCGATGGGCCGGTGCAGGGCGACCGTGTCACCACGCCCGGCGAGCAGGACGGCGCCCGCGTACCAGGGGTGCTCCGGCGACGGCTCCAGGAACCGCTCGGCGTCGCCGACCAGCCGCTCCAGGGGGCCCGGCAGCAGCCCGGCGCGCGCGGGCGAGCCGCGGCGCAGTGTCGGGGCCGGCCGGCCGGAGCCCGAACCCGCGGGGCCGGACGCACCCGCGCCCGTGGCCGCGTCGGCGAACGGGATCGGCGCCAGCGCCAGCGCACCGCCCAGCGCCAGGACGCCCCCGCCGAGCCTCCGCCGGCTGATCCCGCCGCCCGCCGCGTCCCCGCTCATCCGCCGCACCCCTCTGACGCTCCGTCCGAAACCGCCCGCCGCCCGAGGTTACTGCCCCTGTGCCGGACGGCCCATGACGGTGCGGCTCACCGCGCGGGCGCCGGGCACCTCTGGCAGCGTGAGGCGTATGACGACGCGTACCGGGATCCGTTCGCTGTGGTCCCGCTGGACCGTGTTCGTACCGCTGCTCGCCCTGGTGGCGCTGGTGCTCAGCTGGGGGCGCGATCTCCCCGGTTACGCGGTCGGCCTGGTGGCCCTGCTCCTCGCGGGCGCCGTACTCGCCGCCGTGCACCACGCCGAGGTCGTCGCCCACCGGGTTGGCGAGCCCTTCGGATCACTCGTGCTCGCCGTCGCGGTGACCGTCATCGAAGTCGCGCTCATCGTCACCCTGATGGTCGACGGCGGCGCGAAGAGCTCCACCCTCGCCCGGGACACCGTCTTCGCCGCCGTCATGATCACCTGCAACGGCATCATCGGCATCTCCCTGATCGTCGGCGCCCTGCGCAGCCGGGTCACCGTCTTCAACGCCGAGGGCTCCGGCGGCGCGCTGGCCACGGTCGCCACTCTCGCCACGCTCAGCCTGGTCTTCCCGACGTTCACCACGAGCAAGCCGGGGGCCCAGTTCTCCACCGATCAGCTCACGTTCGCCGCCATCGCCTCGCTCGGGCTCTACGGGCTGTTCGTCGCCATGCAGACGGTCCGCCACCGCGACTACTTCCTGCCCCTCACCCAGGAGGGTGAGATCAAGGAGCTGGACGAACACGCGCCCCTGCCCACCCGGCGCGCGACGACGCTGAGCGCGGTGATGCTGGTCGTGGCACTGGTCGCCGTCGTCGGCGACGCGAAGGCCGTCTCGCCGACGATCGAGTCGGGAGTGGAGTCGGCCGGGATGCCGCACGCCGTGGTGGGTGTGATCATCGCCCTCCTCGTGCTGGCGCCGGAGACCCTGGCCGCCGTCCGGGCCGCGCGCCGCGAGCGGGTGCAGACCAGTCTCAACCTGGCGCTGGGCTCGGCCATGGCCAGCATCGGCCTGACGATCCCCGCCATCGCGCTCGCCACGATCTGGCTGTCCGGGCCGCTGGTCCTCGGTCTGAGCGCCACTCATATGGTGCTACTCGCGCTCACCGTCGTCGTGGGCGCGCTCACGGTCGTGCCGGGCCGGGCGACCCTGCTCCAGGGCGGCGTCCATCTGGCGATCTTCGCCGCCTTCGTCTTCCTCGCCGTCAGCCCCTAGCCACGCGGACAGCCACGCGGACACACATGTGGACGGACATACGGACCCATCTCCCGTCCACCGGCGCAGGGGCTTGACCGGCCACGGGACGGCACGGAGTATCACGCCATGAACGCCGAGGAACGCGCCGTCAGGGAACTGCTCCACAGCACCGTCGACGGCGTCGTACGCCGCAGCGCCCGACGGGTCCCCGACCGCACCGCGCTCAGATACGCCGACCGGACGTGGACGTACGCCGCACTCGACGCCGCCGTCTCGACCGCCGCCGCGACCCTGCGCGACGGCCACGGGCTCCAGGACGGCGACCGCGTCGCCACCTACGGGCACAACTCGGACGCCTATCTGATCGCCTTCCTCGCCTGCGCGCGGGCCGGGCTCGTCCATGTCCCGGTCAACCAGCACCTCACCGGTGACGATCTCGCGTACATCCTGGAGCAGTCGGGGAGCGCCCTCGTGCTCACCGACCCGGCGCTCGCCGGCCGCGTCCCGCCGGGCACCGCCGTCCGTACGCTGCGCGACAGCGACGACTCACTGCTCGCCGCGCTGGCCGACCCGCGGCCGTACGACCCCGACCGCGACTCCGACGACCTGGCACAACTGCTCTACACCTCGGGCACCACCGCCCTGCCCAAGGGCGCGATGATGACGCACCGGGCGCTGGTGCACGAGTACGCCAGCGCCATCGACGCGCTCGACCTGCGGGAGAGCGACCGGCCCGTCCACTCGCTGCCGCTCTACCACTCGGCGCAGATGCATGTGTTCCTGCTGCCGTATCTGGCGGTGGGAGCGGAGAACATCATTCTCGACGGGCCCGACCCGACGGCCGTCTTCGACCTCGTGGAGGCGGGGCGCGCGGACAGTCTCTTCGCGCCGCCCACCGTGTGGATCGCCCTCTCCGGCCATCCGGACTTCGCCACCCGTGAACTCGGCGGACTGCGCAAGGCGTACTACGGAGCCTCGATCATGCCGGTGCCCGTGCTCGAGCGGCTGCGTGAACGGCTGCCGTCGCTGGCCTTCTACAACTGTTTCGGGCAGAGCGAGATCGGGCCGCTGGCCACCGTCCTTGGTCCCGACGAGCACGAGGGCCGACTGGACTCCTGCGGGCGCCCGGTGCGCTTCGTGGAGGCGCGGGTCGTGGACGAGGCCGGCCAGGAGGTCCCCGACGGGACGGCGGGCGAGGTCGTCTACCGCTCCCCGCAGCTCTGCGCCGGCTACTGGCACAAGCCCGAGGAGACGGCGGACGCCTTCCGCGACGGCTGGTTCCACTCCGGCGACCTCGCCGTGCGTGACGCCGACGGCTTCTACACGGTGGTCGACCGGGTGAAGGACGTCATCAACTCCGGTGGGGTGCTGGTCGCCTCGCGCCAGGTCGAGGACGCGCTGTACACGCATCCGGGCGTCGCCGAGACCGCGGTCATCGGTCTGCCGGACGACCGGTGGATCGAGGCGGTCACGGCGGTGGTCGTGCCGCGCGGCGAGGTCACCGAGGCCGAACTCCTCGACCACGCGCGGGAGAAGCTCGCCCACTTCAAGGCACCGAAGAAGGTGCTGTTCCTGACCGAGCTGCCGCGCAACGCGAGCGGCAAGATCCTCAAGCGCGAGCTGCGGGACCGGTTCGCGGGCTGACGGCCACCGGAGCCGCCGGCCGGTCGCTTCCGTCGCCCGGCCGGTCGCTCACGTCGTCCGCGCGCACGGCGTCCTGAGGTCACGGCGTCCTGAGGTCCACGATCCGCTTGATCTTGCCCACCGACCGCTCCAGTGTCTCCGGGTCCACCACCTCGACCCCCACCGAGACCCCGATCCCGTCCTTCACGGCCGTCGCGATCGCCCGCGCCGCGGCGTCACGCTCCTCGGGCGTCGCCCCTGTCCGCGCCTCCGCCCGTACGGTCAGGGCGTCCATCCGGCCGTCGCGGGTGAGCCGCAGCTGGAAGTGCGGGGCGACGCCCGCCGTACGCAGCACGATCTCCTCGATCTGGGTCGGGAACAGATTCACCCCGCGCAGGATCACCATGTCGTCGGTGCGCCCGGTGACCTTCTCCATCCGCCGGAACACCCGCGCCGTGCCCGGCAGCAGCCGCGTCAGATCACGCGTGCGGTAGCGGATCACCGGCATCGCCTCTTTGGTGAGGGAGGTGAAGACCAGCTCGCCCTCCTCGCCCTCCGGCAGCACCTCACCGGTGAACGGGTCGACGATCTCCGGATAGAAGTGGTCCTCCCAGATGTGCAGCCCGTCCTTCGTCTCGACGCACTCCTGCGCCACGCCGGGGCCCATCACCTCGGAGAGCCCGTATATGTCCACGGCGTCGATCGCGAACCGTTCCTCGATCTCGCGCCGCATCTCCTGCGTCCACGGCTCGGCCCCGAAGATGCCGACCTTCAGGGACGTCGTACGGGGATCGACGCCCTGGCGCTCGAACTCGTCGAGCAACGTCAGCATGTACGACGGCGTCACCATGATGATCTCGGGCCGGAAGTCCGTGATCAGCTGGACCTGTCGCGCGGTCATGCCGCCGGACGCCGGGATGACGGTGCAGCCGAGCCGTTCCGCCCCGTAGTGCGCGCCCAGACCGCCGGTGAACAGGCCGTATCCGTACGCCACATGGACCTTGTGGCCGGGCCGGCCGCCGGCCGCCCGGATGGAGCGGGCCACCACGTCCGCCCAGTTGTCCAGATCCCCCTGTGTGTAGCCGACGACGGTCGGGCGGCCCGTGGTGCCGCTGGACGCGTGGATACGCCGGACGTCCTTCTGCTCGACGGCGAACATCCCGAAGGGATAGTTGTCCCGCAGGTCGGTCTTGGCGGTGAAGGGGAAGCGGGCGAGGTCGGCGAGCGAGTGGCAGTCGTCCGGCCGCAGCCCGGCGGCGTCGAAGGACTCACGGTAGAACGGCACCTTCTCGTACGCGTGCCGCAGCGTCGCCCGCAGCCGCGTGAGCTGCAACGCTTCGAGCTCGTCCCGGCCGAGCAGTTCCCCGGCGTCCAGCTGAACCGTCATGGCTGACTCTCCGACTCTTCCGTACCAACGGGTCGATCCACCGAAGAACCGGGCAGCGCACCGGACGGCCATTCCGGACGACCGATCATTCGGTTGATCCTCTTCCCGCCCAGTAATCCAGCCCTCCGGACGGGCGTCAAGGCTCAAGGCGCTTCCGGGATCCGGGGAGCCCCCCGACCAGTCCGCCGACCGGCCCGCCGACCTGTCCGCCCGCCTGTCCGACCGGCGGCCCGCGGCGTCGCCCGCCGCTCCGCCCGTCCCGAGTGGCGGCGGACCTGGTCGAACGTCTGTCCGGCAGGCTGTCCGGGCCCCAACCGGCCCCCGTTCCAAGGGGGTTGGGGACGGCCCGTGCAGCGGCCTGTCGGGGACCGGAAACGATCGATAGGCTGGCCCCGGACGACGAACCGGGAGGAGCGGGACGTGGCTGAGAGCACCACCACCCAGCAGCCGTTGGCGGGCTGGGACAAGCCGGAGCTGGACCTGAGCAAGGCAGACTGGCGTTCGAGCAGTCAGGGCACGGGGGACGTCCAGATCGCCTTCGTCGAGGGATTCATCGCGATGCGCAACGGCGGCAAGCCGGAGAACCCCTCGCTGATCTTCAGCCCCGCGGAGTGGCGGGCCTTCGTACTCAACGCCCGGGACGGGGAGTTCGACCTCACCTGACCGCGCCCCGCGTCCCACCCCCGGCAGCTCCCAGGGTGCCGCGTCGCCGGGGTCCCGCGGAGACGTACCATGGCCGCATGTCCTTCCTCCGCCGCCGCAGCGCCGCCACACCCGCGGGCCCGGACTTCGACGTCCTGGCCATGGACCCGGGGGACTGGCCCGGCAATCTGGGCGCCGGCCTGCTGCCCGCCCCCGACGGCAGTTGTCAGGGCGTCTTCCTGCGGTACGACCTGTTCGGCGGACGCGGTCCGGCGATGATCATCGGCAATCTGCCCGAGGGATCACCGGCCCGCGAGCTGGAGGAGGGGCAGATCCCCTTCGAGGTGGCGCAGCTGCTGATCGCCCTGGAGAACGAGGAGCAGGTCGACGTCGTCAGTACGGAGGACGTGCCGGTGATGCAGGGGGACAACCTGCTGATCGTCCGCCGGCTGAAGCTCTCCGAAAGCCGCATCGCCTGCGTGCAGTTCGACCGCAGCGACAATGTCCTCGTCACCATCGCCAGCTGGGACCGGCCGATCACCGATGATCTCTACGCGCTGCTGAAGCCGCTGCCCGCGGAGCTGTTCCAGCAGGGCTGAGCCGGACCCGTACCTCGCGGACCGGGCCCGAAGGCGGGCCGAGGGCGGACCGACGACTTCACGCCATCACCTCGCGGCAGGAAAATTGACTGCCGCGAGGTTTTGTCATGTGCCTTGCCAATTCAGTCATCGGACTTTTAACGTCTGCCGCATGACTCAGGGCATCACCCGCAGAACCACGATGAAGTCCGCACTCGGCGTAACCAGTGCTCTCGCGCTGGGTGTTCCTGCTCTGGCCGGTAGGGCCGTAGCCGCCGACCCCTCCGATGAATTGACGCTCTGGTACACGAAGCCCGCAGCCGACTGGGAGCGCGAAAGCCTGCCCATCGGCAGTGGCGCGCTCGGCGCCGGCATCTACGGAACGCTCGCCTCCGAGCGACTGGTCCTCAACGAGAAGACCCTGTGGACCGGCGGACCCGGCGCGCCGGACTACGACCACGGCAACTGGACCAGCCCGCGGCCCGGTGTGCTGCGCGCGGTGCAGGACCGTATCGACGCCGAAGGATCCATGACCCCCGAGGCCGTCGCGGCCGAGCTGGGCCAGCCCAAGCACAACTTCGGTTCGTACAACGTCTTCGGCGATCTGCTGATCGACGTCCCCGGTGCGCCCGGTGGCCCCGACTCCTCCTACCGGCGCGCGCTGGACATCCGTACGGCACTGGCCTCCGTCTCGTACGCGCACCAAGGCGCCACATACACACGGGAGTTCTTCGCCTCCCACCCCGGCAAGGTCGTCGCGGGCCGGTTCGCCGCCGACCAGCCGGGCAAGATCGGCTTCACCCTCCGCTACACCTCCCCCCGCAACGACTTCACGGCCACCGCGAGCGGCGACCGTCTCACCATCAAGGGCAAGCTCCAGAACAACGGGCTGCTCTTCGAGGGCCAGATCCGCGTACGTACCCAGGGCGGCACCGTCACCGCCGGGAACGGCACCCTCACCGTCAGCGGCGCCGACAGCGCCTGGTTCGTCCTCGCCGCCGGCACCGACTACGCCGACACCTATCCCGACTACCGCACCGACGACCCCCACGGCGCGGTCACCGACGCCGTCGACCGGGCGGCCGGGCGCAGCTACGAGGACCTGCGCACCGAGCATGTGAGCGACTACCAGGGGCTGTTCGACCGGGTGTCGCTCGACATCGGCCAGGCGCTGCCCGACCTGCCGACCGACCAGCTGCTCGCCCGGTACACCGATGGCACGAGCGCCGCCGACAAGGCGCTCGAAGCGCTGTACTTCCAGTACGGCCGCTATCTGCTCATCGCCTCCTCACGGGCCGGGTCGCTGCCGGCGAACCTCCAGGGTGTGTGGAACAACGTCACCAACCCGCCCTGGGACGCGGACTACCACGTCAACATCAACCTCCAGATGAACTACTGGCTCGCCGAGGTCACCAACCTCGCCGAGACCACCGTGCCGTACGACCGCTACGTCGACTCGATGCGCGCACCGGGCCGCGTCACCGCGCGGGAGATCTTCGAGACGGCCGGCTGGGTGGTGAACAACGAGACCAATCCGTACGGCTTCACGGGCCTGCACCAGTACCCGCAGTCGTTCTGGTTCCCGGAGGCCGGCGCCTGGCTCACCCAGCAGATGTACGACCACTACCGGTTCAACGCCTCGACGGACTATCTGCGCTCCACCGCGTTCCCGGTGATGAAGGAGACCGCCCAGTTCTGGCTCGGCTTCCTGCGGACCGACCCGCGCGACGGCAAGCTCGTCGTCACCCCCAGCTACTCGCCCGAGAACGGTGACTTCACGGCGGGCGCGGCGATGTCGCAGCAGATCGTGTACGACCTGTTCACCAACACGCTGGAGGCGTCGGAGACCCTGGGCGACGACCCCCGGTTCCGCCGGGAGCTCCGGCTGGCGCTGCGCGACCTCGACCACGGACTGCGTATCGGGTCGTGGGGACAGCTCCAGGAGTGGAAGGAGGACCTGGACGACCCGAACAACGACCACCGGCATGTCTCGCACCTCTTCGGCCTGCATCCGGGCCGGCAGATCGAGGTCGGCACCGAATGGGCCGAGGCCGCCAAGGTCTCGCTGACCGCGCGCGGTGACGGCGGCACGGGCTGGAGCAAGGCCTGGAAGATCAACTTCTGGGCGCGGCTGCGCGACGGCAACCACGCGCACAAGATGCTCACCGAGCAGCTCAAGAGCTCCACGCTGCCGAACCTCTGGGACACGCACCCGCCGTTCCAGATCGACGGCAACTTCGGCGCCTCGTCCGGTGTCGCCGAGATGCTGCTCCAGAGCCAGCACGGACCGATCGAGGTCCTGCCGGCCCTGCCCTCCTCCTGGCCCGACGGCTCGGTCACCGGGCTGCGCGCACGTGGCGGCGCCACCCTGGACATCACCTGGGCGGCGGGGAAGGCGAGCCGGATCGTCCTCACGGCGAGCCGCACCGGCGACGTGACCCTGCGCAGCACCCTGCTGCCCGGCGGTGAGCAGAAGTTCCGCGCCACCGCCGGACAGGTGTACGAATTCACAGCGGGCCGCGGCCGGCACTGACGGCACGCGGTACGAGGGGGCGTCTTCTCGAAGACACCCCCTGAGGGTCTCGTCCGGGCAGCGGCGGCAGCCCGGACGGGACCCTGCCGTGTTCCGGCGACCGCGCGCCGCTGCGGATCCGGGCCCGGTCCCGCACCATGGAAACAGGTCCGGGGTGCTCCATACCGGCCGTTCGCCGGTGTCGGACCTCCGCCGAGCGAAGGGGCAGCATGGACAGTAACGATCTGACGCCCGAGGTCCTGCGGAGACTGCGCAAGCCGCGCCCTTATCCGGCGGTGTCCCTGACCGTCCCCACGCATCGGCGCGAGCCCCGCAACGACGGGGACCCGGTACGGCTGCGCAACGCCCACGCCGAGGCCCTGCACCGGGTGGACGCCGACCCGGAGATCCCGAAGGCGGCCCGGCTCGCCGTCCGTACGCAGCTCGACCGGGCGATGGCCGACGTGGACCTGCGCCACAAGCAGGACGGACTGCTGATCCTCGCCGACGCCGACGAGCACCAGGTCTGGTACCTGCCTCGCGAGACGCCCGAGTCGGTCGTCGTCAGCGACACCTATCTCACCCGGAACCTGGTGGCGGCCACCGCCCAGACGCCCCACTACTGGGTGCTGAACGTGGCCGCCGACCGCGCCACGCTGTGGAGCGGCGTCGGTGACGCCCTGCACGAGCACCGCGCGGACGGCTTCCCGATGACACCGCCCGAGGAGACGTGGGACGTCGAGCGTGAGGAGCGGATCGGCGACACCCCGAGCACCTTCACCGACGAGGAGACCCGTAAGTTCCTGCGGTCCGTGGACGACGCCTTCACCGCCGTGCTCGCCGCCCGCCCGCGCCCGTTCCATCTGGTGGGCGTCGCCCCCGCGCTCGCCCTGCTGGAGGACGCGGGCAGCACCGCCAGGGCGGCGGCGGGCCGGCTGGCCAAGGGCGGTCTCACGGACGGCCCCGCCCATGTGCTGTGGAAGGCGGTCCAGCCCGTCGTCAGACAGCACGCGCGGAGCGAGGAGACGGAGACCATGGCCCGGCTCGACGACGCGAAGGGCAGACGCACCTTCGCCGCCGGACTGGACGAGGTGTGGGAGGCGGTACGCGAGAGGCGGGCCGGTCTGGTCGCGGTGGAGGAGCACTTCCAGCGGTCCGCCCGGGTCAGCGAGGGGCATCTGATCCTCGTCGACGGTGACGACGGCGCCGCCCTGGGCCGAGACGTGCAGGACGACATCGTCGACGAACTGGTCGAGTCGGCGCTGGACGGCGGCGCCGAGGTGGTGTTCCTGGACGACGACGTGCTCGCCGGGCACCACCGGATAGCGGCGGTGCTGCGCTACTGACCCACGGCCCCGCGCCCCGCGCGGAGAAAGACCGAGGCGCCACCGGCCCCCCACAGGCCGGTGGCGCCCGTCGCCCTACGAGGGCCGCGTCTCAGCGGCCCGAGGGCAGTACTCGGACATCGGACGCCTTCACATAGGCGACCCGGTGCCCGAACTGGATCTCGTAGTACTCCTGTGTGCCGCTCACCACGCGGTGACCCGCCGTGAGATACGTCGGTGCGAAGTAGTACGCGCCCGGCACCCGGTCACCGACCACGTACTTCTGACCCGCGAGCAGCTTGTACGGGAACGGTGAGATCGCCTGCACCGGGATGTCCGCCGGGTACGCGGAGGCCTCCGGGTAGGCCCTGCCGTACACCGGCACCTCCGCGAGACCGGCCTTCGGCGTCAGCACCCGCGTCTCGGCGCTCACGGCGGTGGGCGCCGTGCGCGGATTGTGGAACCAGGCCTTCTGCCCGAGGTACCAGATCGCCGTCCAGTCGCCCTCGCGCCCGGCGACCGCGTACTGCTGGCCCGTCGACGCCCGTGCCCCGAGGTCGTTGACGCCGGTCGTGGAGTCCCCGCCGTCCGGCCGCAGACCGATGTCCTTGACCAGCGGCGCGGCGGCGTCCGGCGCGGTGTGCAGCCGCACCGCCCCCGAGCCGTGCGGCGCGCACGCCTGACCGGCCGTCACACAGCCCGTGTAGGGAGGCTGGTTCGACGCGTAGTCGGGACGGATCGTCACCGCTCCCGCGCCGCGCCCGCCGGCCGCCTTGAACGGCTTGCCCAGCAGCTCGAAGTAGTGCGCCCAGTCCCAGTAGGGACCCGGGTCGGTGTGCATCCCGGCGATGGTCGCGGCGGTCGTGCCGGGCACGTTGTCGTGCCCGATGATGTGCTGCCGGTCCAGCGGGATGTCGTAGCGGTCGGCGAGATACCGGACCAGCCGCGACGACGTCCGGTACATCGCCTCGGTGTACCAGGCGTCGGGGGAGACCAGGAACCCCTCGTGCTCCAGGCCCACCGAGGTCGCGTTGACGTACCAGTTGCCCGCGTGCCAGCCGACGTCCTTCAGCGGGACGTGCTGCGCGATGTGCCCGTCGGACGAGCGCAGCGAGTAGTGCCAGGAGACATACGTCGGGTCCTGGACGAGTTGGAGCGTGGTGTCCCAGGTCGCCTCGGTGTCATGGATGACGATCGAGTCGATGGACGGCGAGCCGGCCTTGGGGCGCTGCGCCTTGTCGTGGTTGCCGTAGTCGCCCTCGCCGAACTCCTCGTAAGGCGCCGGGATCCACTCGCAGGCCACGGTGCGCGGGCACTCCGTCTTCCCCGCGTCTGCCTTGCGCAGTCCGAGCTTCGGCAGCTGCGAGGTGTCGGGGGCGAGGCCCGGTGTGGCGGGCAGCGCCACCCGCTGTCCGCTGTCGGTCGTACGCGCCTGGCCGTCACGGATCACCGCGTAGACGTCGTTCGCGTACGTCGCGGCGGTGGCGGAGTCGTCGGCGCCGGAGAAACGGGCGACAGCGGCGTACCAGTCGGCGGGGTCGGCGCTCAGCGGCCCGCCGAGCGCCCGCTGGGCCTCGGCCAGCAGGGCCGCGCCGCCGTGGATGTTGGCGGCCGGGTCCAGCCGGAGGCTCTCGGCGGACCGGCCGGTGAGCTTCGCGGCCCGGTCCACGGTGCGCAGCCGCGCCGGGAGTTCGGAGTTCTCGGGGACGACGGCCTCGCGGACCGCGTCCGGCGCGCCGGTCCGCACCGCGCGGGAGGTGTCGCCCCGGGCGTCCTCCGTGCCGTGCGAGTGGTGGGGCGCCTCGGCGATGGCGGTCCTGGCGTCGGTGAGGTGCATGGGGCCGTAGCCCCCGGTCACGCTGGCGGCGCCGCTGTGGGTGTCCCACCGCGACTGGAGATAGGAGACGCCGAGCAGGACGGCGCGCGGTACGTCGTACCGGTCGGCCGCCGCGGCGAAGTCGCCCTGGAGGGAGCCGGCGACGGGCTGTTCGGCGGTGGCGGAGGGAGCGGCCGACACCAGCGACAGCAGCAGGGCGGCCGAGCCGACGGCGCCCGCCGCGCGCGCGGCGCGTCCGCGACCGGATCTGACGGGTGTGGGGGCGGAACCTTGCATGCGGTCTCCAGTGGCATGGTGCGCGAAGCGCCCGCGGGGCCGTACCGGGCAGGTGAGAGGTCGTACGGCGAGCGGAGTACAGGGCAGGGATACAGGGGTATCGGCTGGAGGGCGATCCGTCAATCAGGCGTAAGGGCAAGGATTTCCCACGTCAGCGCGCGTGTCGCGGGCTTTTGCGGCGTTTCCCCGGGTGGCAGGCCACGGGCCTGCGGCGCGTCAGTGGTGTGAACCAATGAGCGAACTCGGCCGACCTGGAACGATGTTGGTCCGACCTTGACGATTCTTGAACATGACGATCCGTCAGCCGCGTCGGCCCGGCGCTCACGACGTGATGTCGCACGCCAGTTGCCGGTCCACCTGCGCCGGCGACAGGGCGTGCTCGATCGCGAGGATCCCCGCGCCGAACGCCGCCGCGTTCTGGCCCGTACGGCTCGGCTCGATCCGCAGCACATGCGTGGCCAGCGGATGCGACCGCCGGTACACCGCCTCCCGTACGCCCGCGAGCAACTGGTCGTGCACGGCGGCCAGCGCGCCGCCGAGCACCACCGTGTCGGGGTTGAAGAAGTTGACCAGCCCCGCCAGTACCTCGCCGACCGCGCGGCCCGCCTCGCGCACCATGCGCAGCGCGTCCCTGTTGCCGGACTTCACCAGCCGTACGACATCGCTGCCCGACGCGGCGTCGAGTCCGAGCCCGGCCAGCTTCGCCGCGATGGCGGCGCCGCCCGCCACCGCCTCGAGACAGCCGAAGTTCCCGCACCGGCAGGCGTCCTCCTGCTCGCTGACCTTGATGTGCCCGATGTCGCCCGCGCTGCCCTGCGCCCCCCGGTGCAGTCTGCCGTCGGCGACGATGCCGCAGCCGATGCCCGTGCCCACCTTGATGTAGAGCAGGAAGCGGGTGTCGGGGAACGCCCGCCGCTGCTCGGCCAGGGCCATCACATTCACGTCGTTGTCGACGAGCGCCCGCGCGCCGAAGCGCGAGGCGAAGAACTCGGGGATCGGATACTGGTGCCAGCCCGGCATGATCGGCGGATCGACGGGCCGCCCCGTCGAGAACTCGACCGGCCCCGGCACCCCCACCCCGATGGACCGCAGCGTGCGCGGATCGCGCTCGGACCTCTTCAGCAGGGTGTGCAGCGTGCGCTCCACATGGCGCAGTACGGAATCGGGCCCGTCCCCGATCGACAGCGGATCCTCCTGGGTGGCCAGGGTCGTACCGCCGATGTCCATCAGGGCCACCCGGCAGTGCGAGGCGCCGAGGTCCACACCGGCCACCGCGTGCTCGCGGGTACGCAGCCGCAGCCGGCGCGGCGGCCTGCCGCCCGTCGAGCCGCCGGCCTCCGGCCCCGACTCGTCGACGAAGCCGTGTGCGATGAGCGCGTCCACCCGCTGGGAGACCGTGGAGCGGGCGAGCCCCGTCAGCCGGGAGAGATCCGCGCGGGTCGCGGCGGCTCCGGAACTGATCAGCGTGAGCACTTCGCCCGGGGTGTGGGAGACGGCGGAACTGCTGTGATCCGGCAGCGCAGACATGGCATCACCTTAGGGACGACTTTCGCTGCTCACAAGACACGGTTGATTCGCCGATCGACCAAAGTCCAGGCCAACTCCGTTGAAATGAACGGCGCTTGGACCCTTGACAGGTCAAAGCCCAGTCACGACATTGCACAGCAGACCGCGACCGAGGAGCCATCGAGGAGCCAGGGGATGCTGACGATGCAGGGCGTGTCCAAGAGCTTTCTCGGGGTGCGTGTGCTCCATGACGTGGGACTCGATCTTCAACCCGGCGAAGTCCACGCCCTGGTGGGCGAGAACGGCGCGGGGAAATCCACTCTGATGAAGGTCCTGGCCGGCGAACACGCCCCCGACACCGGCACGATCACGCTCGACGGAACGGCGCACACCTTCAGCCATCCCGGCCAGGCGCAGGCCGCCGGGATCGGCATCATCCACCAGGAGTTCGCGCTCCTGGCCCACCGCACCGTCGCCGAGAACGTGTTCCTCGGCCGGGAGCCGACCCGCTACGGCCTCGTCGACCGCGCGGCCATGGAGCGGCGCACCGCCGAGCTCCTCGCCGAGATAGACGAGACGGGCATCACGCCGCGCACGCTGGTGCGGGACCTGTCCGTCGCACGGCAGCAGACCGTCGAGATCGTGAAGGCGCTCGCCTCCGACGTGCGTGTGCTTGTCATGGACGAGCCAACCGCACCCCTCGCCGACCACGAGGTCGCCCTTCTGTCGGCCCTGGTACGCCGGCTGACCGCGCGCGGACTCGGCATCCTGTACATCTCGCACCGGCTGGGCGAGGTCTTCGACCTCTCGCGGCGTATCACCGTCCTCAAGGACGGCCGCCGTGTCACCACCGTGCACACCGCCGACACCACCCCGGACGACATCGTCCGCGCGATGGTCGGCCGCGACCTCACCGCGTACTACCCGCCGCGCGCGACCCACATCGAGATCGGCGAGGTACGGCTCACCGTCACCGGCGGCGGCAACTCCCGCGTCAGGGACATCGATCTGACACTGCGCGCCGGCGAGGTCGTCGGCATCGCGGGCCTCCAGGGCGCGGGGCGTACGTCACTGGCCCGCGCCCTGTTCGGCGCCGCGCCCTTCACCACCGGCACCATGACCGTCGGCGGGAAACCGCTGCGGCCGTCGAGGCCGCGCCAGGCCATCCGCGCGGGCATCGCCCTGGTCACCGAGGACCGCAAGACCGAGGGGCTGGCCCTGCGCCAGTCGGTACGCGACAACGCGCTGCTGGTCACCCGCGCCGTCGCCGTACGCGGCAGACCCCCGGCGGGCCGCGAGGTCACCGCGCTCCTGAGCCGTGTACGGCTCCAGTCGCGCGGCGAGGACCAGCAGGCCCAGTTCCTGTCCGGCGGCAACCAGCAGAAGGTCGTCATCGCCAAGTGGCTCGCGGCCGGTCCACGGGTACTGCTCTTCGACGAGCCCACGCGCGGCGTCGACGTCGGAGCCAAGGCGGCCATCCACACCCTCGTACGCGAACTCGCCCGCGAGGGACTGGCCGTGCTGATCATCTCCTCCGAACTGCCCGAGCTGATCGGGATGAGCGACCGCATCCATGTGATGTCCGACGGGCGGCTCGTGGGCGAGGTGCCCGCCGGGGCGACGGAGGAGAGCATCATGCGCCTCGCGACGGCCGGGGCCCGGCGCCCGTCCGACGCGCCCGGTGCCCGACGGGAGGGCGCCGCGTGACCACCGTCGAATCCGCTCCCGCGCCGTCAGGACCGCCGAAGCGGCGGACATCGTTGTCCAGGGGCAAGGGACCGCGCTCGGTGCGTCGGTCGTTCGACCCCGTCGTCGGTGTCTGGCTCGCCGCGCTCGCCGTGACCCTCCTCGGCTGGATCGTCGTCGCCGCCCAGGGCGGCAACTTCCTCACCACCACCAACGCCGTCGCGATCCTCCAGAACTGCGTCGCGCTCGGCCTGGTCGCCGTCGGCCAGTCCGCCGTCATCCTCACCGGCTCCCTCGATCTCTCCGTCGCCTATCTCATCAGCCTCGGCACCCTCGTCGCCGCCGAGACCATGGCGAGCGGCGGAGTCGTCACCGCCGTGCTCGCCGTGCTCGCGCTGTCCGTCGCCGTCGGACTCGTCAACGGACTGATCGTCACCGGCCTCAAGGTCAACGCGTTCATCGCCACCCTCGGCATGGCGTTCATCCTGCGCGGCTGGATCGAGGACAACTACACCGGACCCGCCGGCGAGGTCCCCGTCTCCTTCCAGCGTCTGGGCTACGACCGGATCGGCCCCGTCCCCGTCTCGGTGTTCCTGCTCATCGCGGTGGCCGCCCTGATGTGGCTCATCACCCGCCGTACCCGCCTCGGCCACCACATGTACGCCACCGGCGGCGACGAGCACGCCGCCCGGCTCTCCGGCGTACGCACCGGGCGCACGATCCTGATCGCGCACGTCCTGTGCTCCCTGTGCGTCGGCGCCGCCGCGCTCTTCCTCGCCGCACGGCTGGGCGCGGGCGCACCGTGGGCGGGCACCGAGGCGCGCTACGACCTGGAGTCGATCGCCGCCGTCGTCCTCGGCGGCACGGCGCTCGCGGGCGGCCGAGGGGGAGTGGCGGGCACCCTCGGCGGCGTATTCGTCCTGGCCGTCCTGGACAGCGTGTTCAACCAGCTGTCGGTCGACCCGTTCTTCAAGAATGTCGTACGCGGCGTCGTCATCATCGCCGCCGTCGCCATCTACGCCCGGCCCCGACGGACCCCGAAGCCACCGAAGGCCCTGACGGAAGGGCGGACCGCATGAGCGCCCCGGCCACGACCGAGATCCCGGCCGAGCGGGCATCCGCGACCTCTCCCGGCAAGCGCGTCGTGCGCGCGCTGGGCACCGGCATCCCCGTCTACGTCCTGCTCGCCGCACTGCTCCTCGCGCTCCTGATCACCGACCCCGCCTTCTACGAACCCGACAGCTTCCTCTCCTTCGTCAAGCGCGCGGCGCCGCTGGTGATCCTGGCCGCCGGGCAGTATCTGGTCATCGTCTGCGGCGAGTTCGACCTCTCCGTCGGCGCGATCGTCACCGCGGGCGTGGTCGTCGCCGCCGAGCTGTACGGCTCCTTCCCCGGCGCCCACTGGCTGGTCGTCACCGCCGTCCTGCTCGTCGGCGGCGGACTGGCCGGACTGGTCAGCGGGCTGATCACCACCGTGCTGCGGGTGCCGTCGTTCATCACCACCCTCGGCATGATGCTCATCCTCGAAGGAGCCGTCTTCTTCTGGACCGGCGGCTCGCCGCAGGGCGTACTGCCCAGCGCCTTCCGGCAGTTGGGCCGGGGCACCGCCTTCGGCTGGCTGCCCTGGGCGGTCGTCGCCTGCCTCGTCGCCGGGACGGTCGCCGTGCTGGTGACACGCTCCGACTTCGGACGGACGCTCGTCGCCACCGGTGACAGCGACCGGGCCGCCGCGCTGTCCGGTGTACGGGTGATCCGGGTGCGGACCGTCGCCTTCATCCTCTCCGGCGCCGCCGCCGCGCTCGCCGCCGTCCTCGTCGGCGGCTTCTCCGGGGTCTCCGCGCAGGCGGGCAGGGGGTATGAGTTCGAGGCCATCACCGCCGTCGTCCTCGGCGGGGTGGTCCTCGGCGGCGGACGGGGTTCGGTGGTCGCCGCCATGGCCGGTGCGTTCTCGCTCCAGGCGCTGTTCACGCTGCTCAACCTCCAGGGCGTCTCCGGCGCACTGGAGTCCACCGTCCAAGGTGTGATCGTCATCGCCGCCGTCGGCCTCGGAGCGGCCGACTGGTCCCGGCTGCGAGGCCGCCGTACACCGGCCGGCGCCGCTCCACCCGGCGGTACGCCACCGGGGCCGCCGTCATCGGGCCGTACGCCGCCGAGTCCCACGCCCCCCACCGGTACGCACCCTTCGGGAGGAACACCCTCATGACCGTCATCCGTACCGTCCGCCGACGGGCGCTCGCCGCGAGCGCCGCGCTGCTCGGCGCCGTACTCGTCGCCTCCTGCACGAGCGACGCGCCACCCGAGTCGCCCCCGGCCGCCTCGGGCGGCGGGAGCACGGCGGACGCGGGCACCGGGAAGCAGTCCAGCTTCTTCGAACAGGCCGAGTACGAGCGCCAGTTGGCCCTCGCGGGGGAGACGCCCGAGGGACCGGCCGACAAGCCGTGGGAGCAGATGCTCAACCCGCAGATGACCGACACCTCGCAGTACAAGACCGCCGACCCCGGCGACATCGAACTCTGCTTCTCCAACGCCGGAGTGTTCAATCCCTGGCGCCAGGTGGGGCTGAAGAACATGCGGGCCGAGGTGAAACTCCACAAGGAGATCACCAAGTTCACCGTCCTGGACGCCCAGGGCAAGGACGACAAACAGATCTCCGACATCCAGGAGCTGTCCGCCCGCGGCTGCGACGCGCTGATCGTCTCGCCGAACACCACGGCCACCCTCACCCCCGCCGTGAAGCAGGCCTGCGGCAAGGTACCCGTCATCGTCTTCGACCGGGGCGTCGAGACCGACTGTGCCGTCACCTTCGTCAACCCGATCGGCGGCTACGCCTACGGTGCGGTCGCCGCCGACTTCCTGGTCGAGAAGGTCAAGCCGAAGGGCAAGATCCTCGCGCTGCGCATCTCGCCCGGTGTGGACGTGCTGGAGACCCGCTGGTCGGCGGCGAAGGTCGCCTTCGACAAGAGTGAACTCGACGTGGTGGACGTGAAGTTCACCGACGGCGACCCGGCCAAGGCCAAGTCGATCGTCACCGACGCGCTCACCCGGCACGGCGACATCGACGGGGTGTGGATGGACTCGGGCGCCACGGCCGTCGCCGCGGTCGAGGCCTTCGAGGACGCCGGCAAGGACGTGCCGCCCATCACCGGGGAGGACCAGCAGGACTTCCTCCAGGCGTGGCAGGACAAGGACCTCACGGCGATCGCCCCCGCGTACCCGACCTTCCAGTGGCGCACGCCCGTGATCGCCGCGCTGGACATCCTCAAGGGGCAGAAGGTGCCCAAGGAGTGGAAGCTCCCGCAGCCCACCATCACCCAGGAGAACCTGGGCGACTATCTCAAGCCCGGTATGCCGCCGCTGCACTACGCGATGTGCGGCTGCGAGTCGATGCCCGGCTTCCCGAAGGACTGGGGCGGCAAGTGAGCGCCCTGACATCGACACCGGCCCCGACACCCGCACCGGGACGGTTCGCGCTCGGCGCCAACCCGTGGATCTGGCACTCACCGGTCGACGGCGCGGCCCTCGCCGAGACGCTGCCGCGCCTGGCCGCCTGGGGCTTCGACTGCGTCGAACTCCCGCTGGAGTCGGCCGACGACTGGGAGCCGGCCGCCGCGTCGAAGCTGCTGGAGACCACCGGGCTCGCCCCGGCCGCCGTCGTCGCCGTCATGCCGCCGGGCCGCGATCTCGTGGCCACCGATCCGGCGACCGTGCGCGCCACCCAGGACTATCTGCGGCGCTGCGTCGACGCGGCCCACGCGATCGGCGCGCCCGTCGTGGCCGGTCCGGTCTACACGGCCGTCGGGCGGTCCTGGCGTATGACGGAGACCGAGCGGGCGGCGGCGTGGGCCGAGTGGCGTGCGCACATCTCGCCCGTCGTCACGCATGCGAGGGACGCCGGGGTGACGATCGCCGTCGAGCCGCTGAACCGGTACGAGACGAGTCTGCTCAACACCGTCGCCCAGTGCCTGACGGCCATGGACGGCCTGGACCCGGCGGGCATCGGAATCGCGCTCGACGTCTACCACCAGAACATCGAGGAACGCGGCCTGCCTGCCGCCGTACGTGAGGCGGGCGGCCGTATCGTCCATGTCCAGGTGTGCGCCAACGACCGGGGCGCACCCGGCGCCGACCACCTCGACTGGCCCGGCTTCCTGACCGCGCTCGCGGACAGCGACTACCGGGGGCCCCTGTGCATCGAGTCCTTCACCGCGCACAACGACGCGATCGCGGTCGCCGCCTCCGTCTGGCGCCCGCTGGCACCCAGTCAGGACGCCCTGGCCACCGACGGTCTGGCGTTCCTGCGCCGGGCCCTCGCCGACATCCGATAACCCACCGGAGATCCCCGGCCCCCCCCGGCCCCCCCCCGGAACCGCCCGACGAGAGCCGGCACCACCCGCCCGATCCCATCCCCCAGAGAGGACCGGCAGATGAAATGGCATGTGCATGACCGAAAGCGTCGTGGGAGAGCGATCCGAAGAGCGCTCGTCGCCGCCGTCGGCGCCCTGCTGCTCGCCCTGACCGCCCTGCCCACCGGCGCCGGAGCCGCCGAGAAGGAAGCACCCGCCTTCAAGGCCCTCCTCTTCACCCGGGCCGTCGGCTACGTCCACGGATCCATCCCGAACGGCATCAAGATGTTCGAGGAGGAGGCCGCCGAGAACGGCTTCGAGATCGTCCAGAGCGACGATCCCACCGTCTTCAGCGACGACAACCTCGCCCAGTACGACGCGATCGTCATGCTCCAGAACTCCGGCATGGTCTGGGACACCGAGGCCCAGCGCCAGGCCATGAAGACGTACGTGGAGAGCGGCAAGGGCATCGTCGCCATCCACAACACCCTCGACATGGGCGTCGAGGAGGCCTTCCCGTGGTGGGACGAGACCATCAACGGCGGCGCCCACATGCCCACCCACTCGCCCGGCGTGCTCCAGGGCACGGCCAAGGTCGCCGACCAGGTCCACCCCTCCACCAAGGGACTTCCCGAACGCTGGGAGCGCCCCGAGGAGTGGTACAACTTCGACGAGAACCCGCGCGGTGACGTCCATGTCCTGGTCACCGCCGACGAGACGACGTACAACCCCGGCCCCGACGCCATGGGCGCCGACCACCCCATCTCCTGGTGCCGCGACACCGGCGGCGGCAAGGTCTGGGCCACCGCCATGGGACATGACACCCCCGCCTACGACGAGGAGGCCTTCCGTGACCATGTCGTCGGCGGACTCCAGTGGGCGGCCGGCGACAAGCCCGGCGACTGCGGCGGCACCGACTGGGGCGCCTACGAGAAGGTCACCCTCGACGACAACACCGCCGACCCGATGGAACTCGACGTCGCCGACGACGGCCGCGCGATCTACGCCCAGCGCAACGGCGAGCTGAAGATCTTCGACCCCGCGTCCCACTCCACCGTCACCGCGGGCAAGCTCGACGTCTACACCGGCGGCGAGGACGGGCTCGTCGGGATGGAACTCGACCCGGACTTCGCCGAGAACAACTGGGTCTACCTCTACTACGCGCCCGCCGCCGAGACCAAGGACATCAACCGGCTCTCCCGCTTCACCCTCAACGGCAACACCCTCGACCTGACGAGCGAGAAGAAACTCCTCGACGTCCCCGCCTACCGCTCCCGCACCTTCACCGAGCCCGGACACACCGGCGGTGCCGTCGAGTTCGGCCCCGACGGCACCCTGTACCTCGGCGTCGGCGACGACGTACCGCCCAACCTCGACCCCGACTGGCAGGGCTACGCGCCCATCGACTGGCGACCGGGCAAGGAGATGCTCGACGCCGCGCGCACCGCGGGCAACACCAACGACCTGCGTGGCAAACTGCTGCGTATCAAGCCCACCGACGAGGGCGGCTACACCATCCCGGAGGGCAACCTCTTCGCGGAAGGCACCGCCAAGACCCGGCCCGAGATCTACGCGATGGGCTTCCGCAACCCGTTCCGCTTCACCGTCGACCAGAAGACCGGCTACATCCACCTCGCCGACTACGGCCCCGACCGCGGACTGCCCACCACCGACCGGGGCCCCGAAGGCCTGGTCGAGTACAACGTCATCAAGAAGCCCGCGAACTTCGGCTGGCCGTTCTGCCACGGCGACAACCAGGCGTACGCGCCGTACAACCCGGACACCGAGGTGATCGGCGCGAAGTTCGACTGCGCGAAGCCGGCCAACCCCTCGCCGAACAACACCGGGCTGACCGAGCTGCCCCCGATCCAGCAGCCCGAACTCTGGTACGGCTACGGCGAGTCCGAGAAGTTCCCGGAGATGGGCGAAGGCGGCTCGGCGCCCATGGGCGGACCCGTATACCGGTACGACGCGGACAACCCCTCCGAGACGAAGTTCCCCGAGTACTTCGACGGCGCGAGCTTCCTCTACGAATGGTCACGCAACTACATCAAGGAAGTCCGCTTCGACAAGGACGAGAAACTCCTCAAGGTCAACGACTTCATGGACTCGGTGGCCTTCAAGAGCCCCATGGACATGACCTTCGGGCCCGACGGCTCGCTGTACGTCCTGGAGTGGGGCAGCGAGTTCGGCGGCGGCAACAACGACTCGGGCCTCTACCGCATCGACTACGCCCAGGGACAGCGCAGCCCGGTCGCCAAGGCCGCCGCCTCCGTCACCGACGGACCGCTCCCGCTGAAGGTGGACTTCTCCAGCGAGGGCAGCGCCGACCCGGACGGCGGGCCGCTGACCTACGAGTGGGACTTCGACGGTGACGGCACGTACGACTCCACCGACGCGAACGCCACCCACACCTACACCGAGGGAGGCGAGTTCAGCGCCCAGTTGAAGGTCACGGACTCCACCGGGAAGTCCGGCTTCGCCAACGTGCCCATCACCGCGGGCAACACCACACCGAAGGTGACCATCGACTTCCCCGTCAACGGCAAACTCATCGAGTTCGGCGACCAGATCCCGTACAGGATCACGGTCACCGACCCGGAGGACGGGACCGTCGACTGCGCCAAGGTCACCATCAACCCGGCGCTCGGGCACGACGACCACGAGCACCCGACCAACGACATCCCCGGCTGCGAGGGCACCGTCGACACCGGTGATCTCGGCGGCCATCCCGAGGGCGCCGACCTCACCTACGTACTCAACGCCAAGTACACCGACGGCGGCGGCTCCGGCGCACCGGCGCTGACCGGCTACGGCCGTGCCGTCCTGCAACCGAAGCTCAAACAGGCCGAGTACTACGACAGCCAGTCGGGCACCCGCGTCGTCGACCAGGCGGGCGCCGCGAACGGCAAACGCATCGGCGACATCAGCGACGGCGACTGGGTGGCGTTCAAACCGATGAGCGTGGAGGGCATCGACTCGGTCACCTACCAGGTCTCCTCGCCGTACGGAGTCGGCGCGATCGAACTGCGCGCCGGCGCACCGGACGGCGAACTGCTCGCCACCACCCCGATCCCCAACACCGGGGACTGGGACGTCTACCGGCCGACCGATCCGGTACCGGTCAAGGCCCACCCCGGTACGCACGACCTCTATCTCGTCTTCACGTCACCGCAGGACAACTCGTTCGACGTGGACACGGTCGAGTTCAGCGGACCGTAAAGCCGTAGGGCCGTGAGCCTTGCGGACGGACGACAACGCGTCGGGGGGGGGGGGGGGGGGGGGGGGGGGGGGGCCGGGCCCGCGGGGCGGGGGGGGGCCGCCCCCCCCCCCCCCCCCCCCCCCCCCCCCCCCCCCCCCCCCCCCCCCCCCGCGCCGTTCCTCATGGCCGAACCCGCCGATCAGCGCGTCCCGACCGCCGCGCGCACGGCCCGGCGGGCCATGGCGCAGTCCTCGTGCAGCCGCCGCAGCAGCAGCCGCTGCTCCTCGCCGCTCGGCGCCCCCGGCTGAGGCTGGTTCGCCCCGCCGACGGGCGGTGCCTCGCGCATCGTGCGCTGCACCTGGGTCTCGTACTTACGGATCTCCGCCGTCAGCACCAGCATCAGATTGACCAGGAAGGCGTCCCGGTCCGCCGTGCCCGTGACCTGCGCCAGTTTGCTGATCTGCTGGCGCGCCAGGGCGTTGTTGCCGAGCACCATCCACAGCGTCGCCAGGTCGTACCCGGGCAGATACCAGCCCGCGTGCTCCCAGTCCAGCAGCACCGCCCCGGCCGGCGACAGCAGCATGTTGGAGAGCAGCGCGTCACCGTGGCAGAACTGCCGCATGCCCGGCCGTCCGAGACCGCGCATGAGCTTCTGGAGATCCCCCAGGTCCCGGTCGGTGAACAGACCCAGCTCGTGATAGCGGGTGATCCGCCGCGCGTAGTCGAGTCCGGCACCGAACATGTCGCCCGGCGGACGCCAGGTGTTGAGCCGCGTCACGGCGCCCAGCACGGTCCGTACGTCGGCGCGCGGCGGAGCCTCGACGGGGTGGCGCGACAGGGCGGCGGCGCGGCCGGGCATCCGCTCGACGACCAGCGTGCAGTTGTCGGGATCGGCGGCGATCAGCCGGGGCACCCGCACGGGCGGGCGATGGCGCACGAACGAGCGATAGGTGGCTATCTCGTGCCGGAAGCTCTCGGCCCACGCGGGGGACTGGTCGATTAAACATTTCGCCACCGCGGTCGTCCGCCCGGTCGTCCCGACCAGCAGCACCGAGCGGCCACTGCGCCGCAGCACCTGTACGGGGTTGAACTCCGGACAGATGCGGTGCACGGAGGCGATGGCCATCCTCAACTGCGCGCCCTGGGGGCCCGACAGGTCGAGCCGCCCGCCGAGCGGACCGCCCGTCGGCCCCGGCCAGCGCCTGGTCCGGCCGGCGTGGGTGGGGTCGAGATACGGTCCACCACCGGCCGCCGGTGGCCGCTGCTGGCGGGGAGGGGCGGTCACGGAGGTCGATGCTGTGTACGACGACGCTGTGTACATGGGCGAACGGATCCCTTCGTGTACCGACGAATTACCCGCGCCACCCGTCCCGGCGGTCGTTCCGCACCCTGGGGAATGTGACCGACTGCCGGGGCGGGGTGGCGCGTTCCTACACCACACCCCGCCACGGGTGGCACACCATGTGGCGCACCCTGGCGAAGCCTGGCGAATAGTCGCCAGGCATCTGACACAGGGTTACTGTCAACTCAGCCGAGAACCTGGGGGCTTGACGTGACCGGAGAACCCAACGCCCGCCTGTCGGACCTGTTCGGCCTCGCCGGCTGGTCCAAGGGCGAACTCGCGCGGCTGGTGAACAGACAGGCGGCGGCCATGGGCCATCCGCAGCTGGCCACCGACACCTCGCGGGTCAGACGCTGGATCGACATGGGGGAGATCCCACGCGATCCGGTACCGAGGGTGATGGCTTCCCTGTTCACCGAGCGGCTCGGCCGTGTCGTGACCATCGAGGACCTCGGGTTCGTACGACACGGACGCGCGGGGAGACGACGGGACGCCGGGAACGTATCGAACCCCGACGGCCTGCCTTGGGCGCCCGACCGGACGGCTGCGGTCCTCACCGAATTCACGGGAATGGACCTCATGCTCAACCGACGCGGATTGGTGGGCGCGGGCGCCGTGCTCACCGCAGGCACCGCACTCAGCAGTTCCATGTACGACTGGCTGCACTCCGACCCCGCAATGACCGCCGACGCTCCCCGGAGCAACGAGCCGCTGCACGCCGACCCCGCCTCGTACGACCGTTACGAGGCCGCTCCCATCGGGTCACAGGAGATCGACGCACTGGAACACTCCGTGGACGTGTTCCGGGCCTGGGACGCCTCCCGGGGCGGCGGCCTCCAGCGCAAGGCGGTGGTGGGCCAGCTCAACGAGGTGGGCGGGATGCTCGCGTACCGCCACCCTCCCCATCTCCAGCGGCGCCTGTGGGGCGTCGCCGCCAACCTGGCGGTGCTCGCCGGCTGGATGTCGCACGACGTCGGCCTCGAACCCACCGCCCAGAAGTACTTCGTCATCGCCACCCACGCGGCGCGCGAGGGCGGCGACCGTCCGCGCGCGGGCGAGGCGCTCTCCAGGGCGGCCCGCCAGATGGTTCATCTGGGGCGGCCGGACGAGGCGCTGGACCTGATGAAGCTGGCCAAGTCGGGCTCCGGGGACGAGGTGCTGCCCCGTACCCGGGCGATGCTCTGCACGATCGAGGCCTGGGCACAGGCGTCGATGGGGCGCGGCCAGGCCATGCGCCGGACCCTGGGCGAGGCGGAGAATCTGTTCGTCTCCGACAAGGGCGATGTGCCGCCGCCGAGTTGGATGCAGATGTTCGACGAGGCGGATCTGCACGGCATGGAGGCGCTGGCCTACCGTACGCTCGCCGACCACGACCCCTCGGCGGCGGCCATAGCGCAACGGCATGCCAAGCGGGCGATCGAGCTGCGGCAGAACGGCCGTCAGCGGTCGATGATCTTCGACTACCTCTCCCTGGCCTCGGCCTGCTTCATCGCGGACGATCCCGAACAGGCCGACCGTTACGCGCGGTTGGCGCTGGTGTCGATGGGGGAGACCTCGTCGCACCGCACCTGGGACCGGCTGCGGGAGATGTACCGGCTGACCGGCCAGTACGCGGCGCACGCCACGATCTCGGAGCTGCGCCGGGAGATCGACGCCGTCCTGCCCAACCCCACCAAGAAGCCGAGGAGTTCGGAGATCTAGCCGGAGGTCCAGTACCCAGCACCCAGCCCGGAATCCCGTACATCCCCGGTGGTCACCGCGAATGAGCCGTCAGGGGCTCACAGAGGTGTCTGCTCCGCCGGGCCGATCCTGGCCACCAGTACACAGGCGTCGTCCTCGCGTCCGGTCTCGCCGAACTCCTCGACGACCGTCCTGACACAGTCCTGCGCGTCGCGTGCCCCGGTCAGGCGGGGCCCGAGCGCCAGAAGCCGGTCCACCCCGGTCCGGTCGGTCAGCCTGCCGGTGTGCAGCACCAGCAGATCACCGGGCAGCAGCTGGATCTCGGCCTGTTCGTACGCGGCACCCGATGTCGCCCCGAGCAGCACCCCGTCCAGCGGTGTCAGCGCGCGCCCCGTCCCGTCGCGGAACAGCAGCGGGGCGGGGTGACCCGCCTGTGCCCAGACGAGGGTGCGGGTCTCGGCGCGATAGCGGCAGCAGACGGCGCTGCCGAGCGCGGGCTGGTCGGCCGTCTCCAGCAGCTGGTTGAGATGTCCCATCAACGCCCCGGGCCGGACGCCCGCCACGGCCATGCCGCGCAGCGCGCCGAGGAGCATGGCCATCGTGGAGGCGGCCGTCACGCCGTGGCCGGTGAGGTCGCCGACCGTCAGCAGGGTGTTCCCGTCGGGGAGTCTCAGCGCGTCGAACCAGTCGCCGCCGACGAGTCCGCCGCCCGTGGGCGGCAGATAGTGGCCGGCCAGATCCAGCGTGCCCGGTTGGCTCTGGGGGGAGTGGAGGGACCCGCGCCACGACGGCAGTACGGCCTCCTGCAACTCCGCCACCATGCGCTGTTCGGTCCTGGCGCTCCGCTCGCGGCGCCGGAGCGTGTCACCGGACTCCATGACGGCGCGCTGGCTGCGGCGTAACTCGCTGACGTCGCGCAGCACCGCCCACATCGAGGCGGTGCCGCCGTCGGAGTCGAGCACGGGCTCGCCCATCATGTGCAGCGTGCGGACGCGCCGGTCGCTCCGGACGATACGGAACTCGCTGTCGATGGGCTTGCCGTCGACGAGACATTCGGTGACCAGTGTCTGGAGCAGACTCTGGTCCTCGGGGACCATCACGGACGGCAGTTCGTCCAGGGTCATCGGGCCCTTCTCGGGCGGGCGGCCGAAGATCTCGTACAGCTCGGGCGACCAGGTGACCTGGTCGGTGAGGAGATTCCACTCGGCGCTGCCGACCCGGCTCAGCAGCGAACCGCTCTCGTCGTCGGCCTCCGCCGCCATGACGGCCGCCGACCCGGGCCCGTCGCCGGGCAGTCCGTTCTTCAGCTGGCCCAAGTGGGCGCCGAGATCGTCCAGTTGATGGACCGCCAGCTCACAGAGCGCGCGCTGCCAGCGCCGTTGTGTGTCGTGCTCGTCGGAGCCCGCGTCCCTGCGCACGGCCTCCACGTCACCGCGCAGCCTGCGGGTGCGCGTGATGAGGGACTCCACCACGCCCCGATCCGGTGGCTGCGGGGCGGGACGGTCCGCGAACAGATGGGACGGCATCTCGAACTCCGATACAGGCGTGGCGTTGCCAGGTCTGAAGGGTGGACCGTTACGACTGTTGCACAGGCTGCTATGGGCCGTAAGGCATTCGGCAACACTCGATCCGGTGGTGCTTGTGGCATATGCCACCGGCTGGGCAAGTGACCTACCGTCACGACGGGCTCGGGCAGGGCGAGTTGACGGCCCGTCGGCCTCACCCCCGTGGCCGCCCGGTCGCGCGCTCAGCCGGTGGGCGTGCGGTGCAGCGCCATCAGCAGGCGCCACACCTGCCCGGCGATCTTGGCCGGGGGCGCGTCGATGAGGCCGTGCAGCCAGTCCGCCAGTACGCCGGCGAAGGACGCCGCGACCGCCGAGGCGATCAACTCCGGCTCGGGCCCGCCCGCCAGCGCGCGTTCCGTACGGCTGCGCTCCCGCAGCTCCCGGTGGAGCAATTCGCCCAGCGGGCCGCCGCCGCCCGGCCGCAGCAGGGCGCGGTACAGGTCGGCGTGCGGCACGAGCCCGGTGAAGAAGTCCGTCAGGGCGGGCGGCGGCGACGCGGGGTCCGGCACACCGCGCCAGGCGTGGAGCGCGTCCACCGCGTCCCGGACGACCGTGGCGCACGCGTCGACGGCGAGCGCCCGGAGGTCCGCGTAGTGCAGATAGAACGTGGCCCGGCCGACCCCCGCCCGGCGCGTCAGCGCGGCCACGCCCACCTGTTCGAGCGGGCGTTCCGCGCACTCGTCGAGGAGCGCCTGTCGCAGGGCGGCCCGGGTCCTGGCCGCCCTGGGGTCGGCCGGGGGAGGTGCGGCGGTCGGCCCGTCGGGCGGTCCGCCGGTCATCCCGCCGCCAGTACGACGGCGAGCGCGATCGCGCCGGGCAGCGCCTGGGCGAAGAGGATGCGGCGGTTCGCCGTGGCCGCGCCGTACACCCCGGCGACGATCACGCAGCTGAGGAAGAAGATCTGGGCGCGGTACCCGGTCGGGTCGCCCGCGAGCAGGCCCCAGACCAGGCCGGCCGCCAGGAACCCGTTGTAGAGGCCCTGGTTGGCGGCGAGGGACGCGGTGACGCGGGCCGTCTCGGCGTCGAAGCCGGACAGGCTCCGGCCGGGGCCGCGCTCCCAGAGGAACATCTCCAGCACCATGAAGTAGACGTGGAAGGCGGCCACGAGGGCGACCAGGATCTGTGCGGCGGTACTCACGGGGGCATCCTCGGGGCAGCATCATGGACAGGTGTCTGTGAACTATAGACACCTGTCCAGGAATTCGGCCACCCCCGGAGGTCACTCGGTCCCCGGGGGCCTACTCGGTGTCCGAACGGCCGTGCCCCTTCTGCCGGTTGATGCCCGCCGAGAGCAGCGCGTCCTCGCACCGGGCCACCGCCGTGTCACGCGACGGCACCTGCCGCCACGCGCCCTCGCCGCCCGCCCCCGAGCCCTCGTCGGCGTGCGGCGCCAGATCGCCGACCACCGTCACCTGATGGCCGCGCGCCGCCAGCCGGGTCAGCGCCTCCCGCAGCATGACCTCGGCGAAGGGCCGGACCTCCGACACCTCCTGAAGATCGAGCACCACCCAGCCGGGCTCCTCGGGCACGACGGTGCCGATGTCGTGCAACAGCCGTTCCACCTCGGTGAAATCGAGGATTCCCTGCGCGGCGACGATCGCCACGTCGTCGCCCGCGCGCTCGATGATCTCGCGTTCGGCCTCGCTGCGCGGCCGGTCCGACGGCGCGGTCCGCGCGGTCTCCGCGAGCATCACCGTCGGTGCCGTCCGCGCGGACCTGCGCATCAGATGCAGACCGAACCGCGCCGACAACTCGCGCAGCACGGCCACACCGCGTACCGGATTGCCCGTGGCGTCCAGCGGCGGGCTGTGCACCGCCATCCCGAACCGCGCCGGACTCGCGGCGATCAGCCCGCCCGACACCCCGCTCTTCGCCGGGAGTCCGACCCGCAGCAGCCAGTCGCCCGACGCGTTGTACATCCCGCAGGAGGCCATGACCGCGAGCACCTGCACGGCCACCGGCTCGGGCACCACCGTCTCGCCGGTGGAGGGGTTGACGCCGCCGTTGGCCAGCGTCGCGGCCATCAGCGACAGATCGGCCGTCGTCACGCGTACCGAGCACTGGCGGAAGTACGTCTCCACGCCCTTCGGGTCGCCGGGCAGCGATCCGGCGCCGCGCATCAGATACGACAGGGCGCGGTTGCGGTCGCCGGTCTCGGACTCCGACGCGTGGACCCGCTCGTCCACGTCCAGCCGCCGTCCGGCGAACCGGCCGAGACAGTCGAGGATCCGGTCGAACCGCTCCTCCTCGTTCGCTCCCGGCACCAGCGCGGTGGTGACGATCGCCCCCGCGTTGATCATCGCGTTCGCGGGCCGCCCGGTGCCCGGCTCCAGACTGATCGCGTTGTACGCCTCACCGCTGGGTTCCGCGCCGACCCACCGGGTCACCTCGTCGAGTCCCAGCTCGGCCAGGACCAGCGCGTACACGAACGGCTTCGACACCGACTGGAGCGTGAAGGGCGTGTCGACGCCGCCCGACCAGTAGTGGTTGCCGCCCATGCTGGTCAGGGCGATACCGAAGGTGGCCGGGTCGGCCGTGGCCAACTGCGGGATGTACGAGGCGACTTCACCCTCGTCCATGGTGGCGAGCCGGCGCTGGAGTTCCACGAGCGCGTCGGTGACGACATCGGTGGCCAGGACGGGTGTCATGGACGACCTCCAGGGTGGCTGGGTGCGCCGTGCGCGGGAAGGCCGAAGCCCCCGGGTGCGGACTCGATCATCCGCGCCCGGGGGCTCCGGCCGGCGTTCGCGTGAGGGCGCTCGGAGTTGGCACTCCTCACCCTGGCAGCCGCGGCGATCACCTACGGGGAGGCCGCGCCGCCGCGTTCAGGGGTGTCACCAGATGGACTCGACCCATTCGGGGTGATCGATGAACGGGTTCCGGTTGTGCTGGAACTGGCTGTATATCAGCTCGTTGCGGCGCTTCTCGAAGGAGTCCGGCGGGTCCTCGTCGTTCCACTGCTTCAGTACGGACAGCCGTCCCATCAGGGGGGCCGAGCCGTTGCTGACGCGGTCGTTCGGTTCGAGGTCGGCGAAGGAGTCGCCCCCCTCGTAACGGACCGCCATGTAGAGGATCATGCGGGCGACATCGCCCTTGACCGCGTCGCGCGGCTCGTAGGAGTCGCTGTCGGTGAGGTTCCCGGGGGCGCCGCTGACCGGGCTGCCGCCGTTGTCGAAGTCCTTGTTGCCGCGGATGCCGTTGACCTGGACATCCTCCGGGCGCAGATGGTGGATGTCGGTGCCGGGGCCCTGCGACGTACCGAAGTCGCCGTGGGACTGGGCCCAGACGTGCTCACGGTTCCAGTCGCCGACGTTGCCGCCGTTCTTCGACTTCGCGCGGGAGAGGCCGCTGTAGAGGAGGACCACGTTGGCCGAGTTGGCCGGGTCCTGGTCCGTGACCTTGAGCGCTTCCCAGACGCCGCTGTACGAGAGCTTCGTCTGGTCGCTGATGATGCCGTGCAGCGCGCTCTTGAGCGCGGGCCCGGTCTTGCCGATCGCGCCCTGGTAGTACGTGTCGTCCAGGGCTGCGGTTCCGCTCGTGGCGGTGGCCGTGGCCGGGGGTGTGGCGGCGGGAGCGGCGGCGGCGCTGCCGGCCAGCACCGCGGCGGCGGCGCACAGGGCCAGCACCGGCCGCACGGCGGAAAGGTGACGACGGGACATATGGGGGTGCCCTCTCGATCGGGGGATCACCGCGCGTAGAACCGATGGGTGGGTCGGCGCGCACGGCGGTCATGGCGATGTGACGTTTCCGCAGGAGCCTTCCACAGCGGCTGTGACGCTGGGGTGAATGCTCCGCGTCCATCATGTGCAGGTCAAGAAGCGGGGCCACGACGGGAGTTGGGTGGGGGGTGAGATGTGCGCCGCGTGTTCACATGGATGGGCCGAAAACACGGTGCTGAAGTTTTTTGGTCCATACCAACTCCTTGACGGGCATCCCCTGGCTGCCTTAAATCAAGCAGTGAAATAAGCGCCGTCGGCGCTTCGTCTCTCAGCTCTACCTGTCATGCGCATGCCCCCCACGCAAAGCGATGTGATGACCATGACCGTGCACATGTCCTGGCGGCGCCGTACGGCGCTGTACTCCCTCGCACTTCTGTGCGCCTCCGGAGCCGTGGCCGCCGTGCCCGCCGGAGCCTCCGCCGCACCGGACCCCCACTCCGCCGCGGCACCCGCAGCCATCAAGTTCGAGGACAACTTCGACGGCCCCGCCGGATCGGGCGTCGACGGAAGCAAGTGGCAGATCGAGACCGGCGACAACGTCAACAACCACGAGCGGCAGTACTACACGTCCGGGAACAACAACGCCCAGCTCGACGGGCAGGGCAATCTCGTCATCACCGCCCGCAAGGAGAATCCCGGCAACTACCAGTGCTGGTACGGCACATGTGAGTACACCTCCGCCCGTCTCAACACCTCGGGCAAGTTCGACTCCGCGTACGGCCGTGTCGAGGCCCGTATCAAGGTCCCGCGCGGGCAGGGCATCTGGCCCGCGTTCTGGGCGCTCGGCAGCGACATCGGTCAGGTCGGCTGGCCCAACAGCGGTGAGATCGACGTGATGGAGAACGTCGGCTTCGAGCCGAACACCGTCCACGGCACGCTGCACGGCCCCGGCTACTCCGGCTCGGGCGGCATCGGCGCCGCCTACAGCCTGCCGAACGGCGAGGCGTTCGCGGACGACTTCCACACCTTCGCGGTGGACTGGGCGCCCGACTCCATCAAGTGGTCGGTGGACGGCAACGTCTTCCAGACCCGCACGCCCGCCGATCTCGGCGGCCGGCAGTGGGTGTTCAACAAGCCGTTCTTCCTGATCCTCAACCTCGCGGTCGGCGGCTACTGGCCCGGCGACCCCGACGGCAGCACTGTCTTCCCGCAGCAACTGGTCGTCGACTACGTACGCGTCAGCGACTAGGAATCGTTTCCGCTCCGCGGGTGCCGGACGGACCGCCTCCGGCGCCGTCCGGCACCCGCGGACGATCCGCCCACCGGGGCGCCCCCCGGCGGGCCCTCCCAGAAGTGGACGGTGACCTCGCATGACCGCCTCCTACCGGCCCTTGAAGCACCTCAGACCGCTGGCCCTGCTGGCCATGCCCCTGGTGGCCGTCGCCTCGACCATGAGCGTGACGCCCGCGACCGCCGCCGTCGCGGCCGTCGGCACCGTCACCGGCATCGGCGGCAAGTGCGTGGACGTGGCGAGCGGGAGCACCGCCAACGGCGCCGCCGTGCAGTTGTACGACTGCAACGGCAGCGCCGCGCAGCAGTGGGACGTGGCCTCCGACGGCACGATCCGCGCGCTCGGCAAGTGTTTGGACGTCAAGGACGGCGGTACGGCCAACGGCTCCGTCCTCCAGCTCTGGTCGTGCACGGGAGCCGCCAACCAGAAGTGGACCGTCTCGGCGGCCCGCGACATCGTCAACACCCAGGCGAACAAGTGCCTGGACGCCACCGGCAACAGCTCCGCCAACGGCACCAGGCTCCAGCTGTGGACCTGCACCGGCGCCGCGAACCAGAAGTGGACCGCGCCCACCGGCGGCGGTGACCCCGACCCCGGCGGCGCACCCATGGCCGTCGCGCCGTACATCTACAACGGCTGGGGCAGCCCGCCCAACCCCGCCACCGTCCAGAACGCCACCGGCGTCAAGTGGTTCACTCTCGCCTTCGTTCTCAGCAACGGGTACTGCAACCCGCAGTGGGACGGCGGCCGGCCGCTCACCGGCGGAGTGGACCAGCAGACCATCAACACCGTCCGCGCGGGCGGCGGTGACGTCATCCCGTCCTTCGGCGGCTGGAGCGGCAACAAGCTGGAGAGCTCCTGCGGCAGCGCGGGTGAACTGGCCGCCGCGTACCAGAAGGTGATCAACGCGTACGGCCTCAAGGCCATCGACATCGACATCGAGGCCGCCGCCTACGACAGCCCCACCGTCCAGCAGCGCACCGTGGACGCGCTCAAGACGATCCGGGCCAACAACCCCGGCATCAAGATCTACATCACCTTCGGCACCGGCCAGAACGGCCCCGACACCAGCCTGATCAACCGCGCGGCCTCGTCCGGGCTCACCGTCGACAGCTGGACGATCATGCCGTTCAACTTCGGCGGCAACGGCCAGAACATGGGCACGCTGTCCGTCCGCGCGGCCGAGGGTCTGAAGACAGCTGTCAAGAACGCCTACGGCTACGGCGACGACGAGGCGTACCGCAAGACCGGTATCTCCTCGATGAACGGTGTCACGGACGTCGGCGAGACCATCACCGTCGCCGACTTCCGCACGATCCTCGCCTACGCGCAGCAGCGCCATCTCGCCCGGCTGACCTTCTGGTCGGTCAACCGCGACCGGCCCTGCACCGGCGGCGGGGCCGACACCTGCTCCGGCGTGGGCCAGGCGAACTGGGACTTCACCCGCGTACTGGCTCAGTACCGCGGCTGACCCTCTCTCCTCGCGCAGGCTCTCCCCTCGCGCAGGCCGCCACCGGCTCGTACCGGCTGCCGCCCCGGACACCCGTTCCTCCCGACGGTGTCCGGGGCGGTTCGCGTGCACCGGCCCGGCAGGGCGGCGTATTCGAATGGGGGTCATCCTCCTCCCGCATGATCGAAGGCCCCGCGCCCTGAAGGCTGTTGGAATCGGGTCCGCAGCGTCGTGATTCCGTGCGGAGGAGATGGCAGTGAGCGAGGAGCACCTTGCGGAGCCCGTCGACGACGGGGGGCACGGCGCGGTCGGTGAGGACCGGCGCACCGTCGTCGTCACCGGTGGCACCAGCGGTATCGGCGCGGCCGTCGCCGAGCGGTTCGCCGCCGCCGGCGCCCGGGTGATCGCCGCCGGGCTCGACGCCGCCGGCGCCGCCGGGCGGCTGCCCGGCTCGGTCAGCCGCGTCGAGATCGACCTGACCCACGCGCGGGACCTCGAAGACTTCCTCGGCGGTGTCGAACGGCTCGACGTCCTGGTCAACGCCGCCGGCGTGATCGCCCGGGGCCACGAGTACGAGCCCGACGTCTTCGCCCGTGTCGTCGATGTCAATCTGACCGGCACCATGCGCGCCTGCGTCGCCTCGCACGAGTTGCTGCGGCGCTCGGGCGGGTGCGTCGTCAACGTCGCCTCCATGCTGAGCTTCTTCGGCGGCCCCAAGGTGCCCGCCTACACGGCCAGCAAGGGCGGCATCACCCAGCTCACCAAGGCGCTCGCCGTGGCCTGGGCGCCGGACGGCATCCGGGTCAACGCGGTCGCGCCGGGCTGGATCCGTACGGCCCTGACGGCCGATCTCCAGACCGACGACGCGGCGGCCCGGCGGATCATCGAGCGCACCCCGATGGGGCGTTGGGGCGAGCCGGCGGACGTGGCCGGCGCCGTGACATTCCTCTGCGGCCAGGACGCGCGCTTCGTCACCGGAGCCGTACTCCCGGTGGACGGCGGCTATCTCGCGGCCTGAGCCCCCCTCCTTCAACTCCCGCACTCCTCAACTCCCGCACTCCTCAACCCCGAAGCCCAGGAGGAGCACCATGACCGAGCGGCAAGGCCCCGTCATCCCGCTGTCCACGATGGTCCCGGAGGAGATCGCCGTCGCGGCCCTCCCCGACGACGACCGCGTCTGGGTGCCCCAGGCGCCCGACGTCTGGTTCCGACCACTGATGTTCAACACCGTCACCGGCCAGTGGTGCAATCTGCTCAAGGTCACGTCGGCGGGGATCGTTTCACGCCACCGCCACCCCGGAGTCGTCTTCGGCTATGTCATCAAGGGCAAGTGGCACTACCACGAGCACGACTGGGTCGCCGAGGCCGGACACTTCGTCTACGAGCCCCCGGGCGAGATCCACACCCTCGCCGTGCCGGAGGACTGCGACGAGATGATCACGTTCTTCAACATCACCGGAGCGATGGCCTACGTCGACGACAACGGCGTCCAGACCGGCTACGAGGACACCTTCACAAAGATCGACATGTGTCGTGCCCACTACACGGAAAATGGCCTCGGCGCCGACTACGTGAATCGGTTCATTCGCTGAGAAACCCTCCATACCCCCCGTGACCTGCGAGGTAGGCTCCCTGACCTAGGTGAAGACCTAGGAAAAGGGACGGGGACATATGGACATCGGGAGCGTGTACCACTACCGGATCGACTGGATAGCCAGCTTCGTGGCCGTGGCCCACCACGGCGGATTCTCCGCCGCGGCGAAGGCCCTCTACCGCTCACAACCAAGAGTCAGCAGTCATGTCGCCGAGCTGGAACGGCTGCTCGGCACCCGACTGCTCGACCGCTCCGTGCAGCCCGCGGTCCTCACTCCCGAGGGCCGCGGGCTGCTGCCGCACGCGGAGGAGATCCTGCGCAGGCTCAACGTCCTGGCCGATCTCACCGGAGGAACGATTTCCGGACAGGTCAGACTCGGGGCGTACCCCAGCGCGGCCTCCTACCTCTACCCGCTGGCCGTACGCGCCCTGCGGATCACCCACCCACAGGTGAGCCTCGTGCTGCGCGAGGGGCCGAGCGTCGCGCTCGGCGCCGATCTCGTGAGCGGCGACCTCGACCTCGCGATACGACCCCTGCACCCGCTCATCAACTCCGACCTGGTCGCCAGTCAGGTGCTCTGGCGCGAACCCCTCGTCGCCGTCTTCCGCGCCGACCATCCACTCGCGCACACCGGCTCCGTACGCCTCGCGCAGACCGCGATGCTCCCCGTGATCAGCATCGGTGAGAGCGGCGAGGGCCAGGCCCGCCAGTACGAGACCAACCTCGCCTTCGCCAACGCCGGTCTCAACCCGGTCATCGCGGCCCAGACCAACCAGCCCCAGACCCTGATCTCCCTGGTCCGCCACGGACTTGGCGTCGGCGTCACCAACAGCCTCGCCATGACCACCGCCAACACCGAGGGCGTGGCCCTCGTCCCCATCTCCGATCCGCAGTGCGAGCGCGCCGTCGCCGCGTGGTGGCGCGCCGGCCCGGTCGTCTCACCCGCCGTCGAGGCCGTGCGCGAGGTCGTCGGGAAGCTGCCGATGCCGCAGTGGCCATGGGGCGAGGACGCCGGCAGCGTACGGACCGAAAAGGCCGGCCGATGAAATCCCCGACCGTCCGCCGAACCTGCCGCCGGGCGCCCGCCATTCGTTTTCCGAATGCCTCACCTCCGGAATCCGAATTACCCCCACTGCCTCCGGCGGATTACGAAAGCCGCTGAGTTCCGGGCGGATTGGGCGCTTCGAGGATTTCCCGCAACAGCGTACGCGCCGCCGGAATCAGCGGCCTGTTCGCATCCCAGTGCACCGCCACCCGGCGCCCGCACGGGGCGTCCAGACGCCGTACCGTCACGTCCCGTGTGTCCGCCGTCGACACCGCGAGATGGTTGGTCACCCCCACCCCGAGCCGGCTGCGGACGAGTGAGACGAGCGTCTGCGGCTGGTTCGTCGCCTGTACGGCCTGTGGCTCGAAACCATGCTCGCGGAAGACCTTGTACGTCTCGAAACCGGGCACGTCCGGCGAGCCGAGCCGCCCGATGGTGATCAGTGGATACGCCGCCACGGCCGCCACCGGAAGGGGGTCGGGCAGCTCGTCCAGCGGGTGCCCGAGCGGCAGGACGACTGCCAGGGACTCCTGCCACAGCGCCCGCAGCCGCACCGTGTCACCGACAGGTGGGGCCATCGGCCGCAGGTAGATGTCTATTTCACCGTGCGACAGCGCCGAGTCCAGCTCCAGCGTGGAGCGTTCGACGAGCACCACCTTGATCGCCGGCCGGCTCGCCGCGAGATGCTCCAGCAGACCGGGCACGAACGCGGCGCTCGCGCTCGGGTAACTCCCCAGTGTCACCACACCCCTGGCCGAATCACGACGGGTGGCCATGGCCTCCTCGGCGGTCCCCAGCCGGTACAGGATCGCGCGGGCGTGACCGGCGAGCACCTCGCCCGCCTCCGTCAGCCGTACCGGCCGCTTGCTCCGGTCGAAGAGCGGCACACCGGCCTCCCGCTCCAGCGCCGCCACATGCATGCTCACTCGCGGCTGGGAGCGGTGAACGGCCTCGGCGGCGGCACTGAAACTCCCCGTGTCGATGACTCCGAGGAATGAGACAAACCATTCGAGACGAACTTCTGGTCGCAGCATGCCCCTTGCTGTACGCGAGCCGGGAGCGGGCAACAAGGCCCGTCCCGCGAAGCGAATGAGCCGCAATCCGTTTTCCGAATACCCGTATGTGCAACTCGCCCTTCACGCCGGGGACAACGGGCTCATACGCTCACGCCACTACCGGGATCCAAAAGGAGCCCCCACCTCCGCACCCGGCGACCGATGACTCCTGCCACTGCTCACGTGCAAGGACGACGCACGTTCGAGGAGCATTCATGACCGCAACCCCACCAGTCCCGCCGACCCCGGCGGGACGTGTCAGATGGACCATGATCTGGCTGGCCTTCGGGGCCGTCACCATCAACTACATGGACCGCGCCAATCTCGGTGTGGCCCTGCCCTACATCACCAAGGACCTGGACCTCTCCAAGACCGCGACCGGACTGCTGCTCGGCGCGTTCTTCTGGACCTACGCGGCGTTCCTGCCCGGCGCCGGCTGGCTGGTCGACCGCTACGGCCCCCGCCGGATGATGGCCTTCGCCGTCGCCGCCTGGTCGATCGCGACCATGCTGGTCGGCGCGGTCACCGGATTCCTGGTCCTGCTGCTCGTACGTCTGGTGCTCGGAGCCGTCGAGTCGCCCGCGTACCCGTCCAGTTCACAGATCGTCTCGCGCTGGTTCCCGGTGCGTGAGCGCGGCATGGCCGCCTCGATCTTCGACAGCGGCGGCCGGGCGGGCACCGCCTTCGCGCTGCCCATCACCACCGTGGTGATCGCCTGGCTCGGCTGGCGCGGCTCGTTCGTCGCCGCCGGAGTCGTCGGCCTGCTGTTCACCGCCTTCTGGCTGAAGTTCTACCGCGACCCCGACGAACACCCGAAGCTGGGCGCCGAGGAGCGCGCCTACATCCGGGACGGTGGTGCCAACGAGGCCGGCTCGACGGTGCCCGCCATGCCCTGGAAGGAGCTGTTCCGCTACCGCACGGTGTGGGGCATGGTCCTGGGCTTCTTCTGTCTGTCCTTCGTGCTGTACTTCTTCATCACCTGGTTCCCGTCGTACCTGGTCGACGAGCGGGACTTCGACCTGCTGAAGCTCGGCTTCTTCGGCATGATCCCGGCGCTGGTGTCGATGCCCGCGCAGTGGGCCGGCGGCTGGGTGCAGACCCGGCTGATCAACCAGGGCCACACCGTCACCTACGCCCGTAAATTCCCCATCGTCGTCGGGCTGATCCTCTCCTCGGTGATCGTGCTCGCAGGCGTCGTCGAGAGCGCCTACGTCGCACTCGCGCTGCTCGCCGTCTCCCAGGCCTCGCTCTGCTTCGCCGCGTCGAGCCTGTGGGCGCTGCCCGCCGACGTCGCGCCGACCCCGGCCAACGTCGGTTCGCTCGCCGGTATCCAGGGCTTCGCCTCCAACGCCGCCGGCGCGCTCAGCCCCGTCGTGGTGGGCGTCCTCCTCGACGCCTTCGGCGGCTCGTACTTCGTGCCCCTCGCCGTCGCCGCCGGAGTGTCCCTCCTCGGCGCCCTCGTGTACGGCGTCGTCATGAAGCACGTGGTGCCGCTCGGCACCGAGCCGCGCAAGACGGTCAAGGGCGCGCCCACGGCGCCGAAGAGCCCGGCCTGACCGCCAAGACCCCCAAGCCCCGCACCTGTTCCCCCGGAAGCCGTATCCCGGCACCCGGGACAAAGACTGGAGAACCCATATGACCAGCTACTCCGAGGCGACCCTTGAGGCCTACCGGTCCCTTGCCACCGCGTCGGTCGCGGACGCCGTCGAACAGCACGGCGTCCGCGGCTATCTCGAAGGAGCTGTCCACCAGGTCGTACCGGGCGCGCGGACACTGGCCGGACCCGCGGTGACCGTCCGCGAGGTGCCTGACCCGGAACTGGAGCCGCCGGTGCACGCGCTGGCCGCGATAGACGAGTCCCCGGCCGGCAGTGTCGTGTGCATCGACGCGGGCGCCGCCGACGTGGCCGTGTGGGGCGGGCTGATGACGGCGGGCGCGGTGGCCAGGAAACTGGCCGGCTGCGTCCTGGACGGCGGGGTACGCGATGTCACCGAGATCCGCCGGGACTTCCCCGACTTCCCGGTGTACGCGCGGCACGCCGTACCCGCCACCACCCTGGGGCGCTACCGCACCGTCTCGCTCAACGAGCCCGTCGTCCTCGGCGGTGTGACCGTACGTCCGGGGGACCTGATCGTCGCCGACCGCGACGGCGTCGTCCGCGTACCGCAGGGGCTCGTCGCCGAAGTCCTCGCCACCGCGACGGACATCGAGAACCGGGAGAAGGAACAGACCGCGCTGATCCTGTCGTCGGGGTCGCTGCGGGACGGACTCGCCAAGTACAACCGGATCTGACGCGATGCCGGACATGCACGCCCCGGTCCCATCGGCGCCCTCCGTGCTCGCCATGGGGGAGCCCCTGCTCGAATTCAACGCCGCCGCCGAGGGAACGCTGGAGAGTTCCACCGCCTTCCACATCGGCTTCGGCGGCGACACCTCCAACATGGCCGTCGCCGCCCGCCGTTCGGGCGCGAGCACCGGCTACCTGACCCGCGTCGGGGACGACGCCTTCGGCCAGGCGCTGGTCGAGCTGTGGCACCGGGAGGGAGTCGACACCACCCATGTCGTCACCGAACCCGGCGGCGCGACCGGCATCTACTTCATCACCCGGCACGGCGACGGGAAGCACGCCTTCACCTACCGCCGCGCCGGGTCACCGGCGAGCCGCCTGACTCCGGACGACGTCCCGGAGCGGGCGGTCGCCGCCGCCCGGCTGCTGCACATCAGCGGCATCACCCAGGCCATCAGCGCCTCCGCCTGCGACGCGGCCTTCCACGCGATGGAGACCGCCCGCGCGCACTCCACGTTCGTCTCGTACGACCCCAACCACCGGCCCGCCCTGTGGCCGGTGGCCCGCGCCCGCGCGATCGTCATGCGCAGCACCGAACTGGCCGACATCGTCCTGCCCAACCTGGACGAGGGCCGGCTGCTGACGGGCCGACACGAACCGGCCGACGTACTCGCGGAGTTCGCGGCGCGCGGCCCCACGATCGTCGCGCTGAAGATGGGCGCCGACGGGGTGCTGCTCGGTACGGAGGGACGTACCACCCATGTGCCCGCCCACCGGGTCGTCCCCACGGACGCGACCGGCGCGGGCGACACCTTCGACGGCGCCTTCGCGGCCCGCCTCCTCGACGGGGACTCCCCGCTGGAGGCGGCGCGCTACGCGGTGATCGCGGCGGCACTGACGACGACGGGCCACGGCGCGGTGACCCCGATCCCGACGGCCGACGCCGTACGCCAGGCAGGTGCCCTCGGAACCTAGGGGGTGTCTTGCCGATCTCGCCGGACGGGCGTTCGTCCGTCCGGCGAGTGGCGTGTCGGCGAGTGGTCTGTCGGGGAGGGGCGTGTCGGCGAGTGGCGGTCAGGCGCCGGCGGGGGAGCGGTGCCGGTCCAGGATTCCCTCGACGATCCGCATCAGCCGGGCCCCGGGCCGGTCGATGCTGCCGTTCTGCGTGCTGACCTGCGCGCCTTCCAGTACGAAGGTGATCTCCGCCGCGGCCTGCTCCGGGTCGGGCAGCCCGGCCTCCTCGCACATGCCGACCAGCCTGCGGGTCTGGCGGGCCTTGTGCCGCTCGATCACCTGCCGCGCGGGGTGGTCGCGATCGGGCAGCTCGGCAAGGGAGTTGATGAACGGGCAGCCCCGGTGCGAGATCGCGGGCAGCCCCTCGGCGATGAAGCGGGCCAGCCCCAGGATCTGCTCCCCGGGCCGGCCGGGATGTTCGGCCTCGACCCGGTCGAAGGCCGCCTGGTACTCGGCGGCGACGATCCGCAGCCACTCCGCGACCAGCGCGTCCTTGGTGTCGAAGTGCCGGTAGATCGCCATCTTGGTGGTCTCGGCCTTGTCGGCGATCACCTGGACGCCCACCCGTCTGATCCCCTCGCTCAGGAACAGCTCTTCCGCCGCGTCGAGGATGCGCTCACGGGGCGGCAGTTTCGCCACCCTGCTCGGCCTTCCGGCGGTCGTTGCCATGACTGCTCCCCTCACTTCCCGCTCTCCCCGCTACGGTACCAGTCCGTCCCATACGATACCGTGCGGTATCGTCAAGGACTCAAGGGTATCGTTCCATCCGTCGGGAGTGACAGTGAGAGTGACCGAGTACGTACGCCACGACGCGGTCGGGCTCGCGGAACTGGTGGCAGCCGGCGAGGTGACCCCCGCCGAACTGGAAGCAGCCGCACGCGAGGCCGCGCGGGCGGTCCATCCGCGGATCAACGCCGTCCCGGAGTCCTGGCCGGCCGACGACGCGCCCGTCCCCGGCAGCACACCGCTGGCCGGAGTCCCCTTCCTGATCAAGGACATCGGGGTCACCATGGCCGGGAGGCGGACGGAGCTGGGCAGCCGTCTCGCGGCCGGCCACGTGGCGCGCGCCGACTCCTCCCTGATGCGGCGTTTCCGCCGAGCCGGCCTGGTGACCTTCGGCCGTACGGCCACACCGGAGATGGCCTACAGCGTCACCACCGAACCGGTGCTGTACGGCGCCACCCGCAATCCCTGGGACCCGGAGCGGAGCGCGGGCGGATCCAGCGGGGGCTCGGCCGCGGCCGTCAGCGCCGGCGTGGTCCCGCTCGCACACGCCACCGACGCCGCCGGCTCGCTCCGCGTCCCCGCCGCGTGCACCGGCCTGTTCGGGCTGAAGCCCACCCGGGGCCGGGTCTCCATGGGCCCCGACTTCGACGAGCTGTACAACGGCCTGGCGGTGCACGGCGGCGTCAGCCGGACCGTACGGGACAGCGCGGCACTGCTCGACGCGATACGCGGCCCGGAGGCGGGTGACCCCTACTTCGCCCAGGAGCCGGCCCGGCCGTACGCGCGGGAAGTCACCCGGCCCCCGGGCTCGTTGCGGATCGGCGTCCTCACCCAGGCGTGGGGCGGGCGCCGTACCACCGCGCCGGTGACCGAAGCGCTCTCCCGGACATCGCGTCTGCTCGAATCCCTCGGGCACCAGGTCATGGAGGCCACGGTCGGCCTCGGTGTCGACTGGGAGGAGTTCGTGCTGGCGAACGCCCGTCTGTGGACGGCGAATCTCACGGCCTCCGTCGACGGGCTGGCCGCCGCCCTCGGCCGGCCCGTCGACCACTCCACCCTCGAACCGGTCACTCTCGCCGGCTACCACTACGGACAGCGCGTCGGCGCCGCCCAGTTCGTCACCGCCCTCGGGGTCCGCAACACCGTCGCGCGGAGCCTGGCACGGTCCTTCGACACGTACGACGTGCTGCTCACCCCGACCCTGCCGGAGCTTCCGCCGCCCTTGGGCGCCTACGGCGAGGGCGCGGAGACGCTGGACGGCCTCGGCTGGATCGCCCGTGTCTTCGACCGCTCGCCGTTCACCGTGCCGTTCAATGTGGCGGGCACGCCCGCCATGTCCGTCCCGGTGACGACCGACGCGGGGACGGGGCTGCCGATCGGTATGCAGTTCGCCGCCGGTTACGGGCTCGAAGGCCGCCTCTTCCGCCTCGCGGGCCAGCTCGAACAGGCGAGCCCGTGGTCGGGCCGGACCCCCGCGGTCTGGGCGGGCGATCTCACGGACCGCTGAGGCTCCACCGCCGGAGAGCCAGGGGGGGGAGGGACACACGCGGAGCCGCTCCCAGCCCGCGTCGTGCGGGCCGGGAGCGGCGGGGGATGTGCGGGTGGAGGCGGTCCGGTTACGGGGCCGAGTGCTCCTCGTGGGGCTGGGCGCCGACCGCGCCCGGCTTCCAGGGCTTGGCCGTCAGGCCGTTGAGGTCCCACACGACCTCGCCCGCGCGCACCGTCAGCTCGGTGACCAGCTTCTCCTTGCCGTCGACCCGGAGGCCGAAGCTGTCCGGGTACCCGAACCTGCCCTTCTCCAGGTCGAACACCGCGATGTCGGCCGGCGATCCGACGGACAGATTGCCGAGGTCCTTGCGGCCCAGGGCCTGCGCCGGCTTCCAGGTCGACTCCTCGACGACGTCCTTGAGGGGCTGACCCATCGCGAGGAACTTGGACATGACGTTGGACATGTCCTTCATGCCCGCGTTCATGCTGGTCACATGGAGGTCCGTGGAGATGGTGTCGGGCCAGAAGCCCTCCTTCTTCCCCTCCATCGCGACGTTCCAGTCGAAGCTCCCGCCGCCGTGGCCGACGTCGAAGAGGACGCCGCGGTCACGGCCCGCCCGGAGCGCCGGGTTGAGCTTGCCGTCCTCGCCCAACTCGCCGCGCAGACCGGAGTAGACGTGCGAGTAGATGTCGCCCGGCCGCAGCTTCTTGGTGAGCAGTTCCTCGATGGTCCGCTCCTCGGCCGACCCGAAGTCGATCATCGCCGGGACCCCGGCGATCTCGCCGGCCTCCACGGACCTCTCCACCGGCGCCCAGGACGGACCCTCGTAGTGCGCCGTCTTGATGCCCCTGATGATCTCGGGGTACTCCTTGGCGACCTTGGCGGTCACCTCGGCGTCCATGTCGCCGAGGTCCTGCTCCTTGTCACCGCCGGCCATGCCCTTGCCGACGATGTTGAGCAGCGCCAGCACCCGGGTCTTGGACGTGTCGATGATGTTCTTCTTGAACAGCTCGAAGTTCTCGGCTCCGGACGAGCCGGTGTCGAGCGCCGTGGTGACCCCGGCCCGGAAGGTGAAGCCGTCCGGCGGCAGACCGAGCACACCGTCCGCGTAGGCGTCCTGCTCACCCCGGAACAGATGGGTGTGCATGTCGATGAAGCCGGGGGACAGATACTTGCCCTTGACGTCGACCGTCTGCTTGGCGCGTGACGGGTCGATCTTCGATCCGACGGCGGCTATCTTGCCGTTCTTCACGGCGATGTCCATGACCTTGTCGCGGTTGTTCTTGGGGTCGATGACATGGCCCCTCCGCAGCAGAAGGTCGTAGGTGACCGCGGACGCCGAGGCGTCCGAGCCCGCCGGGTCGTCCGAGGACCCGTCGGTGGCGCTGCTGGCGGCCGATGCGCCCACCACGAGGGTGAGAACCGCGGGGAGCACGACCCAGGGGGCCCGTGTTCTCAGTGACATGCCAACCCCAATTTCGTCCGGTGACGCGAGTTTCGAGCGGTGATGGTGTGAGCGGTGGTGGTGCGAGCGGTGGTGGTGCGAGCGGTCAAGGCCCCTGCGGCGGTGAGGGATTCCGTGGTGCCGCTCATCGCACGGCGATGCAGTCGATCTCGACGAGCGAGTCCCCCGGGATGCCGGCCTGCGCGGCGATCGTCGTGCGTACGCCAGGCTCGGGACCGAAGCGGCCCAGGAAGACCGCGTTCATCCCGTCGTAGTCGTCGAGGGAGTTGAGATAGACGTTGACCTTGAGCACCCGGTCCATGGACGAGCCGGCGGCTTCCAGATACTTCTCCACCTCGTCGAGCACATGCTCGGTGTGCGCGGTGATGTCGCCCTCGAAGTGCGCGCCGATGCCCGAGATGAAGACCAGGTCCCCGTAGCTGACGACCGGGCTGAACAGCGGATTCTCCGGCGGCTCGCCGCCGCCCGGGTAGTGGATCTCCTTCTCGGGCTTGTGCCGCTTGCGGTCCTCGCCCGCCTTGACGGCCAGCGCCGGGGTCGCGGCCACGGCGGCCACGACCGGAGCCTTGCGGATGAAGTCCCTGCGGTTCGTCACGTGTCCTCCTTCGTCCGTGCCCGCACGCGTGGGCGCGGGCACGGAACGTCAATGGAATTCCTGCTGGTCCGGGGAGAGTTGAGGGAATCGGGAGCGCGGGCTCAGCCGTCGCGCCTGGCCTTCCAGGTGGCCTTCAGGTACTCGCCCATGTTGAGTTCGCCGCGGATCGAGTCGCCCGTGAGCGTCCCGGTGAACGTGAAGTCGAGGGCGTCGCCGGACGATTCGCTGAGCGTGCTGCGTACGGTCACCGTCCTGCCGCTGACGGATCCGGTCGCCTTCCTGGACACGTACTCACCGGTGTGGGTGCCGGTGATCTCGGCGCCGTCCTGGGCGAGTTCCAGCCGGTGCGCGGTCGAACTGCCCGCCAGATACTCGATCTCCAGGCTCCACTTCCCGGTCACGTCGACCGACGGCGGACGCGGGGGAGCGGGCGGCGCGGGCGGATCGGTGAGTATCCGGACCAGCGCGTCGGCGATGATCTTCTCCTCGCCGGGCTGGAGCATGTACGGCGTGACCGACACACCCGACCGCTCCGGGTCGTCGCTGCCGGCCGCGTTGATCGCGATGCGCTGCTTGGCCTCGTACAGCGTGTCGGCCACGGTCTGGCCGGACACGCCGAGCTTCTTCTCGTTCCAGGTGATCGTGAGCGACGGTGTGCGGTTCGACAGGCTGTCCGGCTGGATGACCTCCGTCTTCACACTGCCGATCGCCGAGACCCGGCGGGAGATGGTCTTGAGCCAGGACTCCCACCGCGCGAACTCGGCTTCGTGGTCACGTTGGACCCACATCTCGACGGCGGCCAGCATCCCCATGGCCTCTTCCTTGCCGACCTTGTAGCCGCGGCCGATGCCGTGGTGGGGCGCGCTGCTGACCCACGCGGCGCGTACGAGATCCTCCCGGCCGAGCAGCAGACCGGTCGACTGCGGGCCGCGGATGGCCTTGCCGCCGCTGTACGCGACGAGGTCGGCGCCGCGCTCCAGATGCACGTTGGGGATGGTCAGGATCTCGGCGGCGGCGTCGACCAGCACCGGCACGCCCTCGGGCCCGGCGATCGAGGCGATGACATCCGTGGGGAGTTCGCTCTCGTCGACCCTGGGGCCCGCCATGATGTAGACCAGCGCGGTCTGCGGGCCGATGGCCGCCTTCAGCTCGTCGGGTGTCGAGACCTCGACGACCTTCACGCCGACCGCGCTGACCGCGTTCTCGTACACGTTGCGCGAGTGGGCCGGGATGATGACCTCGGTCTTCTGGAAGCCCGTCAGATCGGGCAGCCGTACATGCAGATCGGGGTTTCCCCCGGAGACGCACGCCGTGGTGGCGTGCGTGAGCGCAGCATGACAACCGGAGGCGACCAGCCCGTGCTCCGCCTTGGTGATCTTCGCCAGCCGTTTGCCCACCGCCTCGGCCAGCTCGTCCAGCTGTACGAACTGTCTTGCCGCCGCGTCTATCGCTTCCCGTACCTCGGGCAGCATCAGCGAACCGCTGATGACGGTGTACGTGCCGCGCCCGTTGATCATCGGCCGTACGCCGATGCGTCCGTAGACGTCCTTGGTCTTGCCGGCCGCTGTCGCCGTCCCCCCGGTGGACTGCGCCAGAGCCTCGGTCGCGCCGCCGAGCAGCGGCCCCAGCGAGAGGACACCGCCCGCCGCCGCGCTGCGTTGCAGAATTGCACGACGGGAAAGAGCATTACTTGGCATTCCGGCTCCCGTGTCGCCTTGTGAGTCAATGTGCGGACCACGGTAAGGAGCCGGGAGGCAGGTGTTAAGCGCGTCTTCCAGATGACAGTATTCGATTTCCGGATCGGTGTCTGACCTGCGGTTTCGAATAAAACAGGGTCGACGTTGAACAATTTACCGTCGGATTACGTATGGGGTGGGGAGTGCGCCGGATTTCCGTTGCGTGAACCGCGCGTAACCGTGCGAACGCGCCATGCGCAGACCTCTGTGGGCGGCCCGGAGTTCCGGCTCAGAGCGCCGGTTCCACTTCCAGGAAACGTCGGCGGCGGGGGCCCCGGTAGAGCAGGGCCTCCCAGCCCAGCGGGGCCAGTGCGGCGGCGCACGCGGTGAGTTGGCGCTCCTCGTCCTGGGCCGCGCCGCCGCCGTGCGGGCCGAGCCACTCCACGCGTACCGTCTCGGGGCGTTCGCCCGCGGTGACACGGAAGCCCGTGGCCGTACGCCGTCCCTCGCCGTCGAGCGCGGAGGGCGGGAGACCGGCGGCCTCCAGCGCCAGGGCGATAGCGCGGACGGGCTGGTTGCGCTCCCACAGGGCCGGCACGGCGGCGGGATCGGGAGCGGTGGTGTTGGTGAGGCGGCGGATCTGCGTCAGGCCGCCGAAGGCGACCCGGACCTCGGCGGCGCGCACCTCCGCGCGTACGGAAGGGGCCGGGCCGTCGCCGGTCGCGGCGGCGAAACCGGCCGGCCGCCCCGCGTCCCCCTCAGCAGTCATGCCTGAAGAGTAGAGCCCTGAACAGCGAAGGAGCCCCGACCGGACGGGGGAGACCGGTCGGGGCCGTTGAGGCGGGGTGCGGGCGGCGGTCGCCTCGCGGCGATTGGCTCCACAGGGCTTCAGCCGAACGATCTTCCCTGTGGGCATTTCTTGATGGGGCCCGGGGACACTGTTCCGTCCACACCCACACTGCTCTCAACGGCTACCCGTCGAGGAATGTTCCCGGGTGATTCCGGTGGGCCCGATCCCGTCGTGGAGCGGGCGGACGGCGACTGTCAGTGGCGGGTGATAGACCGGGAGCTGTCGGCCGCCCGGCCGCCCGGCAGCACCGCACAGGAGGAGATCCCCATGGCCCCGACACCGACACCGACACCGACGCCAACACCTACGCCGACCGGCAGGCTGCTGCGTACACCCGACGGGGTCGACCTCGTCCTCACCCGTGGATTCGCCCTCCCGGTCGAAGAGGTGTGGGCGGCCCTCACCGAGTCCGCGCGCACCGCGCTGTGGTTCGGTCCGTGGGAGGGGGACGGCGTCCCCGGCGGCAGCGCGCGCGTGCGGATGCTCTTCGAGGATGAGACGCCGTGGATCGAACTGGGCATCGAGACATGTGAGGCGCCGCACCGTCTGATCGTGACGACGGTCGACGAGGCGGGCAGCTGGCGACTGGAACTGAAGCTGTCGGGAACACCCGGCGACGGGGCCGGCGCCGGGTCGGGCGGCACGGAGCTGAGCTTCATCCAGCACCTGCGTACGGAGGCGGGCCTCGGTGAGATCGGCCCGGGGTGGGAGTACTACCTGGACAAGCTCCGCGCCTCGCTGGACGGCACCCCGCAGCCGGTGTTCGAGAGCTACTACCCGGCGCAGAAGGCGTACTTCGAGGAGCTGACCGCCGAGTAGAGGGGAGTGGCCCGAGCGGTCACGGGCGCGGGCGCACCGGTCGTTCACAGAGCCCAGTCGGCGGAGGCCGCCGACGTCCGCGTACGGCCGAACTCCAGCGTGGTCAGGACCGCCTCCGACGGCAGGTCGAAGACCAGCCACCCACGCGCCGACCGGCCGGCGGCCAGCGGCACGGGCCAGTTCATCATCGGGCCCACCGTGAGATCGGTGGAGGCGGGCAGCGGTACATGTCTGCGGCCGAGCGAGTCCACGGCCATGAAGCTGTGCGCCACGTCGTGCCCGTACGGCCGCGCCCCCGCATTGCTCACCTCGGCGAGCACGGCGACCCACTTGCGGCCCTTCGCGGCACGTGCGCCCGCGTCCCCGCGGTTCTTCGCGTCGGCGGAGGCAGAAGCAGAAGCAGAGGGGGAGGTGGCGTCGGAGGAAGAAGCGGCGGCGTCGGCGCCGGCCCGGCCGGCCGTCACCCTGGACGCCTCGTCGACGACGGCCGTCACCGCCAGGGCGAGCATCGCCTCGTCGTCACCGTCGGGATGGTTCACGAGGACGGTGTCGCCCAGCAGTACGGCGGTCCGGGCGGGCCGTACTGTTCGGGCGGACCGCCCGTCGTCGGACTCCGCGTCCTGCGGCGCCGCCACACAGCCGGTGAGGGTGCACGCGGCACCGACGGCGACGGCGACAGCCGTCAGTCCGAGGGAGCGGCGGCTCGATGTGCGTGTCATGACCGAATGATGGAGCGCCCGATCGTGTGGACGGCGCTCATCCGCAGGTGTTTCTAGGACATCTTCTGTCCTAGACGCTGCCTACGTTGGGGTCTTCGCGTCAACGCCCCACGAAGGAGCCCCTCATGAGCGTTCTCAGCGGCAACCAGCCCGAAGGCACCCCCACCTGGATCGAACTCAGGACCCCCGACCGCGAGACAGCGCTCCCCTTCTACCGGGCGCTCTTCGGCTGGGAGTTCGAGCCGTATCCGACCGGCGACGCGGACGGCACCGTCTGTCTGCTGCGCGGCCGGCCGGTCGCGGGGATCGTCCCGGACCCGGACCGGACCGAAGCCGTATGGACCATGTACTTCGCCACCGAGGACTGCGACGACACGGCCCGGCGCGTCACGGAGGCGGGCGGCCGGCTGATCGAGGCGCCGGCGGACCTCGCCGACCACGCCCGTACCGCCGTCGCCGTGGACGCGGTCGGCGCCCGGTTCGGGCTGTGGCAGGGACTGGCCCGGCTCGGCAGCGAGATCGTCAACGAGCCCGACTCGCTCGTCCGCAACGACCTGATCACCCCCGATCCCGAGCCTGCCCGCGCTTTCTACACGGCGCTGTTCGGCTTCACGCTGGACGGCAACGACGAGGTGCCGGAGCTGGACTTCACCTTCCTGCGCCGTCCCGACGGCCATGAGATCGGCGGGATCGTGGGCAGTGCCGACGTGCCCACGTCCGCCTGGGGCACGCTGTTCGCCGTGGCCGACACCGACGCCGTGGCCGCGCGCGCCAAGGAGTCCGGCGGCTCGTCCACGGAGCCGGAGGACACCCCGTACGCGCGCATGGCCGCCGTCACCGACCCGTCCGGCGGGGTGTTCTCGGTGGGCACGGCCCCGTAGCCCTCGCGGCCGGACAGGGCCCGCCGTGGCCCGGCATGTTCCCCCGGCATGTCCCGGCGTGTCCGCCGCCGACCGATGAGTCGCGGGCCCGCCGAGGGTCAGCATGGAGAGATCACTCGTCGGCCCGGCGCTCCCCACGGGGGCGGCGCGGCCATCAGACAGGAGGACGCCCATGCCCGCCACCGTCCAGCCCATCGTCGTCACCCCCGCGATCGACCGTCTCCTGGCCTTCTACCAGGGTCTGCTCGGCGCCGTGGAGACCTCGCGCACCCCCGAGGCCGGGGAAGGGCCTCCCTTCTTCATCAATCTGCGGGTCGGCGACTCCGACCTCGGGCTCGTGTCGGACACCGACGTCGAGTTGGGTACGGCGCAGCGGATGCTTCTGAGCGTCTCCGTCTCCGACGTGAACGAGCGGATCGGGCACGTCGAGAGGCTGGGCGGGCAGGTGCTCGGGCCCGCCAACGACATGCCGTGGGGCCAGCGGGTCGCCCACATCAAGGACCCGGACGGCAACGCCGTCAATCTCACGCAGACGCTCTGAGCCCACCCGCGAGGCCCGCCTGCCCCCGACGTAGCATCGTCCGCATGGAGAAGCGCGTACTGGGCAGGACGGGCCGCGAGGCATCCGTCGTCGGACTGGGCACATGGCAGCTGGGGGCCGACTGGGGTGACGTCGTCGAGGCCGACGCCTTCGCGGTCCTCGACGCGGCGCTCGAAGCGGGCGTGACCTTCTTCGACACGGCGGACGTGTACGGCGACGGCCGCAGCGAACAGCTCATCGGACGGTTCCTGAAGAACCGCCCGAACGCCGACGTCTTCGTCGCGACGAAGATGGGCCGCCGGGCCGAGCAGCGCCCCGAGAACTACAGCCTGGACAACTTCCGCATCTGGAACGACCGTTCGCGCGCCAACTTCGGCGTGGACACCCTCGACCTCGTCCAGCTGCACTGCCCGCCGCCGGCCGTCTACTCCTCCGACGCCGTCTTCGACGCGCTCGACACCCTGGTCGCCGAGAAGCGGACGGCGGCCTACGCGGTGAGCGTCGAGACCTGCGCCGAGGCGCTGACCGCCATCGCCCGGCCGGGAGTCGCCTCCGTACAGATCATCCTCAACCCCTTCCGGCTCAAGCCGCTCGAAGAGGTGCTGCCCGCCGCCCGGGAGGCGGGAGTCGGCATCGTCGCACGCGTCCCGCTCGCCTCGGGACTGCTCTCCGGCAAGTACACGAAGGACACCGTCTTCGCCGCCGACGACCACCGCAGCTTCAACCGGCACGGCGAGGCGTTCGACCAGGGCGAGACCTTCTCCGGCATCGACTACGCCACGGGTCTGTCGGCAGCCGCCGAATTCTCCGGGCTGGCCCCCGAAGGCGCCACACCGGCCCAGACCGCGCTGCGCTGGATCATCCAGCAGCCCGGCGTCAGCACGGTCATCCCGGGCGCCCGCTCGGTCGAGCAGGCACGGGCCAACGCGGCTGCCGCCTCTCTCGCACCGCTGTCGGAGGCCACGCTGGACGCCGTACGCGATCTGTACGACCGCCGCATCCGTGCGGAGATCCACCACCGCTGGTAGGGATGGTGGGACAGACCCCGCGTACGTCGTACAAAGGAGACATCCCATGGCCCTGAACATCGAGGAACGCCAGCGGTTTCTCGCCGAGCCGCACGTCGCCGCCATCTCCGTCGACTCCGGCTCGGCGGACCGGGCTCCGACGACCGTCCCCATCTGGTACCAGTACACGCCGGGCGGCGACATCTGGCTCCTGACGGGGGCCGACTCCCGCAAGGACAAGCTGATCAGGGCGGCGGGCCGGTTCACGCTGCTGGTCGAGCGGATCTCTCCCACCGTGCGGTACGTCTCCGTCGAGGGCCCGGTCACGGACCGCGTCCCCGGCACCCGCGACGACCTGGTGGAGATGGCGTCCCGCTATCTGCCCGCCGACAAGGTCGACGGCTACGTCGCCATGGCCACCGGCGGCCACGTCGAGCGGGTGGTCTACCGGATGCGGCCCCAGCGCTGGCTGTCGTCGGACCTCGGCTCCTTCTGAACGTATGCCGTGTACGCCGACCGTGAACGGCCGGCCGGGTCGAATCACTGATCGATTAGCGTGCTCGGATGGAGAAGACCCTGAAGGGCGCCCTCGTGCTCCTGCGCCCCGCCGTCCCGGACGACATCCCCGTACTCGCCACCATCCGCGCCACGCCCGAGGTCTACGCGGCGTGGCGCGGCGGTGACGACCTCCTTGCCGCCGTGACCGAGGATCTCGACGAACCCGGCCTCACCTCACTGGTCATCGAGCTGGACGGCGCCGTCGTCGGCGCGATCCAGTGGGCCGCCGAGGAGGATCCCGACTACCGGCACGCGAACATCGACATCTACGTCGATCCCGCCGCGCACGGTCGCGGGGTGGGCACCGACGCCGTACGCACCCTGGCCAGGCATCTGGTCACGGACCTCGGCCACCACCGCGTCGTGATCGATCCGGCCGCCGACAACGCCGCGGCGATCAGGTGCTACACCAAGGCCGGCTTCCGGCCCGTCGGGATCATGCGCGACTACGAGCGCGGCCCCGACGGAACCTGGCACGACGGACTGCTGATGGACCTCCTCGCCACCGATCTCCAGCCCACTGATCTCCAGGCCGCCGACGCCGATCCACTCGGCGGCCCCACCGACTGAGTCAACCGCGGGCGCACTCCAGCGACTTCAGGGTGACCGCGTCGGCCATCGCCTGCATGCCCTTGTCGTTGGGGTGCAGATGGTCGCCGTTGTCGAACGTGGGCAGCAGCCGCTCCGCGTCGTACGGGCTGCGCACCACCTCGTCGAAGTCGACCACCGCGTCGACCACCCCGGCGGTACGGATCCACTCGTTGACCTCGACGCGTACGGCCTCACCCGCCGGGTCCCACTCCGACCAGCCCTTGAACGGCATGACGGTGGCACCGACGACACACAGCCCCGCCGCGTGCGACCGGTCGACGATCTCGCGGTAACCCGCCGTCAGGGACGCGGCGGTGACGCCGGTGTGGGACTTGATGTCGTTGACGCCCTCGAACAGGAACACCGTCCGCACGCCGGGCAGCGACAGCACATCGCGCTCCAGTCGCTTGAGCGCGCTCTGCGCCGCGCCGTCCGCCAGGACCTGGTTGCCCGAGATCCCCGCGTTCGCCACGCCCTTCACCGTGCTGAGGGGGGAGTCGTGCAGCCGGCGGGCCAGGAAGTCGGGCCAGCGCAGGTTCTTGTCCGTGCTGGACTGCCAGCCGTCCGTGATGGAGTCTCCGAGCGCCACGACGGCCCCGGCCCCGGCGTCCGCGTCCACGGTGACCGCGTCGAGGTAGAACCACGACCCCAGCCGCTCCGTGTACGCGCCGTCCCGCTCCCGCGCCGCGTGGTTCCCGGCGGCGGCGTACGACGTCGCGAGAGCCATCCCGTGCCCGGTGGCGGGCCCGCCCGCGTCGCGCGCGTACAGGCTGACGGCCAGATCGCTCATCGCGGCGACCCTGCCGGGCAGCGGGTCGCTGTAGCGGATCTCGCCCGGCGCCAGCGTCACGGACGCGGCCCCGTCGAAGACGAGCTTCCTGTTGCTGCCGGGCCGCAGCCGGGCGCCGCTCTCGCAGAGCCCGGCGTAGGCGCTGCCGATGACCAAGGGCCGGTCCCCGAACGCGTTGGAGATCCGGATCCGCAGTCCCGTACCGCCCACGCTCGTCCGCACGATCAGCCGGTAACTCCGGTCGCCGGCCGCCTCACCCATCCGGTCCGCGCTCGCCGCCCAGGTGACGGTGGATCTCGCGGGCGGGGGAGGGACGGCCGCGGTGGACGCGCTCGCGGAGGGGACGTGCGCGGGTACGAGCACCACCGCGGCGAGCGCCAGCACCAGCGAGGTCAGCCGACGGCGTACGGCCCCACTCATCCGAAGTTCCGCAGCGTGACGGCTCTCCCCGAGCGCAGCGCCACGTCGTGCGAGACGCCACCGGCCGTGACCTTCGTCCTGCGCCCGCCGACGCTGCGGATCCTCGCCTCCCGGACCTTCCCGTCCCGCCAGCTCAGATCCACCACGAAACCGCCCCGCGCGCCGATGCCGGTGACCGAACCGGACCGTGCCCACGCGGCGGGCAGCGCCGGAAGCAGCTCGATATGGCCGGGCCGCGAGTAGAGCAGCATCTCGATCATCGCCGCCGGGGTACCGAAGTTGGACTCGATCTGGAAGATCCCCCGACCCTTCTCGACCTCGTAGATGTCGAAGAGGTTCATCGCGGTGCCGTTGGTGCCGTCGACCGACGGCCGCAGATTGTTGACGACCAGTTCGTACGCGTGGTCCGCGTGCTTCAGCCGCGCCCAGCACAGGGCGCGCCAGGCGTTCGCCCAGCCGAAGCTCTCCATCCCACGGGCGGTGAGGAGTTCGGTGGCGCCCTTGACCAGTTCCGCGGGCGAGTCGCCGGGGCGGATACGGTCACCGGGGAACAGGCTGATCAGCGGCGAGAGATGACGGTGCGTCGTCTCGCCGAGGTTGTCGGGCGACATCCACTCCTGGAGCCAGCCGGTCTTCGGGCTGACCTCCGGCAGATACAGCCGGTCCTGGAGCCCGGCTATCGTCCTGGCGAACTCGGCGTCCCTGCCGAGGAGTTCACTGGCCTCGCGGTAGTTGACGAACAGGTCGCGCACCACCTCCTGCGCGTAGGTGATGCCCTTCGCGTCCTGCGGGCCGTGCTCCGGCGACCAGTCGTTGTCCGCGACGAGGACTTCGCGCTCCTCGCCGCTCGAAGGGTCCTTGACCGTCATCGTCACCAGCCGGGTCTCCCAGAACTCGCAGGCACCCTTGAGCATCGCGTAGATCTTCTTCACGAACTCCAGGTCCTGCGTGTACTGGTAGTGCTCCCAGAGCGTGTTGCACAGCCACGCGTTGCCCGGCGGATGCCACCACCAGCCGAGTCCGCCGTAGATGTTCGTCGAGTACGCCACCGTCCACCCGGCGACCTTCCCCGAGGAGTTGCGGAACCGGTTGCGCGGATCGTTGAAGTGGGCCCGGGTCAGCTCGGACCAGACCGGCAGCTGCGCGAGGCAGTAGTCGGTGAACGCGTCGAAATTGCGTGAGAGCGCGGTCCGGTCGGCGATCCAGTAGTTCATCTGGATGTTGATGTCGGTGTGGTAATCGCCCATCCAGTCCGGGTCGTTGCCGTCCAGCCACGGACCCTGGAGGGCGACCGGCAGTCCGTCCCGGGAGCTGCTGATCATCAGATAGCGGCCGAACTGGAGGTACAGCGCTTCGAGTTCGGGATCGGGCACGTCCTGCTGCGTACGGTGCTTCAGCCGCTCCCAGGTGTCGAGCGCCCGCTGCTCACCCGTGGAGGGGCCCAGCGAGATCCTCATCCCCTCGAACTGGTCGCGGTAGTCGGCGACATGGGTGTGCAGCAGCGTGGTCGCCGAGTGGCGTACGGCGTCCTGGGCCTTGGCCCTGGCGAGCGCGGCCGGATCGAGGTCCGGGTCCCGGTAGCCGGTGGTGTGGTCGGGGGCGTAGTTCGATCCGCCGCTGATGACGACGGTCAGGTCGGCGCACCGGGTGAAGACGATCCGCGAGCCGTCCGTGGTGACCGAACCGCTTCTGCTGCGCGCGGTGACGGCGGCGCCGTAGCGCAGCCCGTTGGCGAACTCGGCTCCGAGGAACAGGCTGTCGTCCTTGCCGTCCGCCGACGTCTTCTCGTCATGGGTGCCGTCGAGCGAGATCGTGCCGGTGTAGTGGCCGCCGCCGCGCTGCGAGAAGTGGACGACGATCACGTCGTCCGGGTGGCTGGCGAAGACGCGGCGCTCGTAGCTGACGCCCGACCGGACATAGCCGGAGGTGACCAGGCCCTGGTCGATGTCGAGTTCGCGGCGGAAGTCGTTGACCGCGCCGAGATCGTGGTCGGGGATGTCGATCGTGACATGGGCCAGCTGGGTGAAGCTGCCGAAGTCGGCCCGCCCGTAGGGGAATTGGCCGTCGGGCTCCAGTACGTCGTTGATGCCGCCGGTCCACATCGTGGCGTCGGAGACGAAGATCAGTTCCTGCCCGGGATCGTTGCCGACGAGCGCGCCGAGCCGCCCGTTGCCGACCGGCAGGGCCCGTTCGAGCATCGTCGCCCTCCCGGCCGGCGCGCGGTACCACATCCGGGTCGTCGAGCCCTCGCCCTCGGCGAGCATGGGGGAGCTGGTGGGGCGCTTCGGCGGCGCGGAGGCGGCGAAGGCGGGCAGTGCGCCGAGCGCGGTGAGGGCGCCGGCGCCGGCGGCGAGCGTGAGCGCGCGACGCCGGGTGGGGCCGGTGCCGGACTGCGTGGGCGGGTGGGGCCGGTGCCGGACTGCGTGGGCGGGTGCTGATCGTTCATGGGACAACTCCATTCCTGCGGACCTGCGGAACAGGAGATACGGGGTACGGACCGGGGGCGCCGATCAGGCCGCGCCCCCGGTCGTGCTCGTTCGGCGACGGCCGGACGAACGGGTAACGGGACTCAGCCGCGCGGCACGTCGATCCTGTCGATGTCCGGCGAGTAGCCGTCGCCGCTGTCGAAGGTGATCGTGTTGCTGCCCGCCTTGAGCGTGACCGGCACGCTGATCGAGTCGACCGCCTGCCAGCCGCCGGTGGCCGGGAAGGCCGTCGCGACGGGCGCCTTGCCGTTGGCCGAGACGCCGATCGACCGCGGGTCGCCCGAGGTGTAGGCGACCTTGACCAGATAGCGGCCCGCCTTCTTGACGACGACGTCCGTGAACTGGACCTTGCCGCCGACGTAGAGGTTGCCGACCTTCTTCGAGCCCGAGCACTCGTCGCAGTCGGCGACGGACGCCGAGCCGGTCAGCACATTGCCGGGGGCCTCGGCCTCGTACGCGGTGGTCTTCAGGTCCGACCCCTGCGGGGTGACGGTGAACAGCCGCGAGCCGTGCGCCGGTACGGCCTGGGTGATGCCGTCCTTGTGGCGGCCGAGGCTCTCCCGGTTCCACACGTCACGTACCGACGCCTGGCCGGTGAAGCCGAGCGACTGCCAGTCGGCGGTCACCGGCGAGGCGGAGTCCCCCTGGTTGAACAGGGCGACCGTCCAGGTGCCGTCCGGGTTCCGCGACGCCCACACCTGCTCGTCGCCGACCGAGGTCACGGGCTTCGCCGGCTTCCCCGGCTGCTGGTTGATCTTCAGCACATCGCGGTTGGTCATCAGCGACAGACCGTAGTCGTCGAGCTTGGTGAGGTCGTCGCCGCTGTACAGGGGCGACTTGGCGATCGCCCACAGGGTCATGTAGCTCTGCCGCTCGGCCTTGGTCAGACCGCTCATGTCGGCGTTGCCGACGTTGATCGCGTCCAGGTCGTTCCAGCCACCGGGTCCGGCGTACCGCGTCCAGCCCGGTGTGTCACGCCACCGGTCCTCGACCGAGTTCTCCCACGACACCAGGGTGTTGCAGTAGCACTCGACGTCCGTGTCGACCCGCCAGCCGTTGGACGTGGCCTGCCAGTCCTTGGCGTAGTTGATGTCGAGCGACCAGGAGATCTCCAGATGGATGGGCCGCCCGGTGGACTTGATGGCCTTCTGCCACGCGGCGACGTCCGTGCGGTTGTCGTAGTTGTCACCGCTCTTGAAGGACCCGGGGCCCACTCCGTCGAGCTTCAGGAAGTCGTAACCCCAGTCGGCGATCAGCTGGGCCTGCGAGTCGATGTACTTCTGCGCGCACGGCCGGGAGAAGTCGATCTTGTACGAGCTGTCCCAGCCGTTGGTCGTCCGCAGATCGCTGTGGACGATGTCGCCGGTGGTGCAGTCGTCCGTGTTCCAGATCTTCAGCTTGCCGTCGCCGTACCCCTCCTTCTCCAGACCCACCGGGAGATAGATCCCGGCCTTGAGGCCCTTGCTGTGAATACGGTCCGCGACCGCCTTCATCCCGCTGGGGAAGCGCTCCGTGTTGGTCTTCTGGCGTCCGTACTCGTCGAATTCGGGCGTCCAGTCCCAGCCCCGCCACCAGCCGGCGTCGATGTTGATGTACTCGTACCCGTACTTCTTGAGCTTGGAGGCCAGCGCGTCCGTCTGCTTGTTGACGTTCGCCTCGGTCAGATAGCTGTAGTCGCCGTCCGGGTTCACCCCCGGGTACGACGTGGTCTGGAGGCTCCAGCTGCTCCAGCCCATGTACGGCTTCTCGGCGACGGCGACAGGTGCCCCGCCCCGCGCCGAGGACGGCTGGATCGGTGCCCGGTCGGGGAGTTGGGCCTGCGCCGTCGTCGGTACGGCGGCGGCGAGTCCGGCGGTGACGGCGAGGACGAGCGCGGCGCGCAGAGTTCTCGCGACGGTGCGAGTGGGTGGGCGCATGGGAGGGAGCCTCCTGCTTGTCTGTGAAGGGGAGGTGCGGGGAAGGGGGTACGGGGCGTACGGGGGGAGCTACTTGCCCGCGCCGATCGTCAGACCGCTGATGAACTGGCGCTGGAGCGCGAAGTACACGATCAGCGTGGGAATCGCGGTCATCAGCGCACCGGCCGCGATGAGATTGGGATTGGTGAAGTACTGCCCCTCCAGGCTGGCGAGCGCGGAGGTGACGGGGCGCTTGTCACCGGTTTCGATCAGCACGAGCGGCCAGAAGAAGTCGTTGTAGATCCAGATCGACTCCAGCGTCGCGAGCGCGGCGAACGCCGGCCGGCACAGCGGCAGCACGATCTGGAAGAACTGCCGCCACACGGGCGCCCCGTCCACGAGCGCGGCCTCGGTGATCTCCTTGGGGATCGTCTTCATGTAGTTGCTCAGCACGAAGGTGCAGAAGCCGCACTGGTAGGCGATATGGATGACGATGATGCCCCAGTAGGAGTTGTAGAGCAGGAACGAGTCGCTCATCCAACCGGGCAGGTTCCACTGGAGATACAGCCGGTACAGCGGAGTGATGAGCACCTGGGCGGGGAGCAGATTGCCCGCGGTGAAGAGCATCAGCAGCGCGATGTTCCAGCGGAAGTCGAAGCGCGACACGTAGAAGGCGACCGCGGCGGAGAAGAACAGGGTGCCGAGCACGGCGGGCACGGTGACGAGCACCGAGTTCCAGAAGAAGTGCGCGAGACCCGACTGCGCCCAGGCGTCGGTGAAGTTGTCCAGGCTCAGACCGCGCGGCCAGGACAGATACCCGTTCCGCGCGGTGTCCTCGTACGGCCGCAGCGAGGTGTACATCGCCCAGAGCAGCGGGACCAGCCACAGCAGGGAGATCCCGGCGAGGAAGAGATGGCGGCCGGTCTGGCGGCGCGGACGTGAGCGCTTGCCGGGAGGGGTGTCCTGCGGGGCCCGTGACCGGGCGGCCGGAGGTGTGGCTGTCGCGGTCACGCCTCCTCCTTGTCCTTGCGGAAGTTCTGTACGAGGAAGGTGCAGATGGCGGTCAGCGAGACCAGCAGCATGATCACCGCGATGGCCGAGCCGTAGCCGATATGGCTGGTCTCGCCGACGATGTTGTCGGTGATCAGGAGCGAGAGCAGTTCCATACCCGGCTTGCTGCCGATGCCGCCGCCGAGGACGTACACGATGTCGAAGGCGCGCAGCGACTCCATCGCCGTGACGACGAGGATGACGATGTTGACCGGCTTCAGCGCGGGGAAGACCACGCGCAGGAACGTCTGCCGGCCGTTGGCGCCGTCGAGTGCGGCGGCCTCCTTGAGCGCGGGGTCGAAGCCTTTGAGCCCGGCCAGATAGAGGATCATGATGTAGCCGGTGTGCCGCCACGCGGACGCGACGAGTACGGCCCACAGATTGAGGTCGGGATCGCCGAGCCAGTCGATATGGGTGCCGGGTGACGCGGCACCGATGATGCCGTTGAGCAGACCGTTGTCCGGGTTGTAGATGATCTCCCAGATCAGTCCGACCACCGCGAGGGACAGCACCATGGGCAGGAAGATCGCGGTCTGGTAGATCCGGGTGAAGCGGATCTTCCGGTCGAGCTGGTACGCGAGGAAGATCCCGAACGGCGTCGGCAGCAGCGCGGTGAACAGCAGCCAGATGACGTTGTGCTGGACCGCCGGCCAGAACGGCGGGTAATTGGTGAAGATCTCCCGGTAGTTGGCCAGGCCGATCCAGTCGATGTCGGACAGCGACAGGCCGTCCCAGCTGGTGAAGGAGAGCGCGAAGGAGGCGAGCGCGGGCAGCCAGACGAAGATCAGCAGGGCCAGCAGCGGTATACCGACGATGACGCCGAGGAACAGCCGGTCGCGCAGACCGAGCCGGCGCGGCCTGCGCCGGCGGGCCTCTGCGGGGGGCGCGGCCGGCGTGACCGGTTCCTCCGGTGCTTCGAGTGTGGAAGTCATAGGGGTGGGCGTCCCTCGGGCGGGTCGACGGGGTGGCGGCTCGGGTGTCTCGGGGGTGTCGCGGGGCTCGCGCGTACGGCGGGCGGCGTGCGTGGGACGTTGGACGTCGGGCGTCGGGACCGGCTCAGCCGGAGAAGAAACGCGAGCGCTGCGACTCGATCTTCTTCAGCGTGGCGGCCCCGTCGTCCGGATGGCCGAGCCACTGCGTCAGTCCGGGCAGGACGACGGTGGAGATGAACCCCGGGTCGCTGTCCCGGTCGCCGAACTGGGTGATGTGCTTCGCCGCGCCGATCAGCTCGGCCGACTTCTTCTGGAGGGCGTTGTACGTGCTGGTGTCGGCCTTGCTGTGGACGGCGACATTGCTCGGGTCGACGCCCATGTAGATGCCCTCCGCCTCGGGGCTGCCCAGGAATTCGAGGAACTTCCGGGCGCCTTCCGCGTTCTTGGGCTCACGGCTGAGCATGAAGCCGTCGGTCGGCGCCTCGACGGTCTCCATGCCGTGCGCGGGGTCGATCGTGGGGAACGGGAAGAAGTCGATGTCCTCGCGCAGCGCCGTGTCGGTGATCTGCTGGCCGAGGAAGAGGCCGATGACGGCCATGCCGGACTTCTTGTCGAGCAGCGACTGGGCCGCGTCCTGCCACGAGCGCCCGCCGGCGCCGGGCTGGTAGTACGGGGCGAGTTCGCGCCACAGGTCGAGCACGGTGCTCATCCGCCGGTCGCTCCACGCGACGTCGCCGCGCATCAACTCCATGTGGAAGTCGTAGCCGTTGGCGCGCAGATTCAGATAGTCGAAGGCGCCGAGGATGGACCAGCTGTCGCCGCCGCCGTAACCGGACGCGATGGGCGAGAGCCCGTCCCTCTTCATCTTCTTGGCCAGCGCGACGAACTGCGCCCAGGTGGCCGGCGGTGTGTAGCCGCGCTCCTCGAAGACGCTCTTGCGGTAGAAGACGGCCCACGGGTAGTTGTACAGCGGGACGAAGTAGTACTTGCCGTCGGCGCCCTTGGAGAGCTGCTTCGCGGCCTCGCTGAACCCGGAGCCGATGGTCTCCCACACCTCGTCAATGGGGCTGGCCAGCTTCTTCTGTGCGAAGTACTGCATGCGGTAGCCGGCGAACCAGGTGAACGTGTCGTCCGGGGTGCCCTGGAGATAGCTGGAGATGCTCTTCTGGAAGGTGTCGTGGTCGACCGTGTTGGTCTTGACCTTCAGCTCGGATTCCTTGGTGAAGGCCGCGGTCAGCGCCGCGTAGGCCTTCTTGGGTGTGGCGTCGGCGCCGTTGGAACCGAACGTCACGGTCTTCGGGTCGGCGGCGGGAGGACCGCCGCCGCACGCCGCGAGGGCGGGCCCGGCGAGGGCGACAGCTCCCGCTCCCATCAGCCCGTTGACGACGCTGCGTCGCCTGGGACCACCGGCTGCGGGTATGCGGCTCTGCTGCGTCATCGCTTCTCCTGGATGGTGTCGGACCCGATGAAGGTCTGGATCGCGGTGGCCGCGGCCCCGCGCGCCCACTCCTCGAACGGCAGCGGACGTGTGATCACGTCGCACTGATCGGCGGTACTGAAAGCGGTCGCGGAGAACGCTTCCTTGATCTGGGCGGCGAACAGGTCGTACGCCGCGAGTCCTTCGCCCGAGATGATCACGCGCTCGGGTCCGAGCAGATTCACCACCGAGCCGATCGCCCGGCCGATCGCCGCGCCCGCGTCCGCGTACGCCTCGCGGGCCACCGGGCTGCCGCCGTGCGCCAGTTCGAGCGCCTGCGCGGGGCCGGCCAGCGGCTCGCCCGTGTCACGCCGGATCCGGCGCACGATGGCCGAGTCGGAGGCGATGGCCTCGACGCAGCCCCGGTTGCCGCAGTGACACAGCGGCCCTCGCGGGTCGATGGAGAGATGGCCGATCTCCCCGGCCACCCCGTGCGCCCCGGAGACCACGGTCCCGTTGACGACGAGGCCGCAGCCGATCCCGGCGCCGACGGTGACCAGGGCGAAGTTGGACAGTCCCACTCCGGCGCCGAACCACTGCTCGGCGACCGTCAGCGCCCGTACGTCGTTGTCCACCGTGGTCGGCAGACCGGTCGCCGCCGCCGTGAGTTCGGCCAGCGCGATGTCGCGCCAGTCGAGGAAGGGCGAGTAGCGGACGGCTCCGGCCGCCCGGTCCACATCGCCGGACACCGCGACCGCGAGACCCTGCACCTGGACGCCGAACCCCTCGGCCTCCGTCCTCAGTTCGGCCGTCAGCTCGGCGATCACGGCGATCACGGCAGCGGGCTCACGATCGGTGAGCGGTACGTGGCGGGCCAGCCGGATCCGGCAGCACAGGTCCGCGAGGACCGCGATCACCTCGTCGGCCGTCACCTTCACGCCGATGAACAGGGCCCTGCCGCCGTCCACCCGCACCGGGTTGGCGGGCCGTCCGACAGCCGGCGGCGCGCTGTCGTCGGCGGCCTCGACGAAGTAGCCCGCCGCCATGAGCGGGCGTACGGCCTTGGTCACGGCGGCCGACGAGAGGCCGGTGCGCCGGGAGAGCTCCACCCGGGAGAGCGGACCCTGGGAGAGCACGGTGGTGAAGACCAAGGAGGCGGCGGGGGTGGCCGCCGGAAACGCCTCCACCTGGTCGGTCGTTGACATGGCCGGAAACGTAGGTGAGTTAATTTCCTCTGTCAATAAAAAAAGCAGGAACCCTGCGAAGTAGAAGTTGATCATCCTCCTCCCAGGTAAAAGTTTGTCGGAGCAGGGCACTTGACAGCGGATCAAAGGCCGGGATTGGCTACCTGCCGTCACAGTGCTGCCCCTGAACGTAAGGATCTCCATGCCCCAGATCTCCTGCGCGCCGGACGCCGCCCTGTGGTTGATCAACACCCCGCACACCTCGTACGCGGTGCGGATCGACAGCGGCGGAGCGCCCTGCCATGTGGCCTGGGGCGGCTCGCTGACCCTGGCCGAGGCGGCGGAGATCGCCGCGCGGCAGCCCCCGGCCGACCGCGAGATCAGCAGCTTCGAGGGCCGCCCGCCCGTCGGTGAGGAGTTGCCGGTCGACGGCGGGGCCCGCTACGGCGTGCCCTCGCTCCAGGTCCGGTTCGCCGACGGCACCCGCGCCGTCGAATGGCGGCCCGCGGGCCACGAGATCCGCGAAACCCCCGACGGCGCGGCCGAGTTGGACCTGAACTTCCGCGACCGCCACTATCCGCTCGGTATCGGCCTGCACTACCGCGTGTACGACGACAGCGACGTGATCGAACGCTGGACCACCCTGCGCAACACCGGCACCGACGACATCGTCGTGCTGCGCGCCGACTCGGCGGCCTGGACCCTGCCGCCGCGCGCCGGCCACCGGCTCAGCCATGTCACCGGGCAGTGGGCCGCCGAGACCCAACTCGGGCGCGAGACACTGCCGTTCGGCGAGACCGTACTGACCAGCAGGCGCGGCATATCCAGCCACCACGCCAACCCCTGGGTCATGCTGGACGACGGCGACGCGAGCGAGGATCACGGCCAGGTGTGGAGCGCCGCCCTGGCCTGGAGCGGCAGTTGGCGCATCACCGCCCAGCGCACCGCCTCCGACGGCCGCGCCGGCTTCACCGGCGGCGCCGGACACGACTCCACGACCCTGCGCCTGGGCCCCGGCCGGACCCACACCACGCCGCGCTTCGCCGGGCTGTACACCGACGGCGGCTTCGGCGCGGCGAGCCGCGCCTGGCACGCGTACATCCGCGCCCATGTCCTGCCGCACCCCGACGAGATCCGTCCCGTCCTCTACAACTCCTGGGAAGCCACCGGCTTCGACTTCGACGAGAAGCGCCAACTCGCCCTCGCCGCACGGGCCGCCGAGCTGGGCGCCGAGCTGTATGTCATGGACGACGGCTGGTTCGGCGCCCGGCGTAGCGACCGGGCCGGACTCGGCGACTGGACGCCGTCACCCGACCGCTTCCCCAAGGGCCTCACCCCGCTGGCCGACGAGGTGCACCGGCTCGGCATGCTCTTCGGTCTCTGGGTCGAACCGGAGATGGTCAACGCCGACAGCGACCTCTACCGCGCGCACCCCGACTGGGTCCTGCACTTCCCGCACCGTACGCGTACCGAGCTGCGCAACCAGCTCGTGCTCAACTTCGCCCGGGACGACGTGGCCGACTGGGCCTACGGGTGGCTCACCGCACTCGTCGCCGACAACGGCATCGACTTCCTCAAGTGGGACATGAACCGGTCCTTCAGCGAGGTCGGCCCCGCGAACAGTGGCCCCGACGGTGACGACCGGCTGTGGAGCCGTTACGTGCACAACCTCTACCGCGTCGTCGACCGGCTGCGCGCCGACCACCCCCGGCTGCGTATCGAGGCGTGCAGCGGCGGCGGCGGTCGCGTGGACCTCGGCATCCTGTCCCGTACGGACCAGGCGTGGCCCTCCGACAACACCGACGCGGCCGACCGGATCGGCATCCAGCACGGCTACAGCCAGCTCTACCCGGCCTCGACCATGGCCGCGTGGGTGACCGATGTGCCCAACGAACTCACCGCGCGCACCGTGCCGTTGGCCTTCCGCTTCCATGTCGCGATGGCCGGGGTGCTGGCCGTCGGCGGCGACCTCGCCCGCTGGTCGCGGGAGGAGACCGCCGAGGCGGCCGGGTTCGTGGCCGCGTACAAGCAGGTCCGCCATCTGGTGCAGCACGGGATCCAGCACCGGCTGCGGGCGCCGGTGGACGACGGCCCCACCGTCGTCCAGTACACGTCGCCCGACCGGGCGGAGGCCCTGGTGCTCGCCTGGCAGCGGGCGCCGCGCCGGGGGCGCCCGGAGCTGCCCGTCCCGCTCGCCGGACTCGAACCGGCCGCCGTCTACCGGGACGTGGCGACCGGGGTGTCGCACCACGCGACCGTTCTGACGGCGCACGGACTGCCACTGGAGCTGCCGGCGGGGGACTGGGCCAGTACGGCGATCCATCTGAGGCGGGTATCGGACTGACGGGCCCGCTCATCGGACGCGTACACGGGGCGCGTACCCGGGCGCGTGCTCCGGCGTACATGCTCCCGGCGTATGCAGCGGCGCCGCTATTGGTCTGGACCGTGCTATTGCCCTCGAACCGGTCGAAGTCCAAGCTCGCCTCATGGAGCTGGAGTTGCGGCATCTCAAGACGATACGGGCGATAGCCGACGCGGGCAGCCTCACCAAGGCCGCATCCGCGCTCGGCCTCGCCCAGCCGGCCCTCAGCGCGCAGCTGAAGCGGATCGAAAGCACGCTGGGCGGGCGGCTGTTCGACCGTGGACGGCACGGCGTGCGTACGACACCGCTCGGCGAACTCGTCCTGGCACGCGCCAAGATCGTGCTGCCCGCCGTGTCCGAACTCCAGCAGGACGCCGTCCGGTTCGCCCGTACCTCGCAGGAGAGCCGCCGCTTCCGCCTCGGCGGCACCCACGGCCCGCTCCTCGGCGGACTTGTCGACCGGCTCGTCTCCGCCCACCCCGGCGTTCCCGTCACCACGTACACCACATGGTCCGAACGGGAGATCGCCACCTCGGTCGCCGAGGGCCGGATCGACTACGCGCTGATCGGCTGCTGCGGAGCGAGCGCGCCGCCCGACGGCGAACGGCTGGAGTGGCGCGAAATCGCCAGCGACCCCGTCTTCGTGATGCTCGCCGCCGGTCACCCGCTGGCCGGCCGCCAGGAGATCGGACTCGCCGAACTCGCCGACGAGGCATGGACCGACGTACCCGGCGACGGCTGTTTCAGCGACTGCTTCACCGCCGCCTGCGCCCGCGCGGGCTTCACCCCCACGAGCGTGTACGAGACCGACACCGCCTCCTGCGTCCATCTCGTCCAGGTCGGCCGCGCCGTCGGACTCTGCCGCGCCACTTTCCCCACCACCTCCGGACTGGTCACCCGGCCGCTGGCCGGCACCCCGCTGAGCTGGCGTCATCTGCTCGGCTGGCACCCGGCGGCGCGGGCCGCCGACAGCGCGCCCGCCGTCTACGAGGAGGCACGCGCCGCCCACGCCCAGGCGGCGGAGCGCAGCGAGAGCTACGCGGACTGGCTCGACGGCGGGCACGGCCCTCTCGCCTCACTGCCGCCCGGCACCCTCCGCCCGGTGGGGGCCGCCTTCCATAACGCCGTGCAGAGGGAGAACTGGCATCTTATGAACGGCAGTTGACCACTCCTACGGTTTCGGTACCTCCCCACCCGCTCCCCGCACCGAAACCGAGGAGACTCCCCATGCGCACACCCATGCCCGCGCTCCACCGACACAGACCCGCCGCGAGCGCCTGCGCCGCGCTCGCCGCCATCGGCGCACTCGTACTGGCCGGACTGCCGGGCACCGCGTCGGCCCGCACCGCCGACACCGCCGGCAACGCGAGCCCCGTCGACACGGTGGCCGTCGCCGACGCCACGCCCGCGCTGCTGAGCGCGATGGCGCGCGACCTCGGGCTCACCCACGCCCAGGCCCGTGACCGGCTCGCCAACGAGGCGCGCGCGGGCGCGACCGCCGGCCGGCTCCGCCTCGCACTCGGCGACGCCTACGCCGGCGCCTGGGTACGGGGCGCCGAATCCGCCGGGCTCACCGTCGCCACCACCGACCCCGCCGACATCCCCGCCATCGAGGCCCAGGGCGCGCGGGCAACCGTCGTACCGCACTCACTCGCCGCACTCGAAGCCGCGTCGACCGCCGCGGACCGGGCCGCCTCCCGAACCGCCGCCCTACCCACGGCGGTCGACGCTCCCGTCCGGTACGTCGACGTCCGCACCAACACCCTGGTCGTCCAGGCCGTCCGGCCCGCCGCCGCACACGACCTCATCGCCGCCGCCGGAATCGACCGCGCCCTCGTCCGCGTCGAGAGATCCGCCGACCGGCCCCGGCCGCTCCACGACATCCGGGGCGGCGACGCGTACTACATGAACGGCAGCGGCCGGTGCTCCGTCGGCTTCGCCATCACCAAGGGCACCCAGCAGGGCTTCGCCACCGCCGGCCACTGCGGTCGCCCCGGCACCACCACCAGCGGCTTCAACCAGGTCGCGCAGGGCTCCTTCCAGGCCTCCACCTTCCCCGGCCGCGACACCGCCTGGGTCGCCACCAACAGCAACTGGACCTCCACCCCGTACGTCAAGGGCCAGGGCGGCGACGTCCAGGTCACCGGCTCCACCCAGTCACCCGTGGGCGCCTCGGTCTGCCGGTCGGGCTCCACCACCGGCTGGCACTGCGGCGTCATCCAGCAGCACAACACCAGCGTCACCTACCCCGAAGGCACCATTTCCGGGGTGACCCGCACCACCGTCTGCGCCGAACCCGGCGACTCCGGCGGCTCCTACATCTCCGGCAGCCAGGCCCAGGGCGTCACCTCCGGCGGCTCCGGCAACTGCTCGTCCGGCGGCACGACCTTCTACCAGCCCATCAACCCGCTACTCCAGGCGTACGCCCTGACGCTCAAGACCACCACGGGACCCGGCCCCGGCGACCCCGGTGAGCCGGGCGGGACATGGGCCGCGGGCACCGTCTACGCGGCGGGCGCGCAGGTCACCTACGGCGGCGCCACCTACCGGTGCCTCCAGGCCCACCAGGCACAGCCCGGCTGGCAGCCCCCGAACGTCCCCGCGCTCTGGCAGCAGATGTGACGTGAACACAGGGGCCCGGCCAAGGCCCGGTGTTTCAGGGCACATCGAGCGGCAACACGAACCTCATGAATGAGGACAGCGAAGCGAACAGGAACGTGAACGGTACGGCGGCGAAGGTCGGCGCGCACATCGAGTCGGCTGCCGCCAAGGGGCGCCAGAGCACCGGCGACGCCGTGGACCGTGCCAGGACGAACTCGGCGCTCGCGGCCTCCAAGGCCAAATCCTCCGCGCGAGCGGCGGAGAAATCCGCCGAAGCGGGTGTGCGATCGGCCGGCGAGGCGACCAAACGTGCCGCCACCGCCGGCTGGGCGAGCGGCCGGCAGGCCGTCGCGTCGACGGCGGGCAAGGCGGCCACCAAGGCCACCGTCGCGTGGACCGTCGTCAAACACCGCAAGATCGTGGCGGCGGGAGCCGCCGCGGGTGTCGTCGGCCTGGCCGGCGGTGCCTTCGCCCTCGGGCGGCAGACGGCCAAGCCGCGGGGTCCCCTCTCCCGGCTGACCGGCGGCAGGATCTGACAACGGCGAAACCGCACCACGGAGGGCCGACGGCACTGCCGTCGGCCCTCCATTCCGTCCTCACCCCGCCCCTCACCCCGGCCCCGCGCCACAGTCGTGTCACCCACCCGGACGCTCTCCGGAACCGTACGATCAGGACCGCTATACGGTGATCACATCATCACCGTCCCTTTCGGTCCCTGGATGACGCGATGTGCTGGAGCGCGACCGCCGACCTCACCGCGGGTGTCTGTATCAGCGCGATCGGAGTGGCCTGCGTCGCGCGGGTACGCCGGATCCGCGATCTGCCGCTCGCCGCACTGCCCCTGCTGCTCGGCGCCCACCAGATCGTCGAAGCCGTCGTATGGGACTCGGGCGGCGGCGAGGGACCCGCCACCACCGCGTGGGCCGTCATCGCGATGCCCCTGCTGGCGCTCTGGGTCCCGCTGGCCGTACTGCTCGCCTCACCACCGGGCTCCCGCCGCCGGCTCGCCGTGCCCCTCGCCGCAGGCGTCGCCACCGCCGCCGTGCTCTCCTACTACCTCGCCACCCGGGCGGTGACGGCCGACATCCGGGGCCACACCATCGGTTACGCCGTCCATCTGCCGCAACCGGAGATCGTCGTGGCCGGCTATCTCCTCGCCACCATCGGGGCACTGCTGCTCTCCGCCGACCGGACGGTGCGGTTCCTCGGTGTCCTGGTCGCCGTGGGGGCGGTGATCTGCGCGGTGGTCTGGCGGCTGGAGTTCGTCTCGACCTGGTGCGCCTTCGCCGCGCTCGCCTCCGTCGTCATGCTCGGCTGGGCCTGGCGCCGTGGCGAAGGCCCCCGGCCGGCGGTCTGAGACCTCACGGCCGACGCGCGACCACCACACGACCGCGCGGGCTTCCGTCCGGCAGCCGCCCGAGCGCGTCGAGCGCGACGAGATCCACCTCGAAGCCCGTACGGGTCAACTCGTCGACCACGTCGGCGAGGCGGAAGGTGCGGTAATACATGACGAACGGCGGGCGCCACACGGCGTTGCGCGCCCGCATCACCGCGTCGAACCCCCAGAGCGTCCAGTACAGCCCCGAGCCGACACGCGGCGGCGCGAGCACCGGGAAGACGAAAACCCCGCCGGGCCGCAGGACTTCACGCACCCGGGTGAAGAGCGCGGGCCGCTCCGCCGGCAGGAAGTGGCCGAACGCGCCGAAACTCACGGCCACGTCGAAGGCGGCGCCGAAAGGAAGGGCGCGGGCGTCGGCCCGTACGAGATCGACGGCGGGCCCGCCCGTACGGTCCCCGTTCGAACCGGCCCTGTCCGGCCCCTCTTTGGGCAGCAGGGTGGATCTGGCCGTGGCGAGCATGCCGGCGCTGAAGTCGACCCCGGTGACCCGCTCGACACACACCTCCCGCAGGACGTCCAGACCCGCTCCTGTCCCGCAGCAGATGTCCAGTCCGGCCCGGAAGGGGCCGAGCGCCCCGAGTGCGTCGGCCACGCCGTCCAGCACGCTGTCCGGAGTGCGGAACGGGGTCAGGTCGAACTTCGGGGCGAGCAGGTCGTAACCGCGCTCGGTCGACGAGAGCGCCTGCACGGTCAGTTCGCGAAGGGTCGGGCCCTGTGGGGTGAACATCACCCTCAGCCTACCGACAGTTCCGACACGCGACGGGGGCAGGGGACATTCTCGGACGCTTCCCTCTCCTGGGGGACATAACGCGGCGCCCGGCACGCGGTCACTGCACTGTGCGGGTGTTGTCGGACGTCACGCTTGATCGTTTCTGTGGTCTGAAAGCGAGGAGACGTGTAGCGTCAGCTTCAGCTGTCGTGGTTCCGAAGTACTTTGTCGCCCGTGATCACAGTCGCGGGCGATTCGGCTGTTCAACGTCTCTGAGGACCAGGGCGATCACCTCCGGTTCCCGCACGGTGCGGGGACCGTAATGAGTCCTTTGGAGGACACATGGCCAGCGGTACCGTCAAGTGGTTCAACTCGGAAAAAGGCTTCGGTTTCATTGAGCAGGACGGTGGAGGCCCCGACGTCTTCGCCCACTACTCCAACATCGCCACCCAGGGCTTCCGTGAGCTCCAGGAGGGCCAGAAGGTGACCTTCGAGGTCACGCAGGGTCAGAAGGGCCCCCAGGCGGAGAACATCGTCCCCGCCTAGGGCACCTCGCCCAGGGACACCACCACGTGTGTCCACCAGCGCCCCGGCAGCGTCCTGCCGGGGCGCTGGTGCGTATGACGACGTATCAGGAAGTAGTAACCAAAGAGGTGTAGTAAGTGCTCAGGCTGCCCAGGTAGCCCGGATCCCTGGTGTCGTGGTCGCGCTCGAACACCGGAGCGCCCTTGACGGTCGACTTCGTACAGCCGACCTGGATCACCCGCGCGGCCGGATCGATCGAGGTCACCAGCCCGGCGGGAATGACGAGGCTCTTTCCGAAGACCCACATCCCGGTGTCCACCACCAGGTGCTCGAACGGGGAGTCCTCGGACTGTCTGTCCACACTGCCCACCGTCCCGTCGGTCGCATGGACGCTGTAACCGGTGAGGTCCATACCCGGCACATGGCCCGACTCGACCGCGAATACCCACATGTCACCCATCCCGGCCCTCACTCTTGTTCGACGGTCGCGGCGACATCGCCGCTCAAGGTGCACTTGCCCCCCGGGCCCGCCGAGCAACCACGCATGGTTCAGCAAGCTGTTACCCGATGGACCGCCGCCGTGCGGCCACTCCGGCAGAAGTACCATCGCGGGCAACGGGGGAGGCCATGCTGAGGCCATCCACAGGAAGCGAGCCATTCATGTCCGGCAGTGCCGTCACCGAGTTCACAAGCGTCCAGTCCCAGTACGAGGTCCAGATCGCCGGCGATCTGGAGCGCAACGAAGCGGAGCAGAAACGTCTCCGTGCCGAGATCGACACCCTTCAGGGCCAGTTGGACACGCTGGAGCGGGACCACGCTCTGCTGCTGGGCGTGCAGCGGGTGTTCGCCGAAGGCGCCGGGTCCGGCGCCGCGCGCGCGGCGAAGGCGGCCGGGGCACGGACGGCGAAGCGCGCCCCGAAGACACCGGACAGGGCCGGCGGGAAGGCCGCTGCCAAGAAGGCGTCCGCGAAGGCCTCGCCGAAGGCCAGAACCACCGAGAAGCAGCCCAGCCTCGCCCAGTTGCTCGGCACGCTGCTGGCCGCGCACGGCGAGCCCCGCTCGGCCGCGGAGATCTCGGCCGAACTCGCCGCGGACCATCCGGCGCGCAACTCCAACATCAACGTGGTGCGCAACGCGCTGGAACTGCTCGTCGCCAAGTCCGAGGCCCATCGCAGCAAGCAGAACAAGTCCGTCTTCTACACCCACGCGGGACGAGGCGCCGCCGTGCCCGCGCCGCGCGCCGACGCCACCCAGGCTCCGGCCCCGGCATCGGAGTGATCGGGCGGCACATGGATCAGCGACGGACAGGGGCGGCGGGCTCATGCGGCGCATCGCGCAGGTGATCAGGGTGCGGCCGGAGAAGCTGGCCGAGTACCGGGAGCTGCACCGGGCCGTACCGGAGCCCGTACTGGCCCGGCTGCGGGCCGCCCATATCGCCAACTACTCGATCCATCTGCTCGGCGACCGGCTCTTCGGCTACTTCGAATACCACGGCGACGACCTGACCGCCGATCTCGCGGCGATCGCCGGCGACGAGGCGACCCAGGAGTGGTGGAAGCTGACCGACCCCTGCCAGGAGAAGGTCCCCGAGGCCGGGCCCGACGACTGGTGGACCCCCATGGAGCAGGTCTTCCTCATGGAGTAGCCGTACGGCGCCCCGGTGCCCGTGTCCGCGCCGGAACCACCCCTGACCGGGCGGTCGGGGGTGGTGAGCAGCGCCACCCCGGGAACAGGCGCCGTCTCGGACATCCCTTCCATAACATCGAACGGGTGACCTTCAGCCTGGGACCAGGCGGTGAAAGGGTGTCCCCGTAGGACGCACCACGCGTCACGCGAGACACCCACGTCACACGCATGACCGGACCGAAGTTCAGTACGAGAGGCACCCGTGATCCCGAACACCCTCGACACCCCCGGCGGCCATCTGTCAGGGCCGGCCCCCGACTGGTGGCGCGAGGCCGTCGTCTACCAGGTTTACGTCCCGAGCTTCGCCGACGCGGACGGCGACGGGATCGGCGATCTCCGCGGGATCACGGACCGGCTCGACCATCTCGCCGGACTCGGCGTCGACGCCCTGTGGCTCACCCCCTTCTACCCCTCGCCCTGGACCGACGCCGGCTACGACGTCTCGGACTACCGGGGCGTCGACCCCCGGCACGGCACCCTCGACGACTTCCGCCACCTCGTACGGCGCGCCCACGGCCTCGGCCTCAAGGTCATCGTCGACGTCGTGCCCAACCACTGCTCCGACCAGCACCCCTGGTTCGTGGAAGCCCTCGCCTCACCGCCCGGCTCACCGGCCAGGGACCGCTTCATCTTCCGCGAGGGGCGGGGCCCGGACGGGAGCCTGCCGCCGGCCGACTGGAAGTCGAAATTCGGCGGCGGCGCCTGGACGCGCGTGCCGGACGGCCAGTGGTACATGCACATCTTCTCCGCCGAGCAGCCCGACCTGAACTGGGAGAACTCGGACGTCCTCGCCGACTTCGAGGGCATCCTGCGCTTCTGGCTCGACCTCGGGGCCGACGGCTTCCGCGTCGACGTCGCCCACGGCCTGCGCAAGGACCTCGTGGAGCCCCTGCGGGACACCGGGGGACGCGACTCCGCCTCCCTCAACTCCCCGACCGAGGGAGAGGACCACCCCTTCTGGGACCGCGACGAGGTCCACGAGATATACCGGGCCTGGCGCAAGATCATCGACTCCTACGCGCCTCCCCGGATCACCGTCGCCGAAGCGGGCGTCAGCGCGGCCCGGCTGCCCCTCTACACCCGCCCCGACGAGCTCCACCAGGCATTCAACTTCTTCCATCTGCGCTGTCCCTGGGACGCCGAGGAGTTCAGGAAGGTCATCGACACCTCCCTCAGCGGCGCCCGAGCGGTCGGCACCCTGCCCACCTGGGTGCTCTCCAACCACGACGTCGTACGCCACCGCACCCGCTACGCCCTTCCCCAGGGCATCGACTACCGCGCCTGGCTGTCCGGCGGCGGCACCGACCCCGCACCCGACGACGCCCTCGGTGACCGGCGGTCCAGGGCCGCCGCGCTCCTGACCCTCGCCCTGCCCGGCAGCGCCTACCTCTACCAGGGCGAGGAGCTCGGCCTCCCCGAGGTCTTCGACCTGCCCGACGACGCGCTGCGCGACCCCATGTGGGAGCGGACCGGACGCACCACCCGGGGCCGCGACGGCTGCCGTATCCCGCTTCCGTGGACCCGCTCCGGCGGCAGCCACGGCTTCGGACCGGGCGGCAGCTGGCTCCCGCAGCCGGCCGGCTGGGGCGAGTACGCGGTCGACGTCCAGACCGGCCGGCCGGACTCCTTCCTGGAGCTGTACCGCACGGCCCTGTCCGTACGCACCCGCTTCCGGGGCGACGAGTCGTTCGGCTGGCTGCCCGCCCGCGACGGCGAACTCGCCTTCCGCAAGGGCCGGTTCGAATGCCGGATCAATCTCTCCGGGACACCCCTGCCGCTGCCGGACGGCACCGTGCTGCTCGCCAGCGACAGCCTGGAGGGGGACATGCTCGCCCCTGACACCGCCGTGTGGACAGCGGTGTCCGGCGGCTGATCGATCCGTCGGCGCGATCGACGTGATCGGCGCGATCGGCGTGAACGTCGCGATCGGTGTCAACGGCCTGAACGATGTGATCGGCATGACGGGCGCGACGGGCATGATCGGTGACTCCTTTCCGTCCTCGTACATGCACAACGTGTGAGCGTCGGCCAGCGCTCCGTACGAGGGGTCACCCGAATGGCTGAATCCGCCGACCGATTTGCCTGGAGCCCAGCGGGGCGTGTGGGGCGCCCCTTTGTCCCCCGGACGGGTCAAAGGGGCGTTTCCCCTGGTTGCCGCCCGCCGTCAGCAGGTGCCGCATGGAGATACGCGAGTCAGCCGACGTGCGGGGATACCGGACCCCGCCGGCTCGCCGCCAAGGAGTGATCACTGATGGCAGCCGACGATGTCTTCCACCACGTGGGTGAACTCACCGGCCTGACCGCCTACGACGCCGCCGGGGAGAAGATAGGCAGTGTCGAGCAGGCGTACCTGGACAACGAGACAGGCCGCGCCGAGTGGGTGACGGTCAAGACCGGCATGTTCGGGATGAAGGAGTCCTTCGTGCCCCTGTCGGGCGCGACCCGCGACGCGAACGGTCTCCGGTTCCCGCACGCCAAGGAACTGGTCAAGGAAGCCCCCCGGATGGACGCCGACGAGCACCTCGACGTCGCCCAGGAGCAGGAGCTGTACGACCACTACGGCCTCACCCGCCCCGCCGGGCGCAGCGGCGGGACACCGGGTATGAGCCCCGCCCCCGGCAACGCCGCGAAGGACAAGGACACCACGATGGACCAGGACACCGCGAGCGGTAACGGCGCGCAGGGCCGTACCGACACCGCCAAGGCCGCGACCCCTCCCGCCACCGGTCGCGGCGACGAGGAAATGGTGCGTTCGGAGGAGCGGCTCCGGGTCGGCACCGAGGAGCACGAGTCCGGCCGGGCGCGGCTCCGGAAGGTCGTGGTGACCGAGAACGTCACGACCACCGTGCCGATCACCCACGAAGAGGTCCGCGTCGTGCGCGAGCCCATCAAGCCGGGCGACCGGACGATCGGCCGGTCCCCCATGGGCAACGCCGAGACCGAGGTGATCCTGCACGCCGAGGAGGCGGTCGTCCGTAAGGAGGCCGTGCCGGTGGAGCGCGTGCACCTGGAGACCGAGAAGGTCACCGAGCAGAAGGAGGTGTCGGCCGACGTCCGCAAGGAGCAGGTCGAGTACGACGCCCCCGGACAGGACGACCGGCGACGCGGTGGCGGGCGCGGTCCCAGCCACTGAGCGGCGGCGCGGTCCGGCACTTTCGAGAACCGCACGTCGGGGGGGGGGGGGGGGGGGGGGGGGGGGGGGGGGGGGCGCCGGGGCGGGGGGGGGGGGGGGCCCCCCCCCCCCGCCGGGCACCTCAGCGCCGCCTGACCTTCACC